>NZ_JAAAWJ010000124.1 GCF_009914725.1 Methanogenium sp. MK-MG
CTGTCCCTTCGGACAACAATCTGAAATGAGAGGGTTTATCTCCTTTCGTTTCATATACTGTAGTCCGAGATTTTGATGGAGATCCGAAATCGCTCGAATGGGAGTGTCGGTTCTGACGTTGGCATTGGCAATGCGGAAATTTATTTAGTAACCGCTAATATCCTTTAACAAATAAGCAATGTGTGCTTTGATAAGCAAAACTGTAGATTCAGTTTGCCTACTTCAAGAAATTAATTCTGGTTGATCCTGCCAGAGGTCACTGCTATCGGGGTTCGATTAAGCCATGCGAGTTGAGAGGGTTAAGACCCTCAGCGGACTGCTCAGTAACACGTGGATAACCTGCCCTAAGGTGGAGAATAACCCCGGGAAACTGGGGATAATACTCCATAGATTAGAGACACTGGAATGTTCTTTAATCGAAAGTTGAGGCGCCTTAGGATGGATCTGCGGTCGATTAGGTTGTTGTTGGGGTAACGGCCCAACAAGCCTGTAATCGATACGGGTTGTGGGAGCAAGAGCCCGGAGATGGAATCTGAGACACGATTCCAGGCCCTACGGGGCGCAGCAGGCGCGAAAACTTTACAATGCAGGAAACTGTGATAAGGGAACCCCGAGTGCCCGTATACGCGGGCTGTCCAGGTGTTTAAAACGCATCTGAAGAAAGGGCCGGGCAAGACCGGTGCCAGCCGCCGCGGTAATACCGGCGGCTCGAGTGGTGGCCACTATTATTGGGCTTAAAGCGTCCGTAGCTGGACCCTTAAGTCTCTTGGGAAATCCGCCGGCTTAACCGACGGGCATCCAGGAGATACTGAGTGTCTAGGGACCGGGAGAGGTGAGAGGTACTCCGGGGGTAGGAGTGAAATCCTGTAATCCCCGGGGGACCACCGATGGCGAAGGCATCTCACCAGAACGGCTCCGACAGTGAGGGACGAAAGCTGGGGGAGCGAACCGGATTAGATACCCGGGTAGTCCCAGCCGTAAACTATGCGCGTTAGGTGTACTGGTGACCATGAGTCACTGGGGTGCCGAAGGGAAACCGTGAAACGTGCCGCCTGGGAAGTACGGTCGCAAGGCTGAAACTTAAAGGAATTGGCGGGGGAGCACCACAACGGGTGGAGCCTGCGGTTTAATTGGACTCAACGCCGGAAATCTCACCGGATAAGACAGCGGAATGATAACCGGGCTGAAGACTCTGTTTGACCAGCTGAGAGGAGGTGCATGGCCGTCGTCAGTTCGTACTGTGAAGCATCCTGTTAAGTCAGGCAACGAGCGAGACCCACGCCAACAGTTGCTAGCTTGTTCTCCGGAACGAAGAGGACACTGTTGGGACCGCCTCTGCTAAAGAGGAGGAAGGAATGGGCAACGGTAGGTCAGCATGCCCCGAATTATCCGGGCTACACGCGGGCTACAATGGGCAGGACAATGGGTATCGACACCGAAAGGTGAAGGCAATCTCTTAAACCTGTCCTAAGTTCGGATTGTGGGCTGTAACTCGCCCACATGAAGCTGGAATCCGTAGTAATCGCGTTTCAACATAGCGCGGTGAATGCGTCCCTGCTCCTTGCACACACCGCCCGTCAAACCATCCGAGTGAGGTCTGGATGAGCCTGTGGTTTTTGCCGCAGTCGAATCTAGGTTTCGCAAGGAGGGTTAAGTCGTAACAAGGTAGCCGTAGGGGAATCTGCGGCTGGATCACCTCCTAAAGAACTGGGTATGATGCGGTTACTAAATAAAACGTAAAGTTGCCAATGCTGACAATCAAAAGGGATGTGGGCTTATAGCTCAGTTGGAAGAGCGCGGCGTTTGCAACGCCGAGGCCAGGGGTTCAAATCCCCTTAAGTCCATCGCCTGGTAATCAGAGACTAGTTTTTCTGAAAACCCGGCATCCTAATGCACCCGGAGACGTGAGTCATCGGGGAAGGGCCGAGAGTCTAACTGACTCTTTGAGGCTGTGTATAGGTGTGCACATAGGACGTTAAATGAGTTTTAACGGACACAATCATAAAGACAAGCTGATACAAGCCTGTCAGTGGATGGCTCGGTTCGAGTGCCGATGAAGGGCGTGCCAAGCTGCGATAAGCTCCGGGTAGGCGCAAGGAACCTATGATCCGGAGATACCCTAATGGGACCTCCTGCTTCTTTTTAAGAAGCGATCCGTAAGGATTGGGAACCCCCCGAATTGAAACATCTCAGTAGGGGGAGGAAGAGAAATCAAACGAGATGTCGTTAGTAAAAGCGATCGAAAGCGACAGAGTTCAAACCGAATCCCTTCGGGGACATGTGGTGTTGTGAGCCTTCCGTTTACCCAAACATCATAAGCGGAAATATTTCTGGAACGGTTTGCCACAGAGGGTGATAGCCCCGTACGCATACCGATGTTTGGCGAGGAAGTGTCTCGAGTAGTGCGGGTTGGAATTCTCGCATGAACCTGGGGGTCATCAACCTCCAAAACTAAATACTCCTCGAAACCGATAGCGAAATAGTAGCGTGAGCGAAAGCTGAAAAGTAACCCTGGAAAGGTGGTTAAAAGTGCCTGAAACTGACAGGTGATAGTGTGTTATGGCATAAAAGGATCTTTACACCGAAAGAACCCGTCGCGAGGCGGTAGTATGGGGTGTATTGCCGGTGTCATAACTTACGTTTGGAAGAACGGGCCAGAGAGTTTATTCTGTTGGCGAGGTTAACCGTTAAGGGAAGCCGAAGCGAAAGCAACAAGTCCGTAGTTTCGACATGGGACGGCGTATTAATAATGCGTGTAGTCGACAGGATAAGACCCGAAGCCCAGTGATCTATGCGTGGGCAGGCTGAAGGGTGACGAAAGTTGCGTGGAGGGCCGAAGCGGTATTGATATGCAAATCATTCGTGTGACCTGCGTATAGGGGTGAAAGGCCAATCGAACTGGGCATCAGCTGGTTCCTCTCGAAACATGTCGTAGCATGACCTGGCTGGAGATAGACGGTGAGGTAGAGCACTGATTGGAGGAGTTGGGGGAGAAATTCCTCACCTTCCTGTCAAACTCCGAATTCCCCGTCGTCGAAGAAGGCTGGAAGTCCGCACTACGGGGTAAGCTTGTAGTGCGTAAGGGAGACAACCCAGACTGTGGTTAATGTCCCTCAGTGTAGGTTAAGTGTCAATACTAAAAGATGTCCTAGGCCAAAGACAACTGGAAGGTGAGCTTAGAAGCAGCTACCCTTTAAAAAGTGCGTAACAGCTTACCAGTCGAGGTTTAGGGCGCTGAAAATGGACGGGGCTAAAACCTACCACAGATACCACAGACCACCGCAAGGTGATGGCGTAGAGAGGCGCTCTGCATGGGCGGAAGCAGGGGTTTAAGTTCCTGTGGACCGTGTAGAATTGAGAATTCTGGCACTAGTAGAAGCATAGTTAGGTGAGAATCCTAACCGCCGAAGGGGCTAGGTTTCCTCGGCAATGTTCGTCAGCCGAGGGTTAGTCGGTCCTAAGTTATACCGTAATTC
>NZ_JAAAWJ010000125.1 GCF_009914725.1 Methanogenium sp. MK-MG
TATTCAGGCACAATACATGATTTTTCCAGATTAAACCTTTGCAGATTTATCAGGATGTATTACCAGATCCGGTGTGCTGACTGATCAAAAATCAAAGGGTGATTTCCTAAAATAACCCACCAACTATTATTCTACAGGATACTCTTCAATCTTCGCAATGAGGCTTTCAATTACTGTTTCCCGCATGCCTTCTACGAATTTTATGCTTCCAACGACAAGATGCCCTCCGCCGTTCACTCCGCCGCCAATAACCTCTTCTCTGAGTTCACGTACCATCTTCGGGATGTTCATCAGAACACCACGCGAACGGATGACCACAAAGTCAGGCCCGATACCCAGCGTCACCACCGGTGCACCGGCATTGCGCCTGCAGAGGATGTCGTGCACCTCGCCGGATGTCTTGCCGGGCGGTGGGAAGGTAAACCGGTGGGCATAGATTTCCACATCCAGCATAAAGAGTTTCGCAGTGTTTCCAAGGTCTTTTTCGACGACATGCGGCATTGACGCACTCAGCTGTTCTTTGATTGCAAGATTGGCTTCCTGTACGAGAAGTGCGACGAGGCGTTCATGGCGGTCGCGGTTTCCATTGACACAAACAATATCTTTTACAATCTCACGTCCGTCATTAAACCGGAGCCAGAACTGTTCGTAATCAAGGGCAAGGGCGATATCCTTGCAGTGCTCCTCACTCCATTCGTTGCTGACAAGGTCCAGATACTGCTGGCGTTCCGGTGCCTCACTCCGGTCACCCACTGCCGCAACTGCCGGGAAGTGGCGAACCTCACTCTCTACACCCGGGAAGATCATGCGGGCAAGTTCGGCGCCGAGCATACCTGCTGTCACACCAAAGTCTCCGCCGACGTGGTATGGATTGACATGTGCATCGAGATATGCATCTGTGCTCTCATCGGGGTGGTGATGGTCAACAACCACAATCGGGATGTCATATATCTTTGCCATCCGGTATGATGCTTCATCCTCTTCGGTGGAGCCATTGTCCATCATGACAATGAGCGGCAGTTTCTGGCCAAACCGGACTAAGTCCTTCAGGGCAAAGTCAAGGTCACGGGTGATATCCTCAATCTCATAGAACGGTGCCTTTGACGGAGCCCGCTTGAACATATGCCCCTCGGTGTCAGGGTCTCCGCCATTCTCCCGCATCAGGTATGTGACTGCACGTTCAACCGCCACAGCGGCAGTAATGCCATCTGCATCAGCATGGTGGCGCAGCACAATCGGCTGGGCAGTAAAGATGGCCTTCCTGATTATTTTGGCCACCTTCTGCATCTCAGGTTTGAGGCGTTCCAGCACCTCACTTTCAATCATGAACGGGATATCTTCCGGTTCGGCACGCTGATCAAGTGCCTCTGCAATACGCAGATTCACACTCTCCCGTTCCTCACCGGAGAGAACCCGCATGTTTGAAACCTCAATCTGGAGGCGGTTGTTCCTGAGCATCACCTCACCCGAAACCGAGACCATATCTCCCAGTTCAACCTCCGGGTAGGCACGTACCCCTGCCTCAATGAAGGCTGCGGCATCCTCTGCCGAGGTCTCATCAATGACGGTGAATATGGTAGGCCCTGAGGTCTGTTTTATTTGTGCGACTTCCGCTTCAATAGTGACATGCCTGCCGACTTTGTCCGGAAGGTCACCCAGTCTGATGGTCGAGAGTTTCTTTGCCACCGTCTCCGTCCGGTATCTGGTCGGGACAATCTCTTCGAGATCGATGTTGCCGTTTTTGCGCACCTCCCGTACACGAACAAACAGGGTTTCCCCTTCCTGGTGATGGGTCTTTACATTCGATTTATGTACCAGGCCCTTGATCCGGTCATTGAGATACACAAATGTGCCAAAGTCAGCGAATCCCTGCACACGCACAACATACACTTTGCCTTCTTCCACATCACCCACATCACATGCAGGGGAGAGGCGGTAAACAGTCATTTCTCCATTACTCATTTTATATCACACTCATCTGATTCATTTTACTATCAATATATCACGTTCCGCGGGAGAGATCATACAGGCGACACTCTCCGTCCCGCCGCCCTTTGGCTATGATAATGTCTCCGGAACGTAATGTTTCATCCTTTCTCGGACGGTATTTCCATTTATTCTTGTGCCTGACAGCAAGGACAACCATACCGGCCGCTGTTGTCAGTGAAGCTTCTTTCAGGCTTTTTCCGGCAAGTTCCGAGCCTTCCTGCACCTCAATCCGCGAGATAATTTCATCAGACTCACGTACAATCTTCTTAAACACCGGCGGGACATCAATATCCCGCAAAATGACATCAATAATAGAACCTGCGGCATTTGTAATATTATCCGCAAATGATGACATATAGAGCAAACCACGCAGATACTCCACATTTGATATGCGTTTCGCGGCTTCAAGAATCCAGAGGTCCAGTTTATACCGCATGTCATCCATCCGGGTGCCAAGGGAGACCACTTCATCGGCCACCTCCCTGTTGTTAAAGAGCAGTGATGTATACGCAAGGCCGACTGCAAACTCTGAGATATCCTTCATCTTGACGATCAAGCGGACAGCCCGGTCAAGGTCGGTCACAACACTTCCTTCAGGAGACTCTTCAGTTACCGGGACCTCTGCTCCGCAGAGTTTATACAACGGGATAATTCCGCTCTCCGGGCCTTTTGCAATGAGGATATCACCGTCAAGAATCCGCGTTTCGCGCTCGGGATCATAAATCCACGATACTCCACGCCTGATTGCAATGACGCGCATTCCGGTGCTGCTCTGGAGATTCTGTTCACCCAGAGTCACACCATCAATGATGCTCTCTTTGCCAACAACCACACGTTCGGTAACCTCTTCGGCATCAGGCATCGCAAGCCGGAGTTTTGCAGGAAACTTCACATCTTTCAGGATGATGGTTGCAATCTCAGACGCAGAATTTGAAATTTTTTCTGCCGCTTCACTGACCTGCAGCATGCCACTCATCGCCTCAGCTTCCTCAACCCTCCGCGATCCAAGGATACTCTGTATCCGTGCCTGATAGACCAGTTGGTTCATCCGTTCTTCAAGGGTGATAACTTCCTGGGCAATTTCCCGGCTTTCAAAAAGAATCGCAGAATAAGCAAGATCAACCATCAGTTCTGAGATGTCCTTCATCTCAATCAGTACATCTTTAAAACTGACCGGCTGGTACTCTAACTCACTCATGGGCGTATAGTCCTTTCATGATACACTTTGTCGTATCTAATATTATGGTATCTCCTTATATCAGTATATTAATAACGGCCATAAGGATACCAGCACCAACCAGATCTATTGTACTTGTGATCACCGGAATTCCAAAATTATCCGGGTCAAGCCCGTAGCGGAAGGAGAGACCTGCGGTTGCATAGGCGATAAGGTTTACAATTGTAATGACAATCATCCCGGATACTGTACAGATACCGAT
>NZ_JAAAWJ010000126.1 GCF_009914725.1 Methanogenium sp. MK-MG
CTTTGAGCCTGTGGAGGCAATACCACTACATCACGTTTCTGTGATGCAAGTGTTGTCAATGAAGCAGGAAGCCACGCCCTTTAGGGCGTGGTAGTTCACTAGCCCACCTGAAACAGCGAAGAGCCATACGTTTATACCAGCAGCTCACGAAATCAGCCGGAGAATTGCTGATGTAGCAAATAAATCCAGTGCAGGTATCAAACGGTAACAGCTGAAGAAGATCAGAAAAATCTCAAAATGGTAGTCCTGACGCATTCATCCCATTATCCAACACCTCAATGGAATGATGATCTCCGGCGGCTGTTCAGGGGGGAATGGCTAGGGGTGGTTACCGCCTGCCGAGACGGCCGTACTTCTTGTGCGCCTGTTCAGTCGTCATGATATCGAGGACGTGGACTTCACCCTCTCTTTCATGGATGGTATAGAAGGCAGTGAAGGATCTCCCGATATGGAGGCGGAAATACCGGTCGTCTCCCCGGATGGTCAGCTGTTCCCTGTCGGCACCGCTGCCCGGGTATGGGTCGTCGGCGAGGCGGAGCAGGTGATCTCTGACGATGACCCGGCTCTTGTCGGGTAGATGGTCACAGAAGTCCTGAGCCCGTTTTTTGTCGGGGAGGGGCCGGCAGGTCACGGAGCAAACTCCACGAAGTCCCTCTCCGCTTCGATTGCGGCCATATCCACCAGAAAGCGGCGCTCCTTCTCGTGCTCGATGATCTCGGCGAGGAGCCCGTCATAGGTCTGCCCCGGTTTTTTCATATCCGAGAGGGAGATCCAGACCGGTTCGGAGACGGGGATGCGTTTGGTGGCGGTCATGATACCCTGTTGGCGGGGGGATATTTATGGGATTGCACGGATGTGCAGGATTGCACATGTGAGATCTATTACATGTGCTACAGTCAACTAACCACGACTACAGTTGTGGGCTTCCTGCCTGCTTTCTTCATGAAACGAAACAGCGGGATTATTTGAGCGCAGAAATTATCGGGACGCACTGCACAATAATCATCGTCACACACCGGGATAATCACTCAGTCACACAATAAAATTCATCCGGTCACGGTTCCTGCAAAAAGAGATAGTCTGACAAAAAAGATGGGGGGCAAACAAGTCCCCCGCCTACCGGACCGCTACATAGATGGCCGAAGACCGTGACAGGGGAACCGGAAACCCGTCCCCCCTAAGGCCCTCAATATGAAGTTCAATTGCCTCATGCATTCGCTCTTCCGTCTCCTCGCGGGTCGCTCCTGTAGCCACACACCCCGGAAGATCCGGGGAGTATGCAGAATAGTTGCCGTCAGTCTTCTCAACAATAACCAGAAATCGATTCATCATTCATTCCCTCCTTAAAGACCTGCCTGTTTCAGTATGCTGTTCAGTGTTCCCGGGGCCAGAACATCTGCCGGGTGTCCGGCAATGGTAATTCTGCCTGGCTTTACCGGATGTTTATACTGCCGGTGACTGCCCCTGGTAACCACAAGGTACCACCCGTCTGCTTCGATCATCTTAATGCAGTCCTTCACTTTCATTCATTCTCCCCCATTTCGTAATTACAGAACCGCAGGATATTTGATGCTCCGGGCAGCACCTGACAGAATCACTCTGTGGATGTTACTTTGAAGACCTGTACATATTAAATTGCTCCTCTGAGGTGAACCCCGAAATATATACGGGGCTTTGTATCAGGGAAGAGCAATCACAGATGCCGGGCAAAATCATCCGGATCTCTTCTTTGCCAGTTTCAGGATGCCACGAAGAGTGCCGGTCTTCACCTCTTTGTGCAGCGGTACAACAGTCCCCACCTTCCCATTGGGTGTCTGTTTCGAGAGACGCACATGGCTTCCCGATTGCCCGCTTACCATGAATCCATATTCTTTCGATAGTTTTTGATCGCTGTCCCGCCTGAGGCAGGTTTACGCCCTGACACCCCCGGCCACCTCAAATGTCGTTATGATGGGCCTTCCCCTATCTTTGAGTGGGAATTCAGCAAGGTACAACTCTGTGGCTTCCCTGAGGTTTGCTACTGCCTCTTCCACGGTCTCTCCCTGACTGACGCTACCCACTTCGGGGCATTCTGCGATGTACATATTATCTTCCGTATAGACTACCGCTGTGAATGTCTTCACAATATCACCAATACCATATCATCTCCCTTCATAGAGAAAATACTGACTGAACCACCGTCCGGAGGGTGGCCCACCATCGATCTCCGGGCCTGATGTTGTATGCCTGCCCTGAGCTGACAGCATCGCATCGATACCAAAGACATCCGGAACCTGCCTTAACATCCCGTCATACATTCACATCAGTTATTGAGGTCGGGGATGACCAAATTCTCCCTGATTCTGCCATTTTCAGAATAGCACTGACCTGAGAAGAGTTATATTATTATATTCTTATGGCAAAGGAGAGATTAAGGAATAAGCATATGGCTACAGCTTCTGATTTGACGAATTCATCCAGACTCGCAGACAAAAAGGACACAGTAATTCAAAAAGTAAGAGATGATTTTATTTTTTGCAGCGAAAAATACTTTGCCGTTTTAATTTTTGGGTCTCATGCCCGGGGAGATGAGAACACCTATTCAGATATTGACGTCTGTATTGTACTACAGGATTGCCGGGATTATGGTACACTATTGTACGATGATATTTATCCTGAGGTCAGAATGGATCAGTACGATGTTGTCATTTTTGAGGGGTGTAACAGAAACATCAAATCGGATATTGCAGGGAACCATATCATTGTGTACTGCAGAAATGATGACGAACTGAACGAGTATTTAAGGCCGTATCAGGAATACAGTCCGGTTCCGGAAAACCCGAAAGAAATACTTAACAGGCTGAGGTCGGTTGTCGATGCCATATGAAAAAATATCGCGGAAAATTGACTTCATTATAAGCAAACTGACGTATTTAAGAGAGAATAAACCACTAAATCTAACAGAATTCAAAACTGATGAAACCAGACAGATGGCAATTCTGTATGCAATTCATGTGGCCACTGAAGCACTCATTGATATTGTTCTGATCATTCAATCAAAAAGAAACGGAAATACCCATATGGGTGATTATGAAACAATCACCGCCTTATTTGAAAGTGGATTTATTGAAGAAGATGCATACGAGAGTTTAAGAAAATTAAACGGCCTTAGAAATGCAATTGTCCACGCATATGATTCTTTGCAGTACTTTAAAAATCCCTGTTTTTTTCACCACTTTCCTACGAGTTTTGCCTAAAAGTTAAGCACTTTACAATTTCATCCATTATCTTTCCAACTC
>NZ_JAAAWJ010000127.1 GCF_009914725.1 Methanogenium sp. MK-MG
AGAGCATGAGCAGTGATTCATTCACTGTTCCGAGATCCGCGTCACGATATTTCATCCTCAGGTCACAGCGGGCATCGTATTCTGATGGTCCGGTGTAATCTGTTGTGCTGATACCGGTAACAGAGAGGGCATGACGGATTGTCTTGTTGCCATCCGGTCCGGGAGAGGGGACCGGTGCTGTCGCCAGTCCGAGATTCCATCCTGTGCATGAGATTGTGTTTGTATTTCCCAAGAAGGCGTCGAAGGTGACATTTTCTGCATTTATGGCTGTTTTTGCACATGCAATCTCCGCATCAGGACCTTTAACGAAGGTGTCATTCATCTGTATCCCGTTGCAGTTGACGGCCAGGATAGCACTTCCACCGCGTACTGCGGAATTATTTAGGAATGTAACACCTGCAAAGGAAACGTCTGAATCCTTGCAGGAGATCCCGCCACCCGTAACTAATGCTGAATTACCTGAGAAGAGAGTATCTTCGAATATTGCAGTGGAATCAGTGCAATAGACCCCTCCTCCTTCATAATAAACCTCATTATTGGATACTGAAGAATTTTCAACGATCATATTTGATTCTATTATCCATGCTCCTCCGCCCCATTGCCATGCAAAATTATCGGAGACCGATGAATCAATGAGTGTGATATTTGATCCATGAATATATCCTCCACTGCCATATTCTCCACAATTTCTATCGACTGCAGAATTTTTCATCGTGATATCAGAACTCCCGATCATCATCCCTGCACCATAGAAATCCACAATATTACCGAAAATTGTCGTATTTATCATCCTGACTGTGGAACCACTAAAACTTACCCCTCCGCTAAGGAATCCCGCTCCATTATGTTCAATTGAAGTATTGACGAGTGTAACATCACATCCCTGAAAGGACACCCCTCCGCAAAACCCGGGAAGAATATCATTCCCGGAAATCATTGTATCGGTGATTGAGACATTGCAGGAGGAGAAATATGCACCTGCTCCCTCACTGAAACTACTGCCGTATCTGTCGCTCATTCTGTTAGCCCGAATACCAGAGTCTGTGATATCTACATCCATATCCTGAAAACAGGCCCCTCCTCCAAAGAAGGCCCCGGTGTTTTTGGAAATTGTGGTGTTTATAAGGTTCGCCTCACCATTACAGAACATCACTCCCCCGCCGTCTCCATAATGGATGTCATTCGCCGTAAATGTGGTATGTGCGATAACCGAATCCGTTGCCTCAAAGTATGCTCCTCCGCCATGAAGATCTGCTGAATTTTCAGAAAATATACAGTCCCGCATATCTACACCGGATTCCAGAATGTAGGCCCCGCCACCGGATGTTCCTGCATAATTGTCGGAGAAGGTGCATCCGGTGATGCGTATGTCACTGACATGGGCGGCAAAAAGGCCACCACCATATCCGGCAACTCCAAATTCTCCGTCCGCCCGGTTACCTGAGAAGGTGCACCCGATAACCGTCAGCCGTTCAAGCGGTGTCTCGTCTGTCCCCATCGCAGATACGCCTGCGCCGTTCCCTTCCGTAACCGAGGTACCGGAAATATTCAGCCCGGAGAGCGTCGCATTATCTCCGGAGATTGTAATTGCAGGTGTGATGTTGACAGGTGATTTCAGAACCGGCTGCACGGGCGATCCCTCCCATTGGCGTACGGTGACATCGGCCGCTGAAATGGTAAATCCGCCTTCATAGGTGTGCCCCGGTATGCCCCAGACATGAATGGTGTCACCCCTGCCGATTTCGGGTATCATGCCGATCTCAGAGTAATTCCCGCTCTCATTGTTCACCGGGTTGATGGCCGAGACCCACCATTCCGCAGGATGTGGCAGTGCATCGATGCTGCTGTCAGCACGCATGTCCGGCACAAAAGTGATTGCCGGTGATTCATGCACCGGCCATTCCCGCGTTTCAGGTGTGACCCGCATTGCATCAATTCGTTGTCTGAGTTCTTCCTCCGGCAGGGCCCTGAGCTCCTTGTACAGGGGCGGGAGGCTACCTGAGGCATTATGTGCTGCTTCCCATGCTGTCCGTGCATCCGGGTATTCGTATTCATATTCATCCGCATCCGGGCCGGCTGCGATGGTTGCTGCAGGCAGGAGCATGGCTCCCGCGATACATATGCAGAGCACAATGTGGATTGTCTGCAGTGTGCTGACTGTGGATTTCATTATATCTCCCCCCCAATGAGCAGATTTTACGTGAAAACGCAGGTTTCCCTTCAATTCTGCAACGTCTCTTCCTGCCATTTTGCTGAGAATGAACAGGATATAACTGTGGGGGCTCTTACTGTGTCAGGACATAAAGGTTTTGAGCGCCGGAAATAATTCAGCCAGATATTATGGCCCGTATGCCGGAAATACCAATAATTGTCACATATATTGTCATCAAGGGTGATTATACTGGCAAATAAATATTGTGTGTGGAAAATGGCAGTTGTATTGTGTTTGGGGTAATAAACACGCATCTGTATGTCAGTCCGTGTTGATACCATATGATCCGGATTTCTGAATGAAATGGAATGACGCAAGTCAACTACCCCGGCCTAAAGACCGGGGCCTGGGACTCTATCCGTAGATAGTTCCCGTGTGGGTGGTTGACTGCACCCTGCACTTCCAGGTTATACCTGTAAGTGCGTGCTCCGGACTCAATGTTCCGGGCACCAATAAGATCGGCATGAAGAGAATATCCGCAACATTCACAGACAAACGACTTCCGGTGTCTGTTGTTCCTGCTGGTGTTTGGATAAAGATAATTAATGAATGGTTCTGATGACAGGAAGGGGCTGTTCACCCCCATATTTTTCTTGAAAATCAGGAAAAACCCATAAAACCTAATTAAATTCGGATTGATTTCATGTGAACCTTTGTGACAATGTATGTGTATGAAGAATATTCTCCTCGTTGAAGATGATCCGGTTCTGTTGGAGGTATCAAAACTCACTCTGGCAAAGATGGGAGGGTTTGAGGTCACCGGTGTACTGAGTGCCGAACTGGGCATTGATGAGATCATGAATAGAAAATTCTCGGCTATTGTCTCTGATTATGATATGCCCGGTATGAACGGTCTGGAATTTCTGAAAACTGTGCGGGAATCCGGTAATGACACGCCCTTCATTATATTTACCGGAAAAGGGAGGGAAGAGATAGCCATCAGGGCATATGAGCTGGGTGCGGATCATTATCTGCAGAAGGGGAGAGACACAAGATCACTCTTTTATGAGATTATCCAGAA
>NZ_JAAAWJ010000128.1 GCF_009914725.1 Methanogenium sp. MK-MG
CCGATGAGGGGGAATACAAACAGTGCATAGAGATATGACCCGCCAAACTGTTCCAGCACCGGTCGTTCAGGATACGCCTTCACATCGATTTCACCCATATGCATGCCTGTTGCAAGTCGGGAACAGAGAATACCTGCAATCGATCCACAAAGCCCGGTAAACGGCGGGATGATGATCAGGAACACGGCAAATTCGACGAGCAGCTCCAGGTCAAGCGTGTAGGTCAGACCTGCGAGTGTTCCGACAACAGACAGGATCAAAAGAAGCGGCAGAATTTCGCGATTTATCTCAAAGACTGGTTCATCGAGGTACACTGAATAGATGAGACAGGCAGCACTCAGAAGAAGCACGATAACAAAGAGGATATTGAGCACAACGGGTGCCAGTGTAACAAAGAACAGGGTTGTCACAACAAGGACCGGCAGGGTGACAATGTCTCCTGCCGTTGTCACGGAAGGTGCTGCGATCATATCAAGGTCCAGGCCAAAGCGGTAACTGATAAGCACCACAATGAGCGTGATACCCATTACAATGAGCCCGGAAATAATGCCTGACACAACGGAAATGACCACATAATCGATAACGCTCATGCCCTCAATACCAAAGACAGCGCATATACCGGAGACGATGAGGCCCAGCCAGAATCCAATGATAACCGTTGTCAAAAAAGAGGCCCTGATATTTGATCCCAGCACGGACTCACGGGAAAACTCTACGTCAAATGCCCCCAGGTGCATCGATGAGGAGAGACGGGATGCGAGCACTCCGGATATACTCCCCCGCATATTAATGGACGGGGGTACCATGACCATCAGTCCCGGAAGGAGATAGAGAACGTCACGTGCTGAACCGAGATAGATGCCGGCGGCACTTGCGGCAAATGCACATACTAACAGAGCGACAAAACCTGTCAGAAACAGACGGATCGGGGAGGATATCTGCAGCACCAGTTTCATCACCTTCCCCTGTCATTTTCATCAGCTCCGGTATGGAATCTCGATGATATCGAGATCATCAGGTGCAAACACCTGTCCTGAATAGTGTTTCCCCGCATCCTCTATATGAGTTATTGTATTGGTATAGCGTGAACTGATATGGACGAGGGCAAGGCGGGCAGCATCAATCTGGGCCGCAACCATTCCCGCCTCCGCTGCAGTGGAGTGGTAGACCTCCGGCGCACGGTCTGCCTCACTCTCATCAAAGGTGGCGTCATGAATCAGGAGGTCTGCATCCATACCCCAGCCCAGCCAGGAGCGCACATTCGGACGAGTGTCGCCGGTGTAGATTACTTTCCGGCCGGGCCGCGAGGGACCTACCACCTGGTCTGCGGCCACAACAGTCTCCTCCCCGTCAGTTTCGACCGTGACTGCCTCTCCACGCTGGAGTTTTCCAAAGAGACGCCCCTCCGGCACTCCAAGCCTGATTGCCTCCTCACGATCAAACCTGCCGGGGCGTGCATCCTCTTCAAGGATATACCCCAGCCCCGGTATCCCGTGCTGAGCAGAGAACGCCCGGACCTGGTATCCGTTAAATGGCACCACATCCCCATGATTCAGGGTCCGGGGGTCAAGCCTGAATCCCGGCGGCTTCTTTGCGAGTGCGAGAACGCCTTCAACAAACCCGTCCACCCAGCGGGGCCCGTATATGGGAAGGGGCTCTGTGCGACCCATAAACGAGAGCGTATGAATCAGGCCGGGAACTCCGAGGTAATGGTCTGCATGCCAGTGGGTGATAAAGATGGCATCGACCGTAAAGCCGGTTCGTGCCCGCATCATCTGCTGCTGTGCACCCTCACCACAGTCAAAGAGCAGGGAATCTGCCCCGTGTCGGATCATGATGCATGCCGGATTACGGTTCGGCGTAGGGAGAGCACCTGCCGTTCCGAGGAAGTATACCTGAAGCGTCTCTCCTGCTATGAAAAACACCTCCTGAAAACGTCTATGCTTACGGCGGCCTCGTCCAGATTGCGGCCTTCCACGACACAGATGCCGCGGTATGCGGCAGTGATACGGGCACCGGCATCATCCCAGTCAATGCTTCCTGCCCCCAGGGCAAGGTGTTCATCCGAACGTCCGTGGTTGTCATGAATATGCATATGGGTCGCTGTTCCGATACGATCCAGGTAGGTCTTCATCTGACCGGTGGTGTTCGCATGCCCCAGGTCTACGGTTGCATAGATGCCATCCACTCCTTCAATCATCCCGTAGTGTTCATCGGCTTCCATGCAGAGGAAATCCGGAATTTTCGGCATATTCTCAAGACAGACACGCACCCCGGTATCAATACCCGTTGCTCCTATTTCCCGGAGTGCCTCCTTGTGAAGGTTCCAGACCTTCTGCGGCACCAGGCGCCCGTGGGGTGAGATATAGCCGGGATGAATCGTCACCACGTCGGTTATATCTGCAGCCTTTGTAACACAGAGCTGCATCTGGCGGATGGATTCCCGGTAGATGGGATCGTTCAGGGAGCCGATATTGAGGTCAGTGAAGGGCGCATGGACGCTGATTGCAAGGCTTGTGGTCTCGATAATCTCTGATATTTTTGCAAACGCCTCCGGGTTGTCCAGCCGGTAATTGCCGTCGGCTGATATCTCCCAGCCGTCATACCCACACTCTTCGATGCCGTATACCCACTCCGGCGATGACCACACCTTGGATGAGGAGGCAAAATAGAGCGGAAGTGTCATGCACGTCCCTCCATACACTGACAGAGCAGTGCCCGTACCGCAGTCTCATACTCCTCAATACTCCCGTCATTGGTGACCGTCACGTCTGCCATCGCAAGCGCCGCATCCAGTCCCCAGCCGCGTTCCCGCTCGTCACGGGCATTCAGTTCTGCAGCCGAGGTGACATCATCCTCTCTGCCACGGCCGAAGATCCGTTCCAGCCGCACCGCATCGGAGCATGCAACACCCACCAGATAAAAATCAGGGAAACTACTTCTGAAGAGCACGACTTCAGCTTCACTGCGTATGCCGTCAATGATAACGGCCTCTGTCCCGCACGCCTCCACACGCGGAATGGTGAGCTGTGCAATCGCATCACGCCCCATCTTTTCACGCAGTTGTGCTGACGCTTTACCCATCGAGAGATCGGACAGGGTGTGCCCTGATCTACGCACATATTCTCGGATTGAATCTCCCATCACCACAACCGGGATATCGAGCTCTTCTGCAA
>NZ_JAAAWJ010000129.1 GCF_009914725.1 Methanogenium sp. MK-MG
CGATCTTTACATGAGATGAAAAAACGGCTCGGAAGTAATTTATGAATAAATATTCGGTTGAATTTAAATCCGGTGTTGAAAAGGATTTGAGGAAGATTGACACAATTCATATCGAATCAATTTTTTCTAGGATTGAACAATTATCTTCGGATCCCATTCCTCACGAATCTAAAAGGATATCTGGTTCGGAGAATTTCTACAGGATTCGTTCCGGCAATTATCGGATTATTTACCGTGTAAACCATGATGATACCACTGTCACAATATATTATGTACGTCACAGGAAAGTTGCATACAGACATTTTTAACAGAATTTTTGTATGTCCATTACAGCAACACAATTTATTTCGAAAAAAACAGGCAGGAAGCCCATGACTGTATAGACGCGAGTAGTTGACAATAGGTATCTATCATAAGAACGGAACATTCATGAGAAAGGCAGGGGCACAAAGGCCCCCCGCTACAGGAGAGAGAAACGCATGATTGTTGTCGGGATTGATCCGGGTATTGCACGGGTCGGCTACGGCGTGCTTGAGAGAACCGCCCGGTATCCGACCCCGCTGGCCTATGGCTGCATTGAGACCAAAAGCAGCCTGAGCCAGTCACAGCGTCTGCGGGAGATATATGAGAGTATCTCGCAGGTTCTTGATGACTACAGCCCGGCATGCGTCGCCATTGAACAACTCTTCTTCTCCCGGAACACCACCTCTGCCATGCAGGTCAGTGAGGCACGGGGTGTCCTCTTACTCGCAGCAGTTCAGCGGGATATTGCAATAGCGGAGTACACGCCCAACCAGATCAAGCAGGCGGTCACCGGATCGGGGCGTGCCGACAAACACCAGGTGCAGGAGATGATGCGCAGGCTCCTCCGGCTGCAGGAGATTCCCCGCCCGGACGATGCCGCAGACGGTCTTGCGGTCGCTCTCTGCCACATACATACGATGCGATAATATGATAGCTCATCTCTCAGGAATTCTGGCATCCACCGGGGACCGGTGGGTGGTTATAGATGTCGGCGGTGTCGGCTACCGGGTGCAGGTCACCCGCCCCGCGCTGCAGAGTCTCCAGCAGACGGAAGGTCTTGTCCGGGTGCACACCTACATGGCCGTCCGTGACGATGACATTCAGCTCTACGGGTTTCTCTACCCAAGTGAACTGGAACTATTTCGTATCTTAATCAGTGTCTCCGGGATAGGCCCGCAGATTGCCATGAACGTCCTCTCCCAGATATCTTTGGAGGATTTTGCTATAGCGATTGTGAGTGACGATGAAAAAGTGCTCACCCGGATCACGGGCATCGGTCAGAAGAGTGCCAGACGCCTGATCCTGGAACTCAAGGATAAGATGAAGAAACACACCGAAACTGTCCCCGGCGGCAAAAGAACGGCAGAAGCCGGTGACGCGGTGAGCGCCCTCATATCACTCGGTTTTTCGCCACGGGAGGCGCAGGAGGCAGTCGACGCTGTCCTGTCCATTCCCGATCCGACCGTGCAGAACCTTATTCGTGGCGCTCTGGCCCGCCTGCGGGAGCGCTGATTTTATGCAGGAGAGACTCCCCTCACCGGCACTTCTGGCCGAAGAGCCGGACGACACGACGATCCGGCCGGCGCATTTCGACGATTTCGTGGGTCAGCCGCAGATTAAAGAGACCCTTGCCATCGCCATCGCGGCGGCGAAGAGACGGGGGGAGACTATTGATCACATCCTCTTCTCCGGCCCGCCCGGTCTCGGGAAGACGACGCTCGCCCAGATTGTCGCCCGGGAGATGGGCGTGGCCATCCGGAGCACCACCGGTCCGGTGCTGGACAAGCCCGGCGACCTTGCCGCCCAGTTAACGGCGCTCTCGCAGGGGGATGTGCTCTTCATTGATGAGATTCACCGGCTGAACCCGGTGGTCGAGGAGATTCTCTACCCGGCGATGGAGGACTCGTGCATTGACGTGATGATCGGCGAAGGCCCGGGGGCACGCTCGGTGCAGCTCCCCTTAGAGGAGTTCACCCTGGTCGGTGCGACGACAAAGGTCGGCCTCCTGGGCTCTCCGCTGCGTGACCGCTTCGGTTTCATATTCCGGCTCACCTTGTACGAGGTGGCTGACCTTGTGAAAATTGTGCTGCGCAGCGCTGCCATCATGCAGACACCGATCACGGAGGACGGTGCCAGAGAAATTGCCAGGCGAAGCCGGGGCACACCACGGATAGCAAACCGTCTGCTCCGGCGGGTGCGTGATTTCGCCCTGGTCCGGGAGGACGGCAGCATTGACGCAGGGACAGCAGACCTTGCGCTGACCATGCTCGGCATTGACCCGCTGGGGCTTGACAATATCGACCGGAAGATTCTCTCGGTGATTGCCCATGACTTCGGCGGCGGCCCGGTGGGAGTGAAGACGATCGCCATCGCGATTGGCGAGGAGGTCAGGACGGTGGAAGAGGTGTATGAACCGTATCTGATTCAGATTGGGTTTATTAAGAGGACGCCGCAGGGGAGGGATATTACTGAGGCCGGAAGAAGGCATGTGGAGGGGGAGTGAGGTTTCGGTTTGAAAGAGACTTCGTTTAGAATCAGTTGATGGTTCACTACTGTCTCTCCTGAGATACCGGTTTACGCCCTGACACACCCCGGCCACACCAAACGTCGTTATGATGGGCCGTCTCGTTTCCCGTGTAATGCGAGGTACTTCTCAAGTGCCCGCCTGGAGGTATGCCACGTCTTTTTTATCTTAACCGCATCAAGTACGCCCTGTCGTGCCCGCAGGCTGAGATATTCCTGTGAATAAGGAGTGTTCTGTGCGATAACCCCTAACGGTATAAGTTCATCATACCCGCCATATACAGAGAGATATACGGTCAGACTTTCATCCACCGCTTTTGCGATGAGATTTGAAAACGGATAAAGATTTCCGGAATCTGCTGATTTTAAGTATTGATAATATTTTTTCCGGTCCTCTTTTTTAACTCGCGGGGTGAAGGGGCAGAGCGGGAAGTCCCCGGTCTTCAGGCCGGGGATGAAAGCAGAGCCCCTTCCTCGCTGCGATAATTATATTGTGTGTCGTCACGCAAATTGCGTCAGGAGTATCTGCAACCAAAACGCTGTTGTGGGGAGATGGGTTATGGTCTTCCTCATATTTCCTTACAACATCGGGTCAGGTTAGTCCT
>NZ_JAAAWJ010000013.1 GCF_009914725.1 Methanogenium sp. MK-MG
GGCAATACCCATTTTGGCGCATATATTCTTCTTTTTCCGCTTATTATGGGGGACGGCATCGCCGGTGCACAGGGAGTCATTGCAGAGACTACGGTTGATGATGCCCTTAAATTTTATGAGGCCTTTGCTCTCACGGAAGTACGGATGAATGAGACCGATGATCTGGATGTCAATGATCCGGAATCTGCACAGCACATTCGTGACGAGGGGCTGACCCTCAGAGATATTATCGCCTACTCTGCACCGGGGGACATGGTCTGCCGGGAGTGGTCGAACGGGTTTCTTCTCAGCCGTCGGGTGGCAGATTACCTGCTGGCGGCACCGGACGGGAAACAGGCAGTTGTCCGGGCATTCTTCTCGCTTCTCGAAACAGAACCGGACACCTTCATCATCAAGAAGCTTGGCAGGGAAGCGGCCGAATGGACGATGGCCCGCGCAAAAGAGGTATGTCGCGGCACATACGCAGCAGATGACTTTGATGAGGAATGCCTCGCACGCGGTATCAATCCGGGATCGATTGCGGATATCACGATTGCAGGCATTTATCTTGCATTAAGAGAGGGATGGGATTGGGAATCCTGCAGGCAGGCATAAACGAAGTCATCGCGACGACAACAGATCCCGCGACAGGGAGGAGCAACGCCGCACCGATGGGTATCATCTGCCGCAACGGTC
This sequence comes from Methanogenium sp. MK-MG, assembly GCF_009914725.1. Taxonomy (GTDB): domain Archaea; phylum Halobacteriota; class Methanomicrobia; order Methanomicrobiales; family Methanomicrobiaceae; genus Methanogenium. The sequence goes on from NZ_JAAAWJ010000013.1 coordinate 676, forward strand.
GTATCATGCTGCGGCTCTTTCACGGCACCCATACGGAAGCAAACATCCGGGAGTCCGGCTGGGTGGTGGCCAACCTCACGTATGACCCGATGGTGTATGTGGAGACTGCGTTTGGAGATCTTTCAGAAGACGCGTTCACTGAAATCACGGAGACCAAAGAGAGTGCGGAGTGCACAAAGACTGCGGCAGGCGGCAGCAACATATCGGTGCAGATGCCAACGTCGATGCAGCGGTTACGCAGCTGCGAGGCATGGGAGGCGTTCACCACCACCATTGTGAGCGACAATCCGGAGACGCTCGTCGTGGAACTGACACCGGTGGCGTCAGGGATTCTCAACCTCCGGCCCCACCCGCCCAGCCGGGCCTTTGCAAATATCATCGAGGCGACGGTGCATGCGACGCGGTATGTCGTGACCCGTGACCCGGCGTTATGGGCCCTGATTGAGCAGTCGGCAGAGCTCGTCAGGAAATGCGGCGGTAAAGAGCATGTTGACGCGCTTGATCTCTTGCTGACGTTTTGCCACAAATAAAAAAGAGACTCTCCCATTTTTCTGCTCTCTGAATTACACCTGTTTTGTTGCAATAACTGCAACCGGAGCAAGGGGGGATGCCTGCTCCTCCCTTGCTATTAATTGTATGATCGGATGTTGAAATACGGGTAACTTTACGACGATGATTGAGCACTCAGCAAAGCTTGTCAGAAAGTGCGGCAGAAAAGAGCATGCTGACGCACGTAATGTCGTAATTAAGTTTGGAAAAAAAAAGATTAGAGCAGTTTGTCAAGCAGCACCTGGGTGGCACCGTCATCAAACTTAGCAGTGATGACCACACGTTCCTGACCAGCAGTACCATTACCAACAAACAGTTTTGCATATCCTACAGCCGGATTTTGCTCACTATCATTGCCATCCTGTGAACCATCTACTTTGTATACAGTTGAATTTAAGAATGTAACCTTGGATGCATCCGGTCCGCCCTGGTATGTGATCAGGATATCTGAACCAGACTGCTTTGCAGTTGCGGCCACACTCTTTGTCGTCTCAATATCGCTTGCCATACCGAATACAAAGACAGCGATGACTGCTGCCAGAATCACGGTGATGGCGACCATAAGGATAACACCGATGACAGGTGATACCGCTTCTTCATCTTTATTAAATCTCATTTCAATTCACCTCTCCCAAGCAGGGCGATACTTCACCCCCCCCGTGGGTGAGTATACATAATATTCATCTATATAAATGATTTGCGGATGTGTCTCCAATGGAACGATTATCTAATGAAATTGCGACACATTTGGAAATATTTCCTGTATTTTTTACAAATAATGAAATGTTATTTCCCTGTTTTTGACCCTACTTGAGTCTATTGATTGTCGATAGTTACTTTTATTAAGGCAGACGAGGTGAATATTATTTCTTCTGGTAGAAATTCAACACGTTTTTATATCCGTAGCAAAAAATGGACTCATTTCCTGTTGTTTTCAGCGTCAAAAAAGGATCTGGAGATGGTTTCCTGCACGTGTTACTGCGGCACCTTCAGTCACAGCCCGGACAAATCCGGTCACATATGCTGCGGCAGGTTCTGCCATACTGAACGGATAGCCAAAGAGGCCGTGTGCATCCAGATTCACCGTGATCGTGAGTCCGTCCTCTCCGTCCTGCCGTTCAGTCTCCACACCGGCCACGAGAAGGGTGCTCTCAATAATCTCCGACGGCTGCATGAAAGGGGGCATCCGCTCCTTTGCCTTCTGCCCGTCTTCAAAACCGATATCACCGATGACGTGGAGGATACTCATCACCGCTTCCGGTCTGCCTTCCTGCATGACCCGTTCAATCACCTCACCGCCGATGTCACGCGGTTCCCAGGTGCGGGCGAGTTTCAGGAGGGACCAGTCACGTGAGAACTGCCCTTTCTTCATCCGGCAATCATCCCCGCAGCACAGCGAAATTCATCACGCCAATACCTATAATCTCGATAATTCTGGATGCCACTTCACCCCAGTATATGACAGATAATTCAGGCCCGAACAATTGTACAAGGTCAGGAAGGACGATGCCTATCACAAGAGTAAAGAGACCGAGGGTAAAGTAGAGCAGAGTCGGCTGTCTGATGACCTTGTATGCATCATAGACAAAGATAATCAGGGCGCCACCTAAAATCAGGGTGACGACAGCGAGAATCTGCTGAATGAGGATAAACTGTGACTCAATCATAGCGGCGGACACTCCAGTTCTGTTCTTTTATTCGTTTCACCGTAATAAAGGGTTTAATCTCTTTCACCCCCGCGTAGCGTGAAAGAGGGGTAAGAATATCTTTTTTCAGGTTCGTGATTGACGACACGACCACCTTTGCCATGAAATCACTCGGTTCCAGTGTCTCATACAGTTCAAGGACACAGTCATGGCCTGCAAGGAAGGACGCAACTTCTTCCTTGTCATCCGGTGAGACGGTGATTGTCAGAAATGAAATGAGGCTTTCTGCAAAGTAATCCGGGTTAATTGAAATGGTAAAGCCTTCGATAACCCCGGCACTTTTCAGTTTTTCAATCCGTTTGAATACGGTTGAAGGAGCAATATCAAGCTGCTTCCCCAGTTCTGCCATTGAAATTCTGCCGTCCCGGGCAAGTTCACGTAAAATGGCGTGGTCAATATTATCCATACAATCCCCAATCCCTCTCTGATGACTATTCATTCATAAAGCAGATATATGTGATGCATGTATTTCCGAAAAATGAAGAAAAAAGTGAATATTTTTCATTTATCTGAATATTTTCCGTTCATTTACCTGTTTTGATATGCCGTTGAAACCATACCACCGGGATTTACCATCCGTCTGCCGGAGAGGGCAGGCACCGCATCCCGGATGGCGTCGGAGACAAACATTTTTCCCTGCCGGCATGCCTCCGGCAGCGTCTCACCCCGCACCAGATACGCGGTGATTGCAGCAGCAAGAGAGCACCCGGAGCCGTGCACCTCATAGGGGTATCGGGGGCCGTCAAGGATGACGTGTTCATCCGGGCTGATATACACGTCCGGTGAACTGGCTGTTGTCAGGTGCCCGCCTTTGATGAGCACCGCCTCTGCCCCCATGTCAAGAATTTCTCTTCCCGCGGCGGCCATCTCATCAATCGTTGTGATTGCTTTCCTTTCGGTCAGGACACAGAGCTCCGGGATGTTCGGTGTGACCAGTGCGGCGCGTGGTATGAGCCGGTCACACAGGGCAGAGAGGCTTTCAGGAGAAGTGAGGCGCTTACCGGAGGTGGCAATCATCACCGGATCGAGAACCAGCGAGATGTCCCAGGGAAGATTGTCTGCAACTGCTGCGATCGTTGTTGCATCCGGCAGCATACCGGTTTTCACCGCAGTGATAGGAAAATCCTGAAACACCGCTTCCATCTGGCAGGTGAGCGTATGCGTATCCACAGTCCTGCTGGAGAGGACTGCACGGGTGTTCTGGGCGGTCACTGCGGTGACAACCGTACATCCCCACACACCAAGGGCTGAAAATGTCTTGAGATCTGCCTGAATCCCGGCTCCTCCGCCGGAATCAGATCCCGCAATCGTGCAGGCACAGGGTATCTGCGGTCGTTCCATCGCTGTAGTATTGAACCCTTATCCGATTGAAACGTTATGCCGGTTTTATGAGGCGTGGTGGACAACACTTATTTATGGATATTGAAGAGCTGACACGGCGGTGCCTGTCGGCAGGAACGGATGAAGAGACCTGTGCCGATCATCTCAAAGAACAGATCCTCACGATGAAGCCGGGCGTATCATCTGACTATGCCCTCTCAATGGCCCGTGCAGTTGTTAAAGAAGTGCAGAACAGCAACCTGGCCGCATCAGACCTGATTGCCTACACCAAAGCTGATGTGACCATGGGTGAATTTGGTGTCGGTTCCCGTGGTGCCGGAGATTTCTTTGCACACCGGCAGTTCCCGAAAATAATCGGCGGCACCGATGCTTCGGTGGGTGTCGATGAGATGGACGATGCGGGCGCCGTAGAGGCCGGCGGGAAATATATCATCACCACGGTGGACGGCATGCACTCACGCCTCTCGGATTATCCCTTCCTTGCAGGCTTTCATGTAACCCGGGCCACGCTGCGTGACGTATATGTCATGGGTGCCACACCGGTGGCCCTGCTCTCTGATATTCACGTCGGAGACGACGGCGATGTGGCAAAAATATTTGATTATACCGCAGGCATCGCGGTTGTCAGCGAAGCCATGGGCATCCCGCTCGTCACCGGCTCAACGCTGAGAATCGGCGGCGACATGGTTTTGGGCAGCAGGATGACCGGATGTGTGGGCGCTGTCGGCATTGCCGATCATCTCACGGCACGCACGGCGACACAGCCCGGTGACTGTATCCTGATGACGGAAGGGGCAGGTGGCGGCACCATTGCAACCGCGGCCATCTATTCCGGCTTTCCCGATGTGGTGGATAAGACCATCAACCTCCAGTTCCTGCGTGCATGTGAAGCACTGCTGAAAAGTGACGTGCTCACCCGTATTCACACCATGACCGATGTCACCAACGGCGGCCTGCGGGGAGACGCGTATGAGATGGCAGAGACTGCCGGGTGCCGGATTGTCATTGAAGAAGAGGATCTGCGTTCCCTTGTGGATTCCGATGTGCTCGGCATGCTTGACGCACTTGAAATTGATTATCTGGGCGTCTCTCTGGATGCCCTCCTCGTGGTGACACGGCCCGAGGATGCAGACGCGGTCATTGAGGTGGTGCAGTCCACCGGTGTGACCATGAAGAGGATCGGGTATGTCACCGAAGGGCCGGGAGATGCCAAACTGGTCACCGGCGGTGAGATGACAGACTTTATACCACGCTTCCGTGAATCAGCATATACACCGGTGAAGAAAGTCGTGGACACCGCACCCCATGACTTTGAAGAGATGAAAAAACGGGTGGCACAGGCAGCAGATGCCGCACTGGATAAAAAGAAGAGAGTGCTTGCAGCTCTCCGACAGGCAGAATAACTTATTCTGCCGAAAATATTTCTTTTACGATGCCTGAGAGAAAGGCATCCATCTGGATATATTCATTGCCCGCGTCCCGCATCATCAGATCCGCATCAGCAATAGCCACCGTAACGCGGGGGTCGTTGTACTCCTGTTTTCTGGCCCTTGAGAGTTCTTCAAGCACTTCAGGACCGGAGAGGCCATACTCCAGCATCAGAATTTCAATGACAGATTTGGCCTTTTCCATGTCACCGTTCCGGAGAATGCGGAAGACCGACCGTGCGATATTGCCGGTCTCTGATTCAAGATACTCTTCAAACCCGCCTTCAATCCTGTCGTCGCAGTTCATCTGGCAGAAGAGAATGGCCTTTCTGGCGTCTCCCCGTGATGCGGCGGCGATTAGCTCCATCTCTTCTTTTTCATACGCCGTCTTTGGCACCTCTTCTTTTGCGAGGATCTCTGTCATCAGTTCAAGTATGGTATCATCTGATAACGGCCGGAAGAAGAGGGGCAGGGCACGTGAGGTGATCGCAGGAATGATTGCACTCTGTGTTCTCGTGATGAAGATGAACCGGCATGTCCCTGAAAACCGTTCCATCATTCTGCGCAGTGCCTGCTGCGCCTCGAACGTCAGGGATTCGGCTTCGTCAAACACCATCAGCTTAAACTCTGCATCAAGCGGTTTCACCGAGGCAAACCAGCGCACGATATACTTGAAATTCGTGATGACGCTGGCCTCTTTTTTGTAGAGATGTGAGAATTTCTCCTCATGTTCCAGATAGGTCCTGCCGCCGCGGAAGAGCGCTCCCGTCTGGATGACCGTCGTATTCTCCTTCCAGAACTCCCCGTAGAGTGTTTTTGCGATGCATTCAACAGCCGCGCTCTTTCCGGTACCGTGACGGCCGCTTATCAGCAGGTGCGGCAGCATGGAATCTTTAGAAAAGGCCTTCACCATCGCAATGACCGCATCCTGTCCGCGGATGTCTTCAAACGTTTCGGGCCGGTACTTTTCAATCCATAGCATCGGTGAGCGTCTCCTGCATTCTCTGCAATGCGGCATAGAGAAGGCGCTGATTGTCATGGTCTGCCATCAGCTGTTCTCCTGTCTCATGGGTCATGTCCCCGCATGCCTGCGTAATGTTTGGCAGTGCCCGTGTGAGTTCATCGACAATGGTCAGTGTTGCAGTCTGTGCGGTGCGGGAGAGGGGATTTAAGTCAATGGTGATGACGGTCTTGCCCATGTTGACAAGGGCTTCACACCGGTCCCCGTCTTCCAGCGGCACGAGCACTACATCAGCCGCATAGATGCCGTCCCGCAGGCAGAGTGCCCGGTCGTGTGACAGGGGCAGGAGGCGTTCGGCGGTGCCTTCGAGAACAGGCACTCCCGCTGCTTTCAGGTGTGCGGTGATGGCCGTCATCCGCGCTTCGGTGCGGTGAAACAGGTTGACTTCCACCGCGGCGCCGGAAGCCTCTGCAAGTTCCCGGATCTCTGCTGCTGCAAGGGCTGCGGTGTTCCCGTTAACTGATATAACCGGGCGGGAGCCTGCCATAAGAAATGCTGCAGCGGTCTTTTCAGCACGTTTCGCAGATGCTGATGTATCTTCCCCCAGGAGATAGTCAAATGCCTCCCCTCTGCCATGCGCACTGGCTCCCTCGACAACTACAATGCCTGAACGAACGGCGTCTGCAATCCGTTCCCGTGCCACCAGCGACCGGTAGCGGGGATGATCTTTGGGTATCATGTGATCACTTCAATAAGCCTGAACCCCTCTGCTGCCACATGGAGTTCCAGTGGTATTCCGAATTCAGATAGTACAGAGAAGGCTTTGTTTCCAAGGGCAAAAACACCCTTCCCCAGCATGGTCATGGACGCAGGAATGCCGTTGTCATCACATGCCTGTAATACCGGCCGTATTTCATCCGGTACAAGGCCGCTTCTCTCTGCAAACAGTCTTGATATACGGAATAAATCCTCCGGGCTCCCGGCGCATTCTGCCGTGTATGCCTCTGTGACGCGGGCCATATCTGCCGGAGATGTGATGACGTCAGCGGTATGCAGTTCTCCAAAACTCAGTGCCGAGATGCAGACCCCGTCACCATTCATACGGGTGATGTCAGGGGTGATGCCGGGCTGCATCCGGCAGACGATGCCGCCCCCGGTGCATGCGGCCACATCGCCCAGTCCGGTCTGATACTGCAGCTCGGACAGATGGGCCAGCCGGGCAATGGCATCGTCGGTAAGATGGGTGTCAAAGAGTGCATTGGCAGCGGCGAGCGTTGCCAGCAGTGCTGCTGCTGACAGACCAAAACCGGCACCCGGCGGCAGGGACGTCACGGTCTTCACCGCTGCCGTCACTCCCAGTCTCTTCAGTGCATACTCGATGGGCGGGGACGTATGGGCAATACAGGTCTCATCACCCGGACTGCGCTCAAGACAGACGGAGACCGAGGTTCTGTCTGAGGGAGTGACCGTGGCATATACCCCTTTGTCGATGACAATGCCCCCGCCGCAGCTTCCGGTGGAATCCGGACTGTCCCCGTCAACTCTCCGGAAATACCCGGATATGTGGCCGGGTGAAAAGCCTATAGCAGATGCTGCCATAGATGTTCTGCCACCTCTGCCTTTGTCCCTTCCGCATGCACGCAACTGTCTCTTGTAATGAGTTCGTATGCACCACAATCCGCTCCCAGTGTATCCGGGGTGTTGGCCGCCACCATGTCAGCACCTGCATCAAGCAGGTGTTGGGCTTCTTCTCTGCTCTTCCAGCCCAGTTTAAACCCGACAATAATTTTAGGGCGGTTCTCTGCCTGCATCACTTCCTGAATGATTTTGGGCTGTGGTAAGAGGTCAACAGATATGTTCTGCCCGCTGGGAATCTTCCCCTCGTGTACTGCCGGTGCGAAATCGGAGATGGCAGCCGCACTGATATAATAGTCAAATGTATGTTCCGCACACAAGCGTAAGATACTGTTCAGCATGTCACCGGCAGACTCCGCATATACATTGCGTACATGAGGCACGGACAGAATGTCCCCGTGCACCACCCAGACCTCTGCACCGAGGCGGGAGGCCTCGCGTGCCAGTTCTCTGCCCATTTTGCCGGTGGAACGTGTGGTCACGACCCGCACGTCATCCAGACGTTCGCGGCAGGGCCCGCTGGTGATGAGCACCGTCTTTCCCAGAAGAGGCATGCCGGACAGGGCCCGTTCCGTTTCATGCACAATTTGGTCGGTATCGGCAATCTTTGCCTTCCCCTCTTCGATGCGAGGGTCAACGATGGTGATTCCCCATTCTTTGAGGGTCTCAAGGCAGGCGCGGACACCGGGGTGGCGGTACATACTCTCGTGCATCGCAGGCACCAGAATGACAGGCGTCGTGCTTCCGATGGCCGTGGTGGCAAAGGTGGTCACCGGTGTGTCGTCGATGCCGTGGGCAATCTTGCAGATGGTGTTCGCCGTTGCAGGTGCGATTAACAGCAGGTCGGCACTCCCGCCATCACCGCAGTATGTGACATGCTCGACCAGTCCCCCGCACCGGGTCAGTGTCTCATGGCCGGTGGCATAGGTGATGGCATCCGGGTGCAGTATGCCGCATGCCGCACTCGTCATCACACCCTGCACGTCAGCACCGCAGCGCCGGAGTGCATGTGCCAGTTTTACACCATCAACCGCTGCAATGCTGCCGGTGATGCCCAAAACAATCTCTTTTCCTGCGAGTGTTGTGCGTATCGTATTCATTGTATCACCACATCATGCACCATGTGCCAGACGCCTGGTGCATACTTTTTGACCCGGTATGGTATAATCTCTGTGGAATAGCCTGCTTCAGCGCATATACGGGATATTTCTTCTGACTGCTCCCCCAGCGTGTGGACATGCAGCACGGTCCCCGGCCGTACATGCGCACAGGCATCGGAAAGAAACACGGGTGCATCAAAATGGCCCATCAGGATGTGGTCATAGACGCCTCTCAGGCAGTCCCTGCAGTCTCCCCATTCCGGAGTGACTCCTGACGAAACGCCATTGGCAGCGGTATTTTTTTCAAGATAATAAAATGAATCGGGATTTATCTCCATCGCATGGACCGTTGCACCGTTCATTGCGGCAGGTATGGTGAAGTATCCGATGCCGGCAAACATATCCGCACAGCGTATCGCACGATTCTCTCCGGATTCCCTGATCAATCGGGAGATCCGTTGTTTTTCCTCACGGTTTCCCATGGCAAACATCACTTTGAGGGGATCTAAATAAAAAATAAAACCCGCTTCATGGTGGCAGACTTCACCGCATTCTCCGTAGACAAGCGTTGCCGCGGGGACTCGTTTCTCTCCGTGGTATCCGGATATATACACAATGCCGCGCGGATGCAGCCAGTCGCAGATATTGTTGATCTCCTGTTCTGTGGGGGGGATGCCATGCAGGATGACAACGTCACCGAGCATCTGGTATCCTCTCCCGGCATACGGTCTCTTCTCTGTGAGCACCTGATCTGCATCATACGTCTCTTTGACAGGAATGAATGCATCATTGCCTTTGACATACGGGCGGCGGGACGTATCCACCCATTCAGCATTCTTCAGGAGAGAAAGCATATCACGTGGATATTTCCGCACCCTCATTGTTATCCGACCAGAATGATCTCTTCTTCTTCGCGGTCACGAAGAAATTTTACCCGTTCATGTGGAGCAAGTCTCAGCCATGCATGTGCCTTTACTTCCTTTATATCGTACGAGACAGGATCAAGGATGCCTGCAATATCATTGTCGGTATAGGTGACATCAGCTCTTTCAGCATCCCCCACATTGCCAATCAGGCGGAATCCCTCATCATTTTCATGCAGGACATTTGATCTGCCTTCACTCAGATCAAATACCCTGAGAAGGCCGGAATCGGTGCCTTTGACCTCGTAGTGTCTTTTATTAAAGACAATGACATCGCCTTTCCGGAACTGTGGAAGACGGAGGAGAACGTTGATGCGGTATACTTTTTTACCATCCTGCTCACCGATAAGTTTGGGATGCCGGGTGGATTTCCCGCCCATCTCGGTGATAATCTGCCGTACAATGAGATCACTCATACTGTGGCTTGAGACAACGATGTCCACACCATCACGCGTATCATCAATCCGCGTGATAAACGAGAGACGCTCCCCTAATTGCTGCACACTCTCCTCAATATCATAGGCTATTTTTTCAGCCCGTTCCCGTTCAAAGGCATCAGGTCTCCGGCCGGTTGCGCGCACCTGAATGGTTGATGCATAATACCCGCCGGAGAACCGGCTGCACCTGTCGCAGTTCTCTTTCATCCAGACAATTAACGTCTCACAGGTTTTGTGCACCGGTTCGCCATACAGCATCCCTCTGACATAGATGGTGCATTGTGTGCGGTTGGGATTGGGGTCTCTGGTGCTGATAGCCAGTTCAATATCCTGCACATCAGCATGAACGGACACCGCCCCGAATGCAAGTTCTTCGGCGAGTTTTTGGCGGTCATATGGCACATCAGTCCAGGTATTTACCTTTTTAATCGAACCGCAGGTGGGGCAGATGACGCAGGGCAGCCGTTTTTCACAGGTAACCCATTCAACAGCTGTTCTCAGGCATTTATTGCAAAAGCCTTCATTTTCGGTTTTGCCCCCGCATTTCGGGCAGAAATTTTCCTGTATTGTCATATTTATCTGTATCTCTCTTTAGGTACGGTAGATTTGGGCATGTGGGACATCCCCTATTCTCATATATCCGTTGTTATCAAGAATGCCACATTTTATTGCTGTCCTGACTGCTCTTTCTCCGATCAGGTTGCAGTTCGCCGCATGCTCAATTGCAACTGTTACCTCATCTTCTGTGCGGGGAGTATTGCCGTAGAATGCCTCAGTTACGTGTATGGTAAGATCCCCGTCTGTAAGGGTGGTGTTCAGAAGTTCTCTGTCGCATACCGCAACAATGCCACTTACCCCTGAGTAGCGGTGTATCTTCATATACATGATGTATAGTATTTCGCAGGAATGATTAAAAATATGGGGAAAATAGCCTATGGGAGTGTTATCTCCACACCGTATACCCTGGCGGGAGTTTTTGCATGTATGTTCCATGCGTCATCCTCACTGAATATGCCCTGTTCAAGATATTTCCGGGTATATCGTGGTACTGATTTCGGGCCGATGACTGCTCCCGGACGGGAGTTGTCATCCATATAGTCACTCTCCATCGTGAACTCAATATGGCTCTCTACCGCTGATGGTATACTGTCAAGGCGGGCAAGAAGGGAGGGCATCAGGGGTGTATCCGGCATGCCAAAATGTTTGACCACGCGTTTTGGTGACATGCCAATACGTTTTGCCATATCAGCCACATCGCTGCATGGCCCGGTCTCCGCATGTATCTGAAGAGCGCAGTCTGTGTCATGCGCAAGAGAGAGGGCGTGCTGTAAAATACGGTTCGATGTCTCCCATACATCCGGTTCGACCGGGTAATGCGGGCGCCCGGATTTAAGTGCGACTGCCGTATGTTCCTCCACATATTCCGCTGCAATGTCAAGGCCGCGTTTCATCACCTCTTCTGCATCAGATACAGACATCCGTTCGGTCAGTCTGCCGATCTCCGCCGGGTGAACGCCGAATATGGGAAAGACCACCACGCCAATTTCCCGTATGGCTGCGGCTGTCTCAAGGGTGATATCATATACCTCCCTGAACTCGTCTCCGGTTACCGGGTGTATATTGTGAGACCAGGATGGTTTGGTGACGAGGAACATGTGGGTGCCGCCCGCCCTGAAAAAATCCTTGGCAGCCTCCGTTCCCCTACCATTCTCCCGGTCAATGTGAATATGGTCGTCAGTTACCGGGATGCCCAGTCCGGTCATCTGATATCAAGAATTTCCATGAGGGGATATTCACCGTCATATTTCAGGGCTGCGGTGCATGTCGCGTCCCCTGCGGTGGTCTGAATCTCAACCTCAAGCATCTTTCCTGCCAGTTCACTGTAGCCGAAGGGATTTATTTCCATCATTTCGGTATTGATGGTGACAGAAACAGCATCCACACAGGGCTGCAGGGCGACGGCATTGGCAATGGCCGTCTCAACTGATTTGGCGGTGTCGGGCGATATCGGTGTGCCCACCCACTGGTGGTAGAGGGCACCAAGTTTAATTCCTGCCTCAAAGGCAGCCTGAATATCATCTCTTGTCATTACAGATGGTTTCTCCGTTGAATCAATTAAATCAGTGGTTCCGGCTCATTGTGTTGTCTCTTTAATTGATGAGCCGTATGACCCCGTGACGGGGTTCAAGCGCTTCGCCCGATTTTGTCAGCTGGTCCACCATTTTTTCGATATCATCCTTTTTGTATCCGGACGAGATCAGATGGCTGGTGATATCGGATATCTGTGCGAAGCCTTTGTCATCCGCCAGTTCACGGATGGTCTCTTTGAGAATTCGCGCAATGTCACGGCGTTTCTTTGAGACACCGGTGACCAGTTTGTCAATATCGTAGGTGCCGGTTTCAGCGTCGTAGGCCACTTTCTTGAGGCACCGGTCGGCAATCTCTATGACCCTGTCCGCGTCAGAAAATTCAATCTCATTACTGAGGCGTATGCGTGCACTCGCCTCCGAGAGACGCACCAGTCCCTCCAGCTGCCGCGCGGTGACCGGCACCGGTTTGGTGTTATCATCCGCGAGACTTCTCAGGTTCAGATAATAACCGATGAGGTGTTCGCGGGCTTCATCAGAGAGTATTGGGAAACAATTCCGTTTTGCATAGGCAATGTATTTCCGGAAAATTGTAGGGTCTATCTCTGGTGTGACTGGTGCCAGCTGTCGTGTGATGTAATCTTCATCGATGCCTTCCATCGGGAATTTTTTATTGTGCTGGATCAGTTCACCGACACTGTGGGATTTCAGGATATGTTCACCAATGGCACGGTCCAGTTTCTCTTCCGGTTTGTCCTCCATGATAAAGATGAGGTCAAAACGTGACAGGAGCGATGGTGGCATATTGATCTGCTCTGCAATAGGTGCATACTCGTCAAACCGCCCCATCTTCGGGTTTGCCGCCCCCAGAAGAGAACACCGTGACCTGAGAGTGGCGGTGATGCCTGCCTTTGCGATGGATATGGTCTGTTGTTCCATCGCTTCGTGCAGTGCACTGCGGTCTTCTTTTGCCATCTTGTCCATTTCATCAACCGCAGCGATACCCATGTCCGCAAGGACCAGCGCACCTGCCTCAAGTGTCCACCTGCCGTCACCGAATTCATCCTTAACAGCAGTTGCGGTCAGCCCGGCGGAGGTGGATGATTTTCCACTGGTATAGATGCCGCGGGGAGATAACTTGATGACATACCTGAGCACCTGGGATTTTGCAATACCCGGGTCTCCGACAAGGAGCATATGGATGTCCCCGCGAAGACGACTGCCATCCGGCATCTCTTTGGAAATGCCCCCGAAGAGCACGAGTGAGATTGCAGTTTTTACATCCTGCATGCCAAAGATGGAGGGTGCAATGGAGCGGGATATTTTTTCATAAATTTCGGGGTCTTTGCTCAGATTCAGTATTATTTCTTCATCCTGTTCTGAGATGGCAACCTCTTCGAACTCTTTTTCACCGATCTCAATTGAATTGGCTTCGATGTATATGTCAAAGAGTGTGCTTTTGTTGCCGTGATTCATCCGCTGGACAGAGCGGAGAATGCCGTTGATGATGACCCGGTCGCCCGGAGCAACGGTTCCGGTCAGGTCGTCTGTTACGTCAACGTCAAGGGTCTGCGGCTGTTCACCGCCTCTCAGTCCTTCTGGTGATTCCTGTATGCGTAATTTCTGTGCATCGACAAAGGTGGACATGCCTGGCACGAGTTCCATTTTTGTTGCCCGTTCACACTGGGCGCACGGCCGGTAGGGTTCCTGAAACCGGGAATATTCCTGCCGGTAGGGTGCACTCATTGTACCGCACTGCAGGCACCGGAAGACTGCCTCGGTCAGTCGCGGACGCACTTCCGTTGTCTTCCTGAGAATTCCTTCAACCGAGATGAAGGAATTGATATGGTGGGCGCGTATGTCACGGACATCTATTTTCCGGGGGAGGCAACGAAAGCGGACATTAATATTGTCAGCTTTTTCACTCTCATCCTTGGTAAAGATCAGATTGTGGTTTCTGATGGCGTCCTTTACATCCCCGATGACCTTTCCTGGGTTGTGCAGGACTTCATCTGCAATTTCAAGGCCGGTTTTCCCCCACAGGGAGAGTTCGCGGTAATCAATCTCAAGGGATTTCAGATGCGGATACTGCGCACTGATCTCCCCCAGCTCTTTCCGGTAATGCTTCTTTAAAAAACTGTTCCAGTCGGCTGCACGGTCGGTAATCTCCAGATCATCAATATCTTCTTCCACCCGGATGTGCCTCCTCACTGTCTCGTGGCGTCAGCACTCAGTACAATATTTGCAATCAGTGCTTCCATCTGTATCTCGCTGTTTGCCCCTTCACTGAGACGAAAGTCTGTTTCGCCAAGATGTGATATTAATTGTGTTTTTAGCCGGCGTTCAAGTGGAATACTGATAATTGATCGGTACATCTGGTTGATCAGTTCGTTTGGCGCAATGCCCCGTGAATAGAGGAGTTCATGCACCAGCGCTTCCGCCCCTTCATAGTCACCGGCAACAGATGTCTGCATCAGCCCGACGATCTCTTCGGGACGTGCCGTCGATGTGATCTCATAGATCATATCTTCGTTTATCTGTTTGCTGACAATGGCAGCGCCCTGCAATGCATTGATGGCCTTTCTCATATCACCCTGTGCAACATAGACGATGGCATCCTCCGCTTCCGGGCTGCACACCAGTCCTTCCGTCTCTGTAATACGGGATATTTCCGTCTGTATTGCCTCTTTTGAGAGAGGTCTGAACCGGTATATGGCACATCTGCTCTGAATGGGATCGATTATTTTTGACGAATAATTACAGGAGAGAATGAATCTGCAGTTTGGTGCGTAATTTTCCATCGTACGGCGAAGTGCTGCCTGTGCATCAGGTGTCAGCGCGTCTGCCTCGTCAAGGAAAAGAATCTTAAATTCAGCTCCTCCAAGAGGTGCTGTACGCGCAAACTGTTTAATCTGGTTTCGTACGACATCGATGCCCCGTTCGTCAGATGCATTCAGTTCCCGGAAATTCATCTGCCAGGTATCCCCGAAAAATTCCCGTGCAAGAGCAATTGCCGATGTTGTCTTGCCGATACCGGCATTCCCGGTAAACATGAGATGCGGGAGGTTTCCTGATATAACATATGATTTCAGGCGGGAGACGATCTCGTCCTGCCCGACAACATCATCCAGCACCAACGGGCGGTATTTTTCAATCCAGATTGTATTTGCAGTCATTTGTTTTCCCCAACCCTGTAATCATATACCGGGAGACAGTGTGCACCTGTTGTTATCATATTCTGTACATAAAGAGTATTAGCTGATCGGTTGATGTCTGTGATCTGTAGTGGTGATCTATTATGCGCTTAACAGATAGAATATAGACTGTCCGGACAAAATGATACGATAAGGATAGTGTATGGAACCGTACCTGAAAATATTTGCCGATGACCTGAATTCCGGGAGAAATGATGCACAGAGTAATGGAATTCGGACTCTTTCCGAAAGAAAGATTTCAAAATGCCTTTTTTGCGGTGCACTCACTGAGATTCCGGATACCAATAAACCGGTTCTGAACCTTACTCTCTATGACCCGACGGGAATGCTGGTTGTGGGCTGCCATACCGGCAATCCGGATATATCCTCATTTCTGAACGAGACTGCCCTTCCGGTTTTTGTTCTCTGTGCGGCAGGGATTCGCTGCACTGCAGACGAGTGCATGCCGGTGCTGGAATCAATTGTTCCGGTCTCAAGAACGCTGCGTGACGGCTTTGTCGTCGCTGCGGCAGCAGACCTCATCGGACATCTTGAACATGCGGATACCTCTCCTGACAAAAAAGAGCGCATATGTGGTATGGCAGAGAAGGCACTGTCCACTCTTCTCACCAAAACGGAGGTCCCTGCGACACCGGACACCGCTGTATTTTTTCAGGTGAAAAAAGAGATTCGGGATATTTCTGATGATAAAAAGACCGTCGGTATTGAGGTATTGATTGAGGCAATGGGTTTGAAAGGGATTCCACGGGAGACAACCCTTGCCGTTCTGAAAACAATGATCGATGACGGCGACTGCTATCAGCCAAAACCGGATGTCGTCAGACTGTTGTAGAGAGATGACCCAATAATTTTTCGGTGGGCCCTGGGCCTCTTATGTGAGACACATGCAGGATACGGGTTATTGCTGATGTGCATTTTTCTGTAATGCGAGCCTGAGCTTAAAGAAGGAAATACTATACCCATCTACATCAAAGCATTATTGATTCTATGGCGGATGCAGAGTATAATATGGTGGATTACGATGAGACCTATCGTACATTCTCCATTGATGTACCTGAATTTTTCAATTTTGGGTATGATGTCATTGACGACTGGGCACAGCGTGACAGAAACAAACTGGCGATGATCTGGGCGAATCAGGACGGGGATGAGAAGAAATACACATTCCGGGACCTGAAGAACCTCTCCAATATGGCAGCAAATATTCTGCTAAAGTTTGGCATTAACAAAGGGGACCGGGTCATGATCATGCTGCCGCGGGTTCCGGAGTGGTGGATATTTGTCATCGCAATAATCAAACTGGGTGCAGTGGTCTGTCCTGTACCCTCGTTACTTACACCAAAAGATCTCCATTACAGAATTAACGCAGGAAATTTCCGGCTTGTCATAACTGATTTTGAAAATTCTGAAAAAATTGACGAGATATACGAGGAATGTCCGTCGCTGCAGACGAAACTCATTGTTGATGGTGAAAAGGACGGCTGGGTGAGTTATCAGGAGGAACTGGTATACCCTGCACCGGTATCGCACCGGAAGGTCAGTATGCCGTATACAAACCGAACCCGCTCAACAGATCCCATGCTTATATATTTCACATCCGGTACAACAGGTGAAGCAAAGATGGTGCTGCATAACAATGCATATCCGCTGGGCCATATTGTGACAGCGAAGTTATGGCAGGATGTCCGGGAAAATGACGTGCATTTTACCTATTCTGATACCGGATGGGCCAAATGTGGCTGGGGGAAGATCTTTGGACAGTGGATTCAGGGCACATGCCTGCTCATTTATGATGTCTGGGGAAAATTCAAGGCGACAGAACTGCTCCCGCTCATTGAAAAGTATGAAGTGACGACATTCTGCTGCCCGCCGACAGTCTTCCGGATGCTGATTATTGCGGACCTTGCAAAATACGATCTCACTGAACTGCGTCACTGCTGCAGTGCTGGTGAACCGCTCAACCCTGAAGTCATCAAAGTATGGGAAGAGGGGACAGGCCAAAAAATCTATGAAGGGTATGGGCAGACGGAGACCTGCTGTGCCATTGCATCTTTTGCATGCATTGAAAACAAACCTGGTTCAATGGGGAAACCATCGCCCGGGTGGCATATTGAACTTCATGACGAGGATGGACATCCTGTTGCCGATTATGAAGAAGGACGTATCTCCATTTCGTTAAATCCCCGTCCGGTTGGCCTTATTGTGGAATATCTGGATAATGAAGAGGCAAACAACGAGTCCTTTGTCGACGGGTATTATTATACCGGGGACAAGGCCTACCGTGATGAAGACGGGTATTTCTGGTTTGTCGGCCGGGATGATGATGTCATAAAGAGTTCAGGATACCGCATCGGCCCGTTTGAGGTTGAAAGTGCCCTGCTTGAACACCCTGCCGTTCAGGAATCTGCCGTTGTCGGTTCGCCGGACAGAATCCGTGGTCTGGTTGTAAAGGCATTTGTTATCCTTAATCAGGGATTTGAGGGTTCTGAACCATTAATAAAAGAACTGCAGAATCATGTGAAGCAGGTGACCGCCCCCTATAAATATCCGCGGGTAATTGAATTTGTTGACGTGCTTCCAAAGACCATATCCGGCAAAATTAAACGAAATGTGCTGCGGGAAGATGAACTGAAAAAATATTCAGACGACTGATCTGTTCTCTGGTGGTGCAGTGCACCACAATTTTTTATTATTATGTGCACCAACATATGTAGTAATGGTGCGTTATTCTGTTACAATGGACGATGAGCTCGTCCGGAAAATAGACCGTGACTCAAAGGATCGGGGAATATCCCGTTCTGACTGGATATCTGAGGTGTGCACCACACATTTTCCCGAACTTGACGGAAGTGGCATCTCTCAGATGAACCGTGAGGATTCAGTTCATTTTCGGCATAATATAACCGATTATGATGAGACCTACAATTCATTCTCCATTGATGTACCGGAATATTATAATTTCAGCTTTGATGTCGTTGATGCCTGGGCAAAGCGTGACCGGAACAAACTTGCCATGATATGGGCCAACCAGCAGGGCGAAGAGAGGAAATATACATTCCGCGATCTCTCACGGCTTTCAAACCAGGTGGCAAATATGCTCATCAAATATGGGCCGGGAAAGGGGGAACGTGTCCTTATTATGCTCCCGCGTGTCCCGGAATGGTGGTTCTTTGTGCTGGGCATGATCAAGATGGGTGTGGTCTACTGCCCGGCACCGACCATGCTCACAGAACAGGACCTGAAGTACCGGATTAATGTCGCTGACGTAAAGATGGTCATCACAAATGAAGAGAATGCCCATAAGGTGGATGCCATCTTTGATGAGTGCCCGTCTCTGGTGTCAAAGTTTATTGTTGACGGCGAACGTGAGGGCTGGATCAGTTATCCGGTTGAACTGGCGTATCCGGCCCCTGTCTCCAGTAAACTGGTGCCGTTCCATGGTCTGAAGGGTACAAAAGCAACGGACCCGATGCTTATCTTCTTTACCTCAGGGACAACCGGAGAGCCGAAGATGGTGCTCCATGACCATAGTTATGCACTCGGCCATATCGTAACCGGGCGGTTCTGGCACGATGTCAGAAGTACTGATCTTCATTTTACGGTAGCGGATACGGGATGGGGAAAGAGTACATGGGGAAAACTCTTTGGCCAGTGGAATGAGGGTGCGGCTATCATGGTCTATGACATCCGCGGTAAATTCAATGCGACCGGTCTTCTTCCGGTTATTGAGAAGTATGGTGTGACCACATTCTGCGTGCCCCCCACCATTTACCGGATGCTGATCCTTGCAGAACTGGAAAAGTATGATTTCAGTGAACTGCGCCATTGCTGCAGCGCGGGCGAGCCGCTCAACCCGGAGGTTATTAAGGTCTGGAAAAAAGCCACCGGCCTTACCATTTATGAGGGATATGGCCAGACAGAGACGGTATTGTGTATCGGGACGTTCCCATGTATGGAATCAAAACCCGGATCCATGGGCAAACCAGCACCGGGATGGCATATTGAAATCCATAATGATGAGGGGAAACCCGCTCCACCGCATGAAGAAGGGCATATTGCCATAAAAACAGATCCACGGCCTGTTGGCCTCTTTCAGGAATATATTGGTAATGCCGGGGAGAATGCCAAGTCCTTCAGTGACGGCTATTACTATACCGGTGATAAGGCGTACAAGGATGAGGACGGGTATTTCTGGTTTGTCGGCCGGGATGATGATGTGATAAAAGCATCAGGATATCGTATCGGGCCCTTTGAGGTGGAGAGTGCTCTGATTGAACATCCTGCCGTTCAGGAAGCAGCGGTGGTCGGAACACCGGATGTCATCCGGGGTCAGATTGTGAAGGCCTTTGTTGTGCTCTCTCCCGGATACACGCCGTCAGAAGCCCTGATACATGATATTCAGAACCATGTCAAACAGGTAACGGCTCCGTATAAGTATCCGCGTGCCATTGAGTTCGTTGAGGGTCTGCCGAAGACCATCTCGGGGAAGATCAGGAGAAAGGAGCTCAAGCAGAGGGAGATGGAAAAAGCCGAGAGAAAGAACAAGGATATTCAGGAGACAAATCCTGATAAAAAGCAGTGAACGTCGGCAGACCGATCGACAAACCGATCGGCAATACTAAATATTCGTAAATTAATCCATAAAATGTTCATCAAAAAGAACAACAAAAATCCGCAGACAGACCAACAAAAATCAAAAACCAAATACACATCTTTATTTTGTTTAAGCACGAATTGAGTTAGGCGCGAGGGTTGCCGAGCTTGGTCAAAGGCGCTAGGTTCAGGGCCTAGTCCTGTAGAGGTTCGAGGGTTCGAATCCCTTCCCTCGCATTGGTTCTTTTTTGGGTTCTTGTTTGTTTTTGAAAAAATACCTGAACGCGGACTGGTAGGGATTAAAGATGAATAAGGTTATACACTTACATTAGTGGCAGTTGTTATGGACATCAACGCAAGTATTATTGATCAAAGAATTACTGGTATCGTTGAGGACCACCCTGATTGGCTGCCCGATGGTGCTGACATCAATAAAAAGAAATCGGCTGCATTTGTAATTTTATGTATGGCCACCTGCCTTGATATCTCTATGGAGGAAGCGGCCGATCTTCTAACTGATGGAGGGAATGATGCCGGTGTTGATGGTCTCCATATTGGGGAGGTTGATGACGGAGAATTTTTGGTCACGATTTTTCAGGGAAAGTACAAGACCAAAAACCTGAATGGAGATGCAAATTTCCCGGAAAATGGTGTTGAAAAAACAGTCAACACTGTTCAGGTTCTTTTTGACCCTTATCGCAAAGTAACATTAAATGAGAAAATTGCTCCAAAAATCGAAGATATCCGCTCACTGATTCGGGATGCATACATTCCGAATGTGCGGGTGATTCTGTGCAACAATGGAGCAACCTGGACAAAGCAGGCAGACAACTGGATAAACGAAGCCAAAAAAGATTATGGTGACAGGGTTGATTTCGTCCATTTCAATCATGATTCAATCGTAAATATTCTCCAACGCAGTAAGAAGGTGGATGCCACCGTAACGATGAGTGGCCAGGCAATTGTAGAGGATATGAACTATATGCGTGTTCTTGTCGGACGTGTCTCGGTTCAGGAGATTCAGCGACTGTTCAATGACAACGGCGATAAATTGTTGGAGCGCAATATCCGCCGTTATCTCGGGCTTCACTCCAACCGTGTAAACACAGCTATTCATGAAACTCTTTGCAATGCAGATAAATCTGACAAATTTTATTTCTACAATAATGGTATTACAGTGGTTTGTGACAAATTTGATTACAATGCATTTCAGAAATCCGATTATAAGGTACAAATCAAAAACATGCAGGTGATTAATGGAGGACAAACCTGTAAAACCATTCAGGAAACACTGAATAATGCGTTACCGAATGGAATAAGTGAGTCCGCGTATGTAATGATCAGGGTTTACCAACTGGCAGAAACGCATAAAGAGTTTGTCCGGGATATCACCTACGCAACAAATAGTCAAAATCCAGTAGATCTTCGAGATTTGCATTCCAACGATGAAATGCAGAAACAGCTTGAGATCGGAATTTCCGACCTTGGATACGCATACAAACGACAGCGGGAAGAAGGCAGCGGCGGGTCCAATATTATTACCAGTTCAATTGTGGCAGAATCTGTATTGGCAATCTGGAGGAAAAGACCTCATCAAGCCAAATTCCGTCGGAAAGAACACTTTGGAAAACTCTATATTGATATTTTCAAAGATCTGAATGCTGCTCAGGCTTTGTTGGCAGTCCTGATTTTCAGAACCGTTGAAAATCAAAGAAAGCGGCCGGCAGATCCAAATCCTCCTGAATTTCTCCCATATGCATCGCATTACATATCAATGTTGATTGGTCGTGCCCTGTTAAACGATCAGGATACAAACTTTGGAGACGTTTCTCACCGCAATTTTAAATCCCTGGTTCAGGCATTTGAGGATGGGCAGGCCAAATATCAAAAGGAGGCTGTTGAACAAATAGCTGAAGCACTGAAAGATTGCTATGGTGACAGGGATATTTCCCTCCAGCAATTGTCTGCCACATTCCGCCGTGGCGATCTCCTGGAAATGTTGGGGGTTTAGAACCTGAAATTAAAATATATGTGCCGGAAATTCTCGTGCAGTCGAATAGAGAGAAGATGTTACCACGTCACCCTTATTCGAATATAGGGTAATTTTGGATTCTGTAGAAATACTACGAAGCAAAAGAAAACATCCGCACATGAGTAAATCATCGGATGAATATCGGAAACCGGATTAATGCTGCATCATCCCTGTTTCTCTCCCTTTTTGACCCCCTCCGTTTGGGAATCAAAGGGTAAAACGGGCGTATTTTTCCACTCATTTTTCCTGCGGGGAAAATACCGCTGTAATGTCTTTTATTTGCGAAAATCACGATTTACCGGAGACTATTAAGGAGTTCCTATTGTCAGATATTTTGGGGAGGACATATGGACTGTCTCAACTGAGATCTGCTCTCTCAGGGCTTCTGTGTGGACACAATATTTCCAGGAGCAAGCCTGTTTTGGGGTTATTTGATCGTTTCTTAATCAGATAATGGGATTTTTACCCAGAGTAATCGAATTGTACACCGTAGCTTGCAGGAGGGAACAAAGAACCCATCCGGGTGATTGCCTCCTGGAAAAAATCTGTATTCTGTGGTTTAGAACCTGCGATGAAATTCTGGTTTCTTAGAGGAATTTTCTGGGGGCGTTTTTTGTTATATTTTAGGAATCTAACAGAGTCAAAATATGGGCATATAAACAAACCAATATGACAGTGTTGTTGATTATAATATATGGGATGAACTTAAGGAGGAAATCTAATTACGTTTATCAATGAGCATGAGGAATTTGAGATTCGGGAGGCAGTTAATTCCTGGAACCGTTTATCGGAGACTCAGGTCAATAAACATGTGGATAAATCCGTCCTAAGCTACAACGGTTTGGGGCTGCCAGTTAGGATGCGTCCTTTTTTTAATGCAGAATTTTTGAATCCGGGTGAAAAAATGTGGATTACATTGATTCACAAGGATAATGGGATAAAATATAGTTCTTGTATCCGAATGGGGAATCATCTGGATGAAAATCGGCTCTCACCCACGCGCATATATTGGGATGAAACCCTTGGCGATCTGATTGATGATCTGATTTCTGATGCCAATGATGGGTTAATATTGATTTTTGTTAAATCTACGTTGGAAAAAAATAAGTATTACATTAAAATTGAAAAGAGTGAATCACAATCTGAAAATGAACAGTTAAAACGTCCAATTCCAAAGCCTGATAGTCCTGTGCTGCCAGAGATTATCTCTGAAAAATCTCCGGAAAATATTTTTGATGATTCATTCACAAAACTCAAAGAGGAGGAAGGAACTCATTTCAAGCAGACACATGTAAGAGGATGGGAACCTTTAAAAAATGAAAATTTGATGAAATCAGGGCATGGAATAATCTTTACGCGAAATAAATTATCTCGTGAACAGGAATTATATACAGAAGTTCTCACGAATCAATTTCCATCTGGAATTAATCTCAATAATCAGCTTCAGGTCTTCAGGTGCATGGTTGCATTCAAGAAGGCCTTTTCTGAAAATTATAACGAAGAATGGATTGGCGATTACGATCAATTTATCAAAGGGATTATAGAGATAACTGTTGCATGTGATGAAACGACACGGTTGTCGATCACATCATTGGATGCTTCAGATTCCTTACTGAATGAGATACTTGTTCAGGTAAATACTCTTTTTGAGTCAGGAGAAGTGATTGTTTCTTCTGATGAACTTTATATCAAGTTTAAGCAAAGGTTACTCCAAACAAATATTTACAACTCCACTACATTAGAGAATGTTGTTAGATACTATATGAGGGGTAAATACAATTTCACTGATGGTTATATCTGTTCCCAAAAATTGTCAAACCTGGATAGTTATATTTTTGACAGGGTATTAGCAACACTTCGGAAATTTTCCGGCCAAATGTCTCATAAGGAACTCATACATACACTCCCCCATTTTCCTGATGAAAAAATTAGAGACTGCCTTAATAGTTCCTCTAAAGTTATCCGAGGAAAAAAAGGATATTATACCCATATCGATTGCTTTGATATTACGTTGCAAGATAAGGAGTTACTCCTTACAACTATTACTGAAAATATGCAAGATAATGTGATAACCACTGCAGGTCTCTTCGATGCATATATGGCAATTAACCCTGATTTCTTTGATCGAAACCTCATAACAGATATTGTAACACTTGGTGACATTTTCAAGTATTGTTATCCATCAAAATATATCTATAAACGTGGCCAGATAATTTTTGGTGGTGGATCAATTCTCAGTTCAACCGAGAAGGTGATACGTCATCTCATGTCGATGAGATCTTTCACATACCGAGATATGGAGGAATTCGAAGATTCAAATCATTACAATGTTGCTTGTCGGGGAGTTCTCAAACCAATCTTAAAAAAATATTTCCGTCTTGATGAAAATCGGTTTATTTCAATCGATCAGCTAGATATTTCCGAAAACGTATTAAACGAAATTGAAAATTTGCTCATGGATGAACTGCAAACAGGGTATGTCTGTTCTGCGAATATCAAAAATTATCTATCATATCCGTATGTCGAATCCAATCCATGTACCCCATATCTTCTTGAGAGTATTATTAGGATTTACGGCAGCAAATTCAGATGCCCATTGAAGCTCATCGAATATTATACTGGCTGCAAAAAACCCAGAGGGATTATTGTTATTGCGGACTCGGATTTTAAAAATTATACGGATATCCTGATAGATGTTCTAAAAAAGCAGAACAACCGGGAACCATTCAAGAATCAAATGGAAGCAATAGAATATCTTAAAGAAATAAATTATATGCAAACTGCCCCACGAGATGGATTATCAGGGATCTACTCCAAAGCGATTGCTAAATACGAATATTTTGGTATATAAATGTACAAATATGAATGGGATCCAGAAACAGGTGGATATCTACTTACAACAACTTCTGAGAGTACTGTTGGAAAAGAACTCAGGCCGGTATATTCTTCTGAATTGGATTTACTTGGATTTGATGAATATTGGACTTATCCAAGAGATGATACAAAACCTTTGCTCTGGGCAGAAAATAACCTCTATTATTATTTAGGAAGAGTCGTTGGTAAAACGAGTGGTGGAAGCCTCTATAATCGACCCACACTAAAAATTATCGAGGATGGATTGGAATTAACCTTTGTAGATATACCGCTAATGGTGAAGAAAAATCGTGTCATAATGGATGCTCTTGTTCATGACACACTTCTCACGATTTATACTACATATCATCAGTTCAAAAATAGAATTGATATTTTTTACGTTGCATTCAGTGGAGGAAAAGATTCAATCGTCGCACTTGATTTAGTACATCGAACTCTTCCAAAAAATGAATTTCTGGCCTTGTTTGGAGATACAGACATGGAACTTCCAGATACCTATTTGTTTATGGAAGTTATCCGGAAGTATTACAGCGACATCTCATTTCATGTGGCTCGTGCTGAAATATCCTCTGTTGAGTCTTGGAAGATCTTTGGTCCACCAGCACGTGGAATCCGCTGGTGTTGCAGTGTGCATAAGACAGCTCCACAAATCCGGTATTTACGTAATTTATTCCAAAAACCAAACGTTAGAGGGATGGCTTTTACGGGAATTCGGGCAGAAGAAAGTAATGCCCGTTCCTCATATGATATGGTGAGTGTCAGTAAGAAGCACCCTGGACAGGCAAGTTGCCATCCAATTCTTCAATGGAATTCTGCAGAACTTTACCTATATATCTATGGAAATAATCTCCCTCTCAATGAAGCATATAAAAAAGGGAATTCGCGTGTAGGTTGTCTATTATGTCCAATGTCAGGAGGGAAACATGAGTTCATCAAAATGTCTTGTTATCCCGGCGTGATGACAAAGTACCTGGACATAATCAAGAATACCAGTTCAAAAACCTTTGATCGATTATCTGATATGGATCACTTCATAGAAGATGGAGGATGGAAAGTACGTCGTTCTGGACGTGAACTAAAAATTGGTACAAACCTCGTTGAAGTGGTAAATACTAAAAAAGAACTACGAATCACCACCAAAGGACCGGCAGATGACTGGAAGGAATGGATAAAAACACTTGGGGAGTTCTGTCAGATAGAAGAGAATTGCTATCTTGTAACATATAATGGTGCAACATATCGCTTTACTGTTACCGAAAATGAGAATCAGTCCCTGGAAGTGGTTTTACCACTAATTGGGGGAGGAAAAAGTGAGATATATTTTGTATCACTGTTCAAAAATGTCTTTCGCAAAGCTGCCTATTGCAGAAGATGCGGAGTATGTGTTGCAGAATGCAAGTTTGGGTGTATCACCATGGGCCCAGACTCAACAAAAATTGAAAGCAGTGAATGCAAGCACTGTTGTCAATGCCTTAAGATAGATTACGGATGCTTATTATGCTCCTCAATTAAATTACCTCTAAGCAAAGGAAATGAAAAAATGGCTGGAATGGATAGATACATGACATTTGGATTCCGGAAAGAATGGCTTGATTCATATTTCAAAGATCCTGATCAATTCTGGGATCATAATGATTTAGGAAGTAAGATGGTTCCGGTATTCAAAAAATTTTTACGGGATGCGGGTATTGTCTCTGAGAAAAGAGATCTTACAATTACCAGGACAGGACAACTGCTCAGGACTATTGGTTCTGATTCTGAGGCCACATGGGCAATTATTCTGATTAATCTCTCATATACTCCTCAAATAGGGTGGTATGTAAAAAATATTATTCCTGGTACCATTTATACAATGCAAGATCTCAAGGCGCTCCTTCCCGAAGATATCAAAGACACAGTGAAACGTAATATTGTGAGTGCTTACCGTAATATTATGGTACAGACACCGCTTGGAAGCCAGATTGGACTTGGTCACCCCCAAAAATCCGGTTCAAACGTAAAATCTGTGGAGAGAATAAAATGGGAACATCCAATTCCTGAAGTAATATTATATGCCTTCTACAGATATGCAGAAGAAAATATTCAGGAAGATAATAGTATTCATGACAATGATAACTACCGGTTTACGTTAACTGAGATCTTATCAGAAGATCCAGACATTTCCGGATTGAGTCCCTCACAGATTTTTGATATCGATAGAGATACATTCAGGCATATTCTGGAAGGATTGTCTATAGAGTATTCAGAGTATATTTCAACTTCGTTTACCCATGATTTAGACAATATTGTCCTTTCTCCAAATAAAACATCAGCAGAGGTACTTGAACTCGTAATGACGGAGATAATATAATGGGCAATGATATGACCAACATTTTATATGATAATTTTTTTGATATTGACCCAAATTATTTCCCCATGATGACAGAAGAGCTCATCAAATCTGAAGATGGGAAATGGAAAGGATTCTATCCACATGAAAAATTTGTCGAATTAATTAAACATACCGTAAATACACTCAATCGTCACGAAAAACAATCCCTCTGGGTCACAGGGTCATATGGGACAGGAAAATCACATGCAGTTTTAACGATAAAATGTATGCTTGAAGCGAAAAAAGAGGATGTAACCGAGTATTTTGAGAAGAATGATCTCGATATGGACCTCTGCAGTCGTCTTAACAACCTAAAAGGACAAGGGCATATTCTCACCGTGTACCGGAATGGATCGGAAAGTATTGACTCAACAGCAGCTCTTACTCTTGCAATTCAGAGCAGTATCAAAAAGGCACTGAAAGAGCAGGGTATTAAAAATAACTCAAATATTACATTAAAAGAAACAATTGTCAATAGATTAACTACAAAAGAAATTTATTCAAATTATATCGACAAATTGATGCAGGAAAAATACAATTATCTCTTTTCACCCTATTCTGATGTTACAAGTTTTCTTGAGGCAATTAAAAACCCTGATGATGAAAAATCAAATCAGCTCATCAATAAATATCTCGATATGCTCAATATGGAGGGGATAAGCGGACATCCAATCGAACCAAATGACTTAGTTCGGTGGATTGATGAAGTTATCAAGGCAAATAATTTAACTTCTATTTTCTTTATCTGGGATGAATTTACTGAATTTTTCAAGATTAATCAAAATAAACTCACAGGTCTTCAGGAAATTGCGGAATCTACACAACATATGCCATTTGTTCTGATGCTGGTTACCCATATTTCCGGAAAACAATTGCCATTAGGTGATTCCAAAAAAATTTCAGATCGCTTTGCTCCCCCAATTGAGATAAGTCTCCCAGATAATACCGCGTTTAAACTCATGGGGAAAGCACTTGCAGTAAAGGATAATCAGGAGGTCCGTTCACAGTGGCAAACCCTTAGAAGTGAACTTTGGAGTAACGTATGCAATTCTGGCAAGCTCGTTATCAGATCAACAAATAATAAAGTGACAGAAAATGATTTTAAGGAAATATTACCGTTCCACCCATATGCAGCTCTTATTCTTAAACATCTTTCCGCCCGTTTCAACTCCAATCAAAGAAGTATGTTCGAGTTCATAAAAGGAGGGGAAACAGAATCAGAATCCATAAGTTTCAAGTCATTTATTCACCAAACCGGACCTTTCTCCCCCATCCCGTATCTTACCTGTGACAAATTATGGGATTACTTCTACAGTAGTGACAAAGCCAGATTAGATACGGAACTTAAGGATTTATTGAACACATACAATATTCATAAGGACAACAAGGCATTTGATTCAGATACATTGTTGATCTTAAAAACAACCCTGCTTCTTCAGGGTCTTTCAAATCAAGCATGGAATGTCCCGATACTGAAGCCAACACTGAATAATTTGACATATGCCTTTGAAGGAACCGATCTCGCAAAAGTTCGAATAGAACAGATCCTTATGATTCTCATAGAAAAGGGTGTTTTATCTTCACATCCCGGCAAAAATGGAGAACTGGAATATGTCGCTCTTCGTGCTAACAGTGACACTGCGGTGATCAGTCAGTTAATACAGGAAATTTCAAAAAAATATACAACGCTGGAACTTATTCAAAAGAACAATGATATCGAAAAGGTATTTGAATTACCTGAGGAACTCTTTCTTCGGTATGAATCATCATATTTAACGACCACCAACATTGACGTTGCGTTAAAACGGAAAGTGAATATTCCTCCAAACAAAATCCGATTGTTTTTCACCTTTGCTAAAGATGATCAGGAAGCAAGCATCATTAATGAAAAAATCCAGAATTTCCTATCGACAGGTCTGGATTCAGGAATAATTATTGTAGACACGTCATTATCTTCGCTTAAATCCAAAAATTATGATGACATTGTTGAGTGTCTGGCAAATGTGCGTTACTGGAAAGATAAGAATATTTCAAAACAAGTTATTGCATTTGAAAGTCGGGTAAATGATATAATTACTCAATGGAATAATGAACTCATAAATGGAGTCTTCGTTCTCTATGATGCTTCCCATAATGGACAGAAATTCTATAGTTTTGATTTACTTACCAAGCAACTAAGGCAGATCAATGAAGAACGTTTCCCGAAAGGGATTGAACGTCTTTCCAACTCGAAGACATTGCGTTCTATACAGCAATCAAAGAATGGAGCAATTATGGCAGCATCTGGTGGTGAAAAACCATCAGGAAGGTTTAATGCTCTTGCCCAGCCTCTTTCTGAGATTTGGACTGATAATAATTATTGGGAGCACACACCAGATCATCTCTTATCACAGATTAAAAATGATCTTAATATTTTCATGGATAAGAGGTTTACCAAAGATGGAAAGGCAGATATATATGATATATGGAACTTCCTGACACGTCCGCCCTATGGATTTCTCCCATGCAGTTTGAGTGCTTTTGTTCTTGGTTTCCTTCTTCGGGAATATGCAAATGACCAGTATACCTGGTCTAACGGTTCAATAGCAGAGCCAATGTCAGCTGAAAAGCTTGGAGAACTCGTAGATGGTGCCATAAAATCTACGCATGGAACCCGGCCGTCTTCTCGATATATTGTACAAATGACTGAGGAAGAAAAAGAATTTATGAACTCTTCTGCGTTCGTATTCAATGTTTCTCACGTCCAGTGTACCTCAATTGAAAATACCCGTAACAAGATCATCAATGCAATAAAAGGACTTCAGTATCCACTTTGGGCATTAAATAACTATATCGATTCACAAAATACCACACAAAAAGATGTTCTCAAAAGTATCATTGATGATTACTGTTCTATTTCAAGTAGTTCTCCGGATGCTAAACAGATTGTTAAAACAAAAGTTAATTCAATTGGGAAAGCATTTCAGCAACATGCTGGTTTGAGCAATGCTGTCCGGGATCTAATCACGCCCAAAAACACAAGAGAAGGCATGGATCTCTATGTTCAGGTCACGTATCCGGACTTAATTACAATTGCACAATCACTGAATGATAACAATTATCTTGAGGCCATTAAGAAAAGATTCAGTGCGGATAGTGCCTGGTTGTGGTGCAGCGATGACATCGATAATGCAATCATGGAAGTTGTCAGTGATTACCGGATTTTTGATTCAAGTAATCATTTCATTGGCACGAAAACATCAATCCAGGATGTAATTAGGGAGTGGAGTAATAAATTAAATGAGATCCGTCTTCCTTTTGATATTATCTTGTCCTCCGAGGAACAGTTAACAAAACCACTCACCATGCTCTTTAACATGTGTAAGACAAAAGCACTCTCATCTTCCGATAAAAAGGAACTGAGTGATGCGTTACAGTCATACAAAATAGAGTTGGATGAATTTTTTTGTTCTGACACTCAAATCAGAATATTCAATGAGAAATTTTATGATAAATTCGCCAATCTAAGTATGGATCAAATTCAGGAGTTGTATTTATCTCTTCCAAGGGGGCAGATTTATCAGTCAAAAATAGAATATGAGCAGCGTGTTGCGACTAAAATTGAAGATCTTCGCTGTGTTCAGCTCTATCAGCATCTGGAAAGTGAATGGTATAGAATATCCGGAGAAGTGGATCCAAAAGTATGGTCTAACAAGTATGAACTGCCGATACTGTATCTTTTCGATGATGAACCAGGAAAAGCAAGAGACCTTTGTTCTATTCTATTAAATAAAGGGTCCAGCGATGAATCAAAAATAGAGGACGCAATGGAGTTCCTCAACACCTGTCCTGACTTTGCAAAGATTACAGATACGGAGTATATCCATAAGGTATTCCAGAAAAAAATACTCCGGGATTACGAGTATGTAATTGAATCAGAGAATATTCCTTCACTCATTTTAGAGTTAAAGTCTAAAGTCGATGAAAATATTTACTCATGGGCTGACAAAAGAGCTCGGGTAGATGAGGTGGTGAAGGACTTTGCAAAAGAATCATATCGTAATTCTGGATTTATGAAAGCATTCGCAAAGATTGATAATATGCCCCCGGATGATGCAAAAAATTATCTCAAAGATCTTATCAAAAACGATCTGCAGGTAGGTATTGCAATCATCAGGCGTTTGGAATAATCCTGAAAATGTTGGATTAATATCATGAATTATCAAACATACGAAGAAATCTTTGAAAGAATTACCCAATTGCCAGCAACAAGATCAGAAACGATCATTGTGAATGTTAATTCCTATGAGAATTACATGAATCTTGTTAATAATTTTTTAGATACAAAACAGGTTCAATTAAGTGATTATGTCAAAGGGGATCAGTATCCTGATCTATTGCGGTGCTATGCAGAACTGGAGGAAAGCAAGAATACTACTCTTGTATATGGCTTTTCACAACATATGATGATGATCTCCGAGAAAGAACGTCGGAAGATCTTGTCAAATATATTACATAATATCCAGTTATCTACAAATCAACTACATAGAGTCATTTTTCTGTTTTACCAAATGCAGAATGTTCTGGTGCAAAAGATTGATGATGATCTGCGGTTAAATGAGCGAATCTTTCTGTTAAACGATGTTCCATCCAATCCAACTGGAAAAGTAATCTTTGTTTCAAATACTGTAGAGATTGAATCATCAAATTATGAAAGGATCTTCCATGATTACAACCAATATTTGCGGGAAGTAGAAAGCAATCCAGCAAAGGATATTACCGTTGTCACACAATTTACGCATGACCCATACTCCGAGCGACGTATACAGGTTACGCTGATTCCATCAGCATATAAGTACCTTGTTGTCAAAAAACAGTTCCCTCAGAGTATCTCTGAGTCGGTTGGAACTGCAGATAATTGGCAAACTCTGGTAAAAGATACCAAGGGAGTTACATCTGTAACTACATATTTTTCATCCATTTTCAAAGACAAGATATCAATCTCCCTTTTGGGAGAATGGAATGATCTTGAAAGCCCTCAGAAAAAATGGTATGCCTGGCTTCATATGAAGCTGCTGTCCCTCAAAAATATCAATGATATCGATCAGACCAGTTGTTTTGAAGAATATCTCCCGTATGTGTTGAGTCTGAGTAATTCTGTTGATGCATTTATTCATGAATATTATTTTGGGATACTAAAGATATCTCCAAATGAACCCTGTTATCAAAAATATTATAGTGAGAGAAAAAAAGGATTGAAGTATCTAAATAATAACCTTACTCTCAGTGAATATTGTGAGGTAGTCAGTCATTATGGCGAGGAGATGATTTACTATCTCACCGATACCTCCGATTATGAGAAAAAACTTATTCTTGAATGGATTTCCGGAAAGTCTTCATTTGATCCAGAGACTTCGGGACTTATCGAGTTAATCTACCCTGATCTATGGATTTATCTTAAAGAATATTCCGTTCCTTTGGACATTCCGGATTCTGATCTTTATACAAAATATTTTCAGGCGTATAAAGAACAAAAAGTTCAAAACAGACTTGATCCACTGTTTTGTGAAAAAGTAAACACTATTGCAAATGGGGTGGAGAGGGAACGCCCATATTACCGTCTCTCAACCCGTGAGGCAGCCTTTGAAAAACTTGATATTCAGAATACACCTGTTTATTTTATCGATTGTCTCGGGGCAGAGTATCTGAGTTTTATTGAAGCCTTTTGCGATAAAAATGGATTATCTTGCTCTGTACAGCTTGTAATTGCCAGAGTTCCAACAGAAACAGAGTATAATACCGAATTCAGGAATAAAAATGGAGTAGACTTGACAGAAATGCGTGAGTTAGATCAACTCAAGCATAAAGGAATTGAAACATGTTCTGGTGATAATCCAAATCTCCCCTATTATTTGATTAAGGAATTGGATATCCTCCAAAAATACCTTTACTCAATCCTTCAAACTCTTCAAAGAAATCAAAAAGTAGTGATTGTGACAGATCACGGTTCCTCACGGTTGTGTGTCCTGAGTAAACAATCCTGCAATAGTGATTTTTCATATGACGGGGATGCGAATAATGCTAAAAGAAGATACTGTGAAAATATGGTTGGTGACATATCTAACCCCTATTTACTCAGAGATGGGAAGTACAGTGTTTGGGCAAATTATAACCAGTTTACTGTCCGTGGGGCCCCTCCAAAATGGGAACTGCATGGAGGGGCGACTATTGAAGAAGTTGTCATTCCGCTCATTGAAATCTCTAAAGACATTACAAAAATCAAACTTATCTGCAAGACCCATGAGATCAAGCTCAAAGTTGATCAGAGTCCAATAATAGAGTTTGTCACAATTCCAAAATGTCAGAGTGTCGTCCTTATTGTTGAGAAAGAAACATATCCATGTAATACATCTGATAACGGATCCGAATGGGCATGCACCTTACCTAAAGATATCAAGACGGGAACATACACTGCAATCGTGAGAACAAATGAGAAAAATGTGGGTGAGCTTTCCTTCTCAATCACAAAAGGACTCAAAAAGAAATCATTTGATTTGTAAGGAGAATTAAGCCATGGAAAATAAGTTGCGGACAGTTTTTTCAGATATGGTCGTATATAAGAATCTCAAGGAGAGCAATTACTTCTCTGACCTCAGTATACCTTCCTTTTTACGGGATTGGATCATGCAGGAATACTCCGATGATGAGGGAAAGATTGACTATGAGGTTGTTGGAAGACAGATAAAACGGTTATATCCCCAAAAAGATGAATGGCTTTCGATCAAAGATCGAATTATTCAGGGAAATGAGTCTGTAAAAATTCTTACGAGAATCAGTGTGGATATTGACATCTCTACCAATGATATTACATTCTCTCTTCCAATTTACGATCTACATAATAAATTAACATTGATTGAACCATGGATATGGGATACCTATAAGGATGAACTATTGGTTTCTAAAGAGATATGGGGTATTGTTGAACTGGGATATTTACCGCCCGGAGACAATAAAAAAGATGGGAAAATCATCTTAAAGAGTTTCCAGAACTTCTGTCCTTATGAAATTGATTTGGAATATTATAAGGAGGCGCGGAAAAACTTTACGATAGATGAGTGGATTGACGTTCTTCTTGGAGCAATTGATTACAATCCCTCAGGATATAAAGACAGTATTGAAAAAAGGACAATGCTTTCCCGCCTTCTGCCTTTTACAGAGAAACGTGTCAATATTGTGGAGTTGGCACCAAAAGGTACGGGGAAATCTTACCTCTTTGGAAGATTAAGTAAGTATGGCTGGCTAGCATCCGGTGGGAAGATGAGCCGGGCAAAAATGTTTTATGATCTTCAGAAAAAAACGACCGGCCTGGTTGGTTCATATGATTATATTGCATTTGATGAGGTGCAGACAATTTCTTTTTCTGATCCTTCTGAAATGAAGGGTGCACTCAAGGGATATCTTGAAAGTGGTGAGTGTTCTGTTGGCGATAAAAAAATTGTAGGCAAAACTGGAGTTATCCTTCTTGGAAACATCGATATGAATGACATGGATGTAAATTGTGATATGTTTCGCTCTCTTCCAGGGGTTTTCTATGAGAGTGCACTTATTGATAGATTCCATGGTTTTATTGCCGGGTGGAAAATTCCTCGAATGAATGAGGATCTTAAAGCACAAGGATGGGCACTAAACTCTGAGTATTTCACAGATATTCTTCATCAGTTGCGTGATGACCTGAGTTATCGTGCGATTGTAAATGATCTAGTTATTGTCCCCCCCCAGTCTGATACCCGGGATGTAGAGGCAATTAAACGTTTGTGTACTGCTTACATCAAGCTCTTCTTCCCTCATATCCATCAGGCATCAGATATTAGTATGTTCGATTTTATGACCTATTGTCTTAAGCCTGCCATAGATATGAGAACGATTATTAAGAGACAGTTAGCTATAATTGACCCAATTGAATTTGGTAAAAAAGGAGTTCCATATCTTTCTGTGAAGGATTGTGCATGAAAAAAATAATTCGGTGTTGTTATTGCGATGCGATCCTGTCTAAGGACGAAATTGGAGCCACACAGAAATTTATTCATCGAGAAATTAAGCAGTTCATGTGTTATAGTTGTCTTGCTGAGTTTGTTGATTGTACTGTTGATGAATTAAAATGTCAAATCGAGCGCTTTAAAGAGGAAGATTGTGGTTTGTTTAAGTGATCTATGTCAACGCCGGGTCAATTTTCTACAATATTACTTCAACGTTACTATGAGTTCACCAGTAACCCCATCACATTTTTTCGCGAGATCGAATCTGATTTTTGAACGGTGTTCCTGACATCAGATCCGGACGTAAGCATAGATGCATCACATTGGATCATGGAGGAGACGATACGGGGTGTGTCAGCATAAATCTGAGCATTCAAATCCATATCTTCATCGTAAACAGCCCACAACATCTTCACCTGGACGAAACCCCATGGAAATATCATCCCTACGCACAATCAACGCAATTCTCGAACATGATGCAAAGGACGCGTCATACAAGTATGCTCTTATCCGGGGGACAATTGATGTCTGTCAGAAATATTCCCATCGAAAAGAGGAGGCCGATGGAAGGGTTTTCTACCCTCTGGGTTCTCTGGTCGAAAGCTGGGTGCTCTACTATTACCCGATCATTGCCTCTCCTGAGTTTATTCCCCAGCGAAGTGGTGAATCGGAAGAGAGCGCCGGAGGCCGACAGATTGTATTCCGGCCCGCATTTAAGACCGTGACCGATTACTATCAGGACAAGGGAGGGTTCTCTGCCTTTTGGAATGAATACCGCAGAGGGGAGCTGCCGGAGGAGATATCGGCTGATGTAATGGCTCTCTTCAAAAAAATTCGGGAGACTATCGTTGCCTTGCCCATGAAATACATTGGACGTTCGCTGTCTGATGCGTATTATTCAATATATGGATATGACAAGCAGGGTATCCGGATTCAGAATGATGCATATCCTGACCCGGTATGTATTCAGGAGAATTTCGGTGTCTTTGATATTCCCTCAGATATGTGCCTGGCGTTTGAGTACTTTGGGAGTTTTATCAGCGGGGAGGAATCCATTCTCAAAGACTGGACGGATTTTTCTCATGATAAAAGCACAAAATCTGTTCAAAAGGCACAGATTTTCGCTCTACTCACAAAAGTTCCGGAAACTGAACGGGCAGTTGGTTTTGCACGGATGGTCTACCAGAATGCCTTCAGGGAAGGCCCTCTGGAATGTGTCTGGTCCGGAAAGAGGATCCCGGATAGCACCCGGATGCATGTTGATCATATGCTCCCCTTTGCCCGGTGGAAGAATAACGATCTCTGGAATCTGCTCCCTGCCCTGGACACGGTGAATGGAAATAAAAGTGATCAAATTCCGTCCCGGAGTCTCCTTGAGAAAAGAGAAGACGTCATCACATACTACTGGAATCAGCTCCATCAGGAATATCCTGCACAGTTTGAAAGGGAGGTTACCCTCTCGCTCTTAGGGAAAAAGCCTGAAGGACGGGAAAACTGGAAGGAAGAAGCGTTTGCAAACCTCCTGCAAAAAGCAGATTATCTTATTGACGTCCGGGGCTATGAATCGTGGGAGTGTACTGAAGTCTGAAACGGTATGACAAGGCAGTCCGGAAAAAAGCGTCTGTTAAATGATCAGATCACAGAATTTCCTGACACTCCCGAACGAGGTGGTATATATTCTCTTCAAGTCTTTTTTGTGCCTGCTTGTCTTTTGGATGCCATGATGCCATATTGGCACCAGATGGATGGGGAAGGTGGTACAGGCGAATGGTTTGATCCACAAGATCGTCACCCTTCCTCTCAAACCATCGCTCCACATCTTTTCCCAGTGTGACAATGAACCGGATATTTTCGCGGCTAGCTGATTCAATTTCAGAACACAACCACCGGTCTGCACAGGAGTATGCGTTTCTCGGTCTGAACTTCAATGAAGCCTCCCCCCGTTTGTCTGTGCAGCATTTGTGGAGGTGCGTCCAATAGACAGAATGATAAAGCGTATCCCTGAATGTATTCAGCTCTTCATCGGAGAGTGCGCCCTGCATGTACCTCTGGTTGAATGATTTGATGCGAGTGAATGTCCACCGGGGGATGGCATTGGTGTCAAAGAGAAGCTCCCGCCACAAAGAAAGGCTCCTTGATTTCGCATCGGTATAGTAGGGAATAAATGCAGTTGTTGGGTCCCTTGATATGATGATTCCGGCAAATGGATGGTTTTGCGGGGGAGGGACCCATACTGCGGGGATATCAGAGAGTCCTTTGAGTTCACACTCATCCGGGCATGCATCGGATTTGTTCATTGTCATGCATATTTTAACATGCTCATCGAAACTCATCGTATCAGAGATTGGTATTGCAGGGCATGTAATTACCTGTCACGATAACCGATCTCCGATTCTCCAGCACCTTTATCCCTCCACTCCCCGACTTTCCTTTAGGACACTGCCATGCCCCTCCCACAATCCCAGCACGATACCATCAACAGATTCCTTCAGGAACACGATATGCCTGATCTCTATCGGCCATATACCTGGAAAGGGGATATCCAGGTAAATCCCGACTATCACTTAAAGTAACGCTTAAATAGCACCCAAAACACGCCCACATTCCGGAAAAACGCATCCCCACAGACGCCCGGAGCGGGCCGATCTCACCCTCAGACAATCCATAGTACCTCCCCAAAAAACACGACAACAGCACCCCGAATATAGTCCTCAAATATCCGCCTATTCCACAAATGCTGCATGTAACAGGCGTGAAATCATGTCATCAAAAAAGCGGCCAAAAAACGTTCATTCCGGGCTTATTTGCCAAAAAACAGGGAGGATAATGATTGTACTATTGTCTTATCTCAGCAAACCTCATCCCCCCAATTCTTCTCCCTCAAGAGCCTCGCATAACACTCCTCACACATCCCCAACTTTCCTTCCTCAGACAAACAGGTAATCCTGCCATCACCGCAGACTAAACCCCAATACCCTTCGCCGTCCGGGAAAATTCCTTTGGCGTAAGCATCCCCGGCAGGGGAATGATGTCCGGGCGGACGTTCCGCGTCACATACACCGGGTGCACCATCGTTGGCGGCATGTACAGCAGGGTGTAGTAGCATGGCGACAGGTGCCCGCCATCATACCGGGCGAGGATATTGCTTTGTTCGCCCTCTTCGGCCGGAATTATGCCGGAAGCAATATGGCTGGCGGAATCTGCCAAAGAGCATGCACCCGAACACCCGTCCCTGCACGGGAGATGCCTTGGTGCTGTGGGGTCTCATTCTTCCGCAATATCCTCTTCTCTTGAAGAAGCGTCTCTCTATTCTCTCTTAGATCAGTACCATTCGGTTGGAATGCCCGGTTTTATCCTGGCGGAAAGTGCCGCCATGCTACAGCAAAGCTGCCGCCATTCCGCCAACGTCGCAGCCGTGCACCGGGGGGAGTATCAATTACCTCTTTGACAAATCGACAAAACCGCATGCATCCCCCGCTGACATCTGCAATTACTTTGGGACAAAGAAGAGCACCACGTCACAGAAGGCCAAAGGAATACGTGACATGTTCGACCTGTATTTTTTTGATGAAGAGTTCTCGACCACCCGGGAGGGCGAGGAAGATCCGTACGAAGGTCTGGTTCTGATTGACGGGATTTTCGTGCCTAAGGATATGCTTCCCCCGGAAATACTGAAAAAACCTGAATCAGGCAGATGACGAAGAAGTAATCGGTAATATGTGTCAGCACCGGATTAATTTCCCCCTCCCTGTGACGGCGTCTGTCTATATGCATATCCGAAAATATTCCACATACGCAGGTGATGTCAGAACCCTCCAGTCCGGGGGCAGGTGAATATGATTCCCTTTAATGATCGCATCAGCCGGATGTACGAATGTGACCAATAAGAACTCTTTCCAGTAAAATCATCGGGAATGATTCAGTTCTCCTTTTCAAGCCAGAAATGAACTTCCTCTGTGTTTATTTCACTATTGAGAATTACCTGAACCTTGGCAGGATATGTCACATTTTCTGTCAGTAACAATTCTTCATTTTTTTCATAGTATTCATTATAGTTCAGCCGGAACTGTTCCGTATGGACTAATTCATTATTTAAAAATATCTGACTATCATAATCTGTGCCACCCTCTTCAGAACAGATCACCCCATATGTAAAAGAGATTCTGTCGTCAAAAGTCTGGTTTTGGTATGATTCCGGAATAATGTAGAGCGATGAATACTGTTCTTTGGTGAAAATAAACAGATATCCTGTTATTATAATTGCAATAATTATTGCAATGATCGCTGCAGTTTTAAACACCGAATAGAATTCATTGCGCTCACACCCGTCATTCATATGTACTCAATGATATGATAGCACAATATGGTTTAAATATCTGTTTGGTGTGATCAGGGAAAAATGCTGAAAAATAATGTATGTTCGGATATACCCATTAAATAATATGTATATATCCTGTTTTGGACTCAAAGTCTATTCCCTCTGCATTGATCACCCTCAGGGTTACTGAGTATGTGCCTGGTTTTGTATAGGTATGTGTCGGGTTCTGTTCGTATGAGCTTGCCCCGCCTCCGAAGTACCATGTCCATGAAGTGGGAACGCCCTGGCTTTGATCGGTAAATGTCACCTGCATCGGTGCCGGTCCTGTGACACTGTCTGCACTGAACGCGGCTACCGGTTTAGCGGGTTCTGCCGGTTCATCCGCAGCTGTTACGGATATGTAGCCTGTCTTTGTCTCGGTATCCGTTCCGTCAGCATTCGTGACTTCCAGGCTGACGGCGTATGTGCCCGGTTCTGTATAGACATGCCGGGGATTTTCTTCTGCTGCTGTTGTTCCGTCACCAAAGTTCCACGACCATGAATCCGGGCTGTCTGAACTTTCATCCGTGAATGTAACTTCCAGCGGCACAGTGCCTGATACCACATCTGCACTGAAGGCTGCCACCGGCGGGTTTGTAACCGGGGCGGTGCTGCCTTCATCGGTTACAGTAATGAATCCTGTTTTGGACTCAAAGTCTATCCCCTCTGCATTGATCACCCTCAGGGTTACTGAGTATGTGCCTGGTTCTGTATAGGTATGTGTCGGGTTCTGTTCGTATGAGCTTGCCCCGCCTCCGAAGTACCATGTCCATGAAGTGGGAACGCCCTGGCTTTGATCGGTAAATGTCACCTGCATCGGTGCCGGTCCTGTGACACTGTCTGCACTGAACGCGGCTACCGGTTTAGCGGGTTCTGCCGGTTCATCCGCAGCTGTTACGGATATGTAGCCTGTCTTTGTCTCGGTATCCGTTCCGTCAGCATTCGTGACTTCCAGGCTGACGGCGTATGTGCCCGGTTCTGTATAGACATGCCGGGGATTTTCTTCTGCTGCTGTTGTTCCGTCACCAAAGTTCCACGACCATGAATCCGGGCTGTCTGAACTTTCATCCGTGAATGTAACTTCCAGCGGCAGAGTGCCTGATACCACATCTGCACTGAAGGCTGCCACCGGCGGGTTCGTAACCGGAGCGGTGCTGCCTTCATCAGTTACAGTAATTAATCCTGTTTTGGACTCAAAGTCTATCCCCTCTGCATTGATCACCCTCAGGGTTACCGAGTATGTGCCTGGTTCTGTATAGGTATGTGTCGGGTTCTGTTCGCGTGAGCTTGCCCCGCCTCCGAAGTACCATGTCCATGAAGTGGGAACGCCCTGGCTTTGATCGGTAAATGTCACCTGCATCGGTGCCGGTCCTGTGACGCTGTCTGCACTGAACGCGGCTACCGGTTTAGTGGTTTCTGCCGGCTCATCCGCAGCCGTTACGGATATGTAGCCTGTCTTTGTCTCGGTATCTGCCCCGTCAGCATTCGTGACTTCCAGGCTGACAGCGTATATGCCCGGTTCTGTGTAGGTGTGTGTCGGGTTCTGCACATTTGCCTGCCATCCGTCACCAAAGTTCCATGAGTATGATTCCGGGCTGTTACTACTTTCATCCGTGAATGTAACTTCCAGCGGCACAGTGCCTGATACCACATCTGCACTGAAGGCTGCCACCGGCGGGTTCGTAACCGGAGCGGTGCTGCCTTCATCAGTTACAGTAATGAATCCTGATTTGGACTCAAAGTCTATCCCCTCTGCATTGATCACCCTCAGGGTTACCGAGTATGTGCCCGGTTCTGTATAGGTATGTGTCGGGTTCTGTTCGTATGAGCTTGCCCCGCCCCCGAAGTACCATGTCCATGAAGTGGGAATGCCCTGGCTTTGATCGGTAAATGTCACCTGCATCGGTGCCGGTCCTGTGACACTGTCTGCACTGAACGCGGCTACCGGTTTAGCGGGTTCTGCCGGTTCATCCGCAGCTGTTACGGATATGTAGCCTGTCTTTGTCTCTGTATCTGCCCCGTCAGCATTCGTGACTTCCAGGGTAACGGCGTAAGTGCCCGGTTCTGTGTAGACATGCCGGGGATTTTCTTCTGCTGCTGTTGTTCCGTCACCAAAGCTCCATGAGTATGATTCCGGGCTGTTTGTAGTGGTATCGGTGAACTGCACGGTAAGGGGTGCCTGACCAGCAGTTACATCCGCCCAAAAGGCTGCAACCGGCGCTGATGGGTCGGTTGCAGCCTCAGCAGTTACGGTGATGTAGTTGGTTTTCTCTTCGGTATCGGAACCGTCTTCACCAGTTGCTGTCAGAATCACGCTATAGATTCCCGGCTCTGCATAGGTGTGTGACGGGTTCTTTACTCCGGACCGGGTTCCGTCTCCAAAGGCCCATGACCAGGAGACTGCATTTGTACTGGTATCAGTAAACTGAACAGACAATGGTGCCTGGCCCTCTGCCGGATTTGCTGTGAATCCCGCTTCAGTAACTGGTGGTGTCGGCATCACTTCTCCGGAAGTGAGGAATGAATATTCATGGCTTCCGGCTGCTGTTGTGATGATGATGGCTGATTTATCTGCTGACAGGTGCCATCCGGTGTATGGCACGCCATCCTTCAGGACCTGCCCAATATCGGTGTTTAACTGGGATAGCGAGACCTGACCTGCTGAAGCTCCGTCAACCACAAGGGCGACTGAGTTCCCTTCTTTATTCAGTGAAACGCTCTCGGTTCCGGTGCTCTTGATGAGAGCTGCACCATTTTTGTTAAGATATGTCCCTTTGGTGAGTGTGTAGCTGTAGTCCTGGGCTGATGCAGGAGTTCTGATGAATGCTGTCTCAGCATCTGTTGAGAATGCTCCAAAGCTGCTGCTGCCATCTCCCGAATAGATGACATCGGTATTGTCTGTTGCGCTGACTCGTATGGCATTCCCGTTTCCGCTGACAGGTATTTCCTCAGTATTTTTCTTATCTTCGTTCAGGTAGTTCGATGTGAGAACGGTAATGCGGTACAGATCTTTTTCCGGGCCGTCCTTCAGGTATACAATGGGTGAATAGACTTCGGATTCAGTGCCATAGCCGGCGATTCTCCCCGCATGTTTCGTTACGATAACTTCCGATGCCGGTGCGGAATAGATGTTTAAACTGACCCTGTCTCCATATGGATTTGTGGTGTCCCATGTCAGAGAGTTTGTTGTAATGCCGGTCCTGGTTTCGCTCTTATACGGGAGTGATAACCAGTCGTATGCCGTTGTGTCAATCCTGAGAT
Organism: Methanogenium sp. MK-MG; assembly: GCF_009914725.1. Classification (GTDB taxonomy): domain Archaea; phylum Halobacteriota; class Methanomicrobia; order Methanomicrobiales; family Methanomicrobiaceae; genus Methanogenium. The sequence continues at coordinate 43,560 of NZ_JAAAWJ010000013.1, forward strand.
CTCCTTTTACATGGCCGATCACGCCTGACCCGGTTGGTGTGATGCTGAGACTGGTCGGGCGGAAAACGTTCCGGTATGTCCATTCCTCTGTTCCATCAAAACGGTCGAAGATTACGAAATAATCATCCTCGGGATACATAATCGTCCGGCTGTAGTCTATCGGTGATGAGAGACTGTCGGAGTCTGACCATGAACTGCCAATCACATCAGTGATCGTTTCTGACGCAGTAATTCCATCCATCCACGGAGACTGAATCACCGTATCCACGGTAACAGGCGTATCAAGGCCGGCAGCATCCCCTTTGTATACCCCTCTTGCCTGGCTGTCCGCCCAAAACGATGTTGCAAACGGTGTCTGCGGGTCTTCGATTTCAATAGTGTTGTGGTGGACG
>NZ_JAAAWJ010000130.1 GCF_009914725.1 Methanogenium sp. MK-MG
CGATCTAATCTTCTTCTGCGCTTCATGGATGGCCTCATCCTTCTTCACCATATCGGTGATATCCTGGTGGACACCCACCACACGGAGCTCCGGTTCTTCCTCAGGGCTCTGGAAAACCTGCCACTGCGAAGAAATCCAGACCCAGGTGGCATCCTTATGCCGCAGACGCATCCCATAGGAACCGGTCGGGTTTTTGCCCTTACTCCAGGCGGAGAAGAGACTGAGGCACACATCCCGATCGTCCGGATGCACATATTCAATGAACCCCTCTGCGGTGAGTGGCAGCAGTTCATCCAACCGGTAGCCAACCATCTTCGCCCAGCGCCCGTCCACTACCACCTCACCGCTACTGAGAATCACATCCCATACCCCAAGGTCAGCACACTGAAGGATCAGGTTGAGCCGTTCCCCATCGTGCCGTGTCGAAGATATGGTGTTCATCTTTCCGGGAACAGAGGTGATATAGATATAATACCACTCCTTCTCAGCCTCTGCCGCATGGGAGATCATGACATCGAGGGTGGCACCGGCATCCATCCCCCCCAAGGGAAGAACAGAATAGGAAAATGTCCCGGTTTTTTGGGTCAGGGAAGAGAGGTCATCCCAGCTGTTTATACTACGGGAGAAGAGTAAAGACGTAATCTGTTTTTGGAAGAGGTCAGCCGGAGACTCCTTCCCGAGAATCCGGGCTGCCGCTGCATTGGCCCAGACAATTTCCCCGCCCGCATCTGCAATGAGCATGGCATGCGGTGCATTCTCACAGAATCCGCGGCATACATCCAGTAGTGGCATATCTTCTCGTGCAGACAAACGTGATCACCAATCATGAGCAGACAGGAACAGAGCATTCTTCATAATAAGAACAGAACCGACCTGCACACTTAATATATTCAATATTGTGTGGAGCAGAGTAAAAAAGGTTCATCATCAGATTCTTGTGCTGCACCACTTTCACCACCCTTAAGTAACCCGGGCAAATAAATTGTTTAGCAATTCAGGGAGCATCGGAGATGGCCAAAAAATTTCGTTACACAATCAAAAACCGGGTTCCTGATTACCTCCGGTTTCTCGGACCCGGACTTCTGCTGGCAGTCGCCGCTGCAGGCGAGAGCGGCATAGCAGAGGCTGTCGAAATAGGCGCACACTTCGGCTACGCACTCATCTGGGTCATCGCCATTACGCTCATCTATAAATTTGCATTCGTAAACGGTATCGCCCGCTATACGATGATCACCGGGAAGACCATCTTCCAGGGCCTCATCTCCATTCCCGGGCCGAAAAACTGGGGAGGGATTCTTGTGATGGTCATCTATCTCCTTGAGATGTTTGCCTTTGCGGGCATGCTGCTTTTAGGCGGCATCTTCATGGACTACATTGTCCCGGGCATCAACTCCACTGAAATGATCGTCTTCCTCTCTCTTTCGGCCATCCTCATCCTGCTCTGGAAAGAATCCTATGAACGGCTGGAACACACGATTATTCTGATCGCCGTCTTACTCTTCCTTGGCATTGCCTTCTCACTCACCCAGTTCCCCATCTCCTTTGCAGCGATGCTGCCGGGAATCATGCCGAAGATCCCGCCAGGATCCCTGCTCTCGATTATGGCCCTCATGGGGGCAGTCGGTTCATCCCTGAACCTCCTCTTATACTCCATCTGGCTCAAAGAGAAGGCAGGTGATGAGAAGGGTCCGGCATTCTACCGGAGGTCCATTGTGGGGGTCAATCTTGACCTCATCATCGCCTTCCTCTTTGTGGGTATCATCACCGTCCTCTTCATCTCTCTCGGCGTCACCGGCTTCTCCATCTCATACCTGGCCCACGGCGAGACCTTCAGTGTCGATGCACTCATCGCCCAGATACTCTATGTCATCGCCTCCATCCCGTACGGCTCCCAGACGTTTCTTGCGACAGGGTATCTCATCATGTTCGGAGCGGTGCTGACAGGTATGGATGGCCGGGCCCGGGCCATATCCGATATCCTGCACACCGGATATGCGATGAAATGTGAAGAGCGGACCACCTTCCGCCTCATCCTCCTCATCTTCACTGCGATCATCGTGAGCGGAGTCATCATCGGGGAGCCGATGGCACTGGTCCACGGGGTCTCGGCTGTTGCCTCGGTCTTCTTTGCGGTGGTGGGGTTCATTCTCATCTGGCTCAATATGGAGATCAAAGATCCCGAAAGGCCAAACCGCATCTGGACTGCGGTCATGACCATCGGCAGCCTCATCTTTCTTCTGATGGCACTCTTTATGGAAGAGGGCATCATCATGTTCGGTCTGCCGCTTGCAGAACGCATGATCGTCGTCGCCTTTGTCGTCTTTGTCTTTGCCGGCACCACACTCTTCCGTGATGTCATCCGGGGAAAGCCGACCTGGATTGACCGGTTCTGGACCGTCCTCATCTTCGGGGTAATCTCCATCTACGGTACATTCCGCGGCATCCCGTATGAGGGCATCATCATCAACTTCCGTGACCTCGGCCCGATCCTTGCAGGCATAGTGGGAGGACCCGTTATCGGGGCATGTGCGGGCATTATCGGTGCGGTATACCGCTACCAGATCCCCGGTGCGGAGAAGACCGCCCTTGCCTGTGCTGTGGCAGCCATCGTGGCAGGCATTGTGGCAGGATTTTATACCCGGATGTTCCGTGGAAACATTACCTATCTCCGCGGATTCATACTCGTGGCCATCGTCGAGACGATACACATCTTCATCATTGTGCCCCTCCTCTCGGACATTGCCACCTTTGCTGAATTCATGACGATCGTCCGGGCCAGCCTGCTGCCGATGGTCTTTGCAATTACCATGGGAGTGATCCTCTTCTGCTGCATCGTCCGGATGAAGAGCTATTCCCTCACAACCCGGTTTGAGAGAGAGGACGGGGAAAAACCACCACAAAAGGAAGAGGAGAAAGAGAAATGAAAAAAACACTCCTTGAATACCTGCCCTTCATCATCGCAGGCCTCATCTGCTGTGTCATCCTCTTTGGTGCTGTCGTACATACGCCGGATTACGGAGACAATGAGACGATCAAAATCGGCATCATGCTCCCCCTTACTGGCGGTCTTGCGGAATATGGTATGGATGTAAAGACAGGTGTGGAAGAT
>NZ_JAAAWJ010000131.1 GCF_009914725.1 Methanogenium sp. MK-MG
CCGATCTTTCGTCCTGCTGTTGACATTACATTCTCTTCGGCCGCAAAGGTATTTGGAAAGAACTGCCTCTCAGTCATTCTCAGTGGGATGGGGAATGATGCAGGAGAAGGAGCACTTGCAATAAAAAATGCCGGAGGCAGTAATTTTGCCGTTCGGGAAGAAGACTGTCTGGTATATGGGATGGTCAGGTCTGCACTAAAGCGGGATTGTATTGACAGAGTCATCCCACTAAACAGAATACACCGTGAAATTATGAAACACATCGCAAATAAGGAATAAATCACATGGCTGAAGATGACACATACCGGAAACTCTTTGTTGCTGAATCCATAGAAAACCATGAGAATATTGTAAACAATCTCCTAATTCTTGAAAATGGATCTGATGATACAGCTATTGATGAGATATTCCGGGCAGCGCATACACTGAAAGGAATGTCAGCATCAATGGGATTTGATGAGATGGAAGCACTCTGCCATTCCATGGAAGATGTCCTGCATCTGATTCGAAGTGGTGAGCGCAGTGTCAATAAAGATCTTATTGATATACTTCTTGCATGTACTGACAGAATTGAAGAGATGCTTGACGATATTGAGTCGGGCGGAGACAGTTCTTCTTTAAATTCACGGGAACTGGCAGGACAGCTGAAACAACTGATATCTGATGAAAAAAATATACCTGAAGAGGAATCCGGCCTGTATTCTCAAACCGATACGAATTGTCCGGAGCAACCTGAAAAATATTCCCATCACATCTCCCTTACCATTGATGAAAACAGTCAGATGAAGGATATCCGTGCGCTTCTTGCCCTTGCAAATCTGAAAGAGATTGGAGATATTATCTGCTGCAGCCCAACTCCTGAGATACTGGAATCCTCTGACTCTGATTTCACTGGCACTTTGAGTCTGTATATTCTTACCGGTTCAGATGAAGAAACCATCCGGAATGCAGCGATGGTCTCTGAAATGTCAGATATCACAATTGTGCCATTTTCATCAGCACGGGAAGCGGAATGTGGGGAACAGCTACCGGCAGATGCCAGTCCCGATTCTGAAAATAATATTCATCAGATTACCATTACGGTTTCAGAAGAGAGCGACATGGGAGATGTACGGGCACTGATTGCATATCAGAATCTGGCCGATATCGGGCACATTATTTCATCCGAACCATCTTTTGAAGATCTTGACGATGGGAAATTTCCAGGGGTTTTGACCCTCATCATTCATTCAGATGCCGGCACTGAGGGATTGCATGCTGCAGCATCGGGTGTTGACATTCAGAATGTAGTGGTTGAACCATTTGTACAGGAAGAAGACACAGAATTACATATTATATCAGGTTCTGATGCAAACGATTCTGAAAATATTGTCGAAAATAATGATACTGAAATTATTGCCGAAAAAACCCCTAAAAAATCAAAAAAGAAAGAAGTGCAGAATATCAGGGTAGATATTCACCGCCTTGACCATATGATGAATCTTGTGGAGGATCTGGTCATTACCGGAGGAAGACTCCGGCAGATTGCTCATCAGTATAGCAGCAAGGAGATGGATGAAGCGCTCAATATGGTCAGCCGTTCTGTCTCTGATCTGCAAAATCTCATGATGAATATCCGGATGATTCCCCTCAACCAGATATTCAACCGGTTCCCACGCGTCGTCAGAGATGTTGCGGTGCACGATGGAAAAGAGGTTGAATTCATTATGAGTGGTGGAGAGACCGAACTGGACAGAAGTGTCATAGACGGCCTGGGTGATCCTCTGCTCCATCTGATTCGAAACGCAGTAAACCATGGAATTGAGATACCTGAAAAACGTTTAAAGGCAGGGAAAAATCCTAAAGGGACTGTTGTCCTCTCTGCATGGAGAGAGAAGGGGAATGTCATTATCCAGCTGAAAGATGATGGCGGTGGTATTTCTCCTGACGTAATTCTTTCAAAAGCCATAGAAAAAGGGCTCGTTGCAGCGGAACAGTCAAACAATCTGACCAGAGAAGAAATAATTAACTTCCTCTTCCAGGCGGGTTTTTCCACCGCAGACGAAATTACCGACATCAGTGGAAGGGGTGTCGGACTGGATGTAGTGAAAGGTGCCATTGAATCGTTAAAAGGAAAAATCAACGTAGAGAGTGAAGAGGGTAAAGGATCTACATTTACGCTGGTTCTTCCGCCCACAATGGCAATAATTGATGTAATGATGGTCCGGATTAACGGGAAACGCTGTGCAATTCCAATCGCTGCAGTTATAGAAGTTGCAAGAATTGACCGTAATGCGATTACCCGGATCGGAACGAGTGAAGCCATTCCGTTCAGGGGTGAGGTCCTTCAGATTCAGCATCTGAGTGAAATGTTTGAAGGAGGAAGTAACAGCGATATCGTCGTTGTCATACAGTATCAGAACACGAAATGCTGTATCCCGGTTGATATCGTTGAGGGACAACAGGAAGTTGTTGTCAAACCGTTAAGCAACGTAATTGGATCATGTAAAGGTGTAAGTGGAGTAACAATTCCCGGCGATGGAGATGTTGTTCCCATTCTCGATATAAATTCAATGATATAAATTATATAAGGTACGATAAAATGGAATTAAATGACCTACAACTGGATATGTTAAAGGAAATGGGAAATATTGGTGCCTCACATGCGGCCACTTCTCTTTCCCAGATGCTGATGAGTGAAATTGAAATGACAGTACCTGAGGTTGCTGTCATCGATATTTCTCAGGTCAGTAAGTACTTTGGTGAAGAAGTTTCGGCCATGGTTGTCTTCGAGATACAGGGAGAAATTCAGCCTGCCGGTTATATTGTCTACCATGTCCCGAGATCATCGGCGATAAGACTTACAAACACGATGCTTGGTTCGACCGATGAAGACAGGGAATTCAATGAAATGGATGAGAGTGCAATCATTGAAATTGGAAATATTATGATATCCCATTTCCTTGATGCAACAGCAGAACTTCTTGGTGTTGTCATGCTGCCATCACCGCCCATGATGACAATTGATATGGCCCTTGCTGCCTTTGAAAATATTCTTGCGCAGGTGGCAGG
>NZ_JAAAWJ010000132.1 GCF_009914725.1 Methanogenium sp. MK-MG
TGAACACGGTTTTCTTTCTCACCGGCACATATTATTCCAATGAATCACCGGTACTCAGAGAGGATCTGCTCAACACAGAAATCCTTTATCCGTGAGATACTGAAGGTCACCGCAGATCCGGAGATCATCTCCTTTGCAGGCGGCCTTCCCAATCCCAATCTGATTGATGATGAGGGGATACAGAGAGCCGCCGCAGCACTGCTGAAAGAGGATGGCAAGACCGCACTCCAGTACTCGACCACCGAAGGACACCCTCCCCTGCGGGAATGGATTGCAGAACGCTACCGCACCCGCTACGGTCTCTCAGTAAGTGCGGATCAAATTCTGATCACAAACGGCTCTCAGCAGTGTCTGGACCTCATCGGAAAGGTCTACCTTGATAAAGGCGATTCGGTCATTGTTGAAGACCCCGGATATCTGGGTGCCATCCAGTCGTTCTCCATGTTTCAGGCAGAATTCCTCCCGGTCCCTCTGAATGAGGAAGGGCCTGACCTGGAACGTCTTACTACAGTGCTTGAGACGTCATCCGCGAAGTTCATGTACGGCATTCCGAACTCGCAGAACCCCTCCGGGATCACCTACTCGGAGAACCGGCGAAAGGATCTCGCTGCCATTCTCTGCGACCACGACATGCCGTTTGTGGAAGACGATGCATACGGGGAACTCCAGTTTGACGGTGTGACAAGGAAACCGGTCAGTGCTTATATGGGCGGCGAAGGCATTCTGACAGGGTCGTTCTCCAAGATCTTCTCGCCCGGCATGCGGATGGGATGGGTCTGTGCACCCGAAGAGGTTATGGAGAAGATACTCATCGCAAAACAGGCATCCGATCTGCACTCAAACTACCTGAGCCAGCGTATCCTTTCAAAATATCTGGAAGAAAACGACATTGATGCCCATATTGCAGTTATAAACGAAGAGTACCGGAAACGTGCCGGATGGATGATTTCACAGATGGAGAAGTGCTTCCCGGACGATGTGCAGTTCACCCGGCCAACCGGCGGGATGTTTATCTGGCTGACGCTTCCTGAAGGTGTCTCCTCAAGTGAGCTCTTTGATGCCGCCCTGAAACGCAAGGTGGCCATCCTGCCGGGCACGCCGTTCTACGCAGACGGCGGCGGTGACTCGACAGCGAGGATTAATTTCTCCAATGCGGATAAAGAGGATATTATGGCAGGCATCGAAATTGTTGCCGAAGTGCTCGAAGAAATTCGTAGCACTCCTCAATAAGGCATTCTTTTTTTGGTCTGTGCCGGATACCTGCCTCTTCTGTTTTTTCGGCCCGGACAAAGAGAGTCAATTCTCATCATTTAATAATACCTGATGCACTATTTTTCCAGTAATGGTTAACCGAATCAGTGTTATTGTTCTTGCAGGGCTGTGTCTCTGTTTATTATCCGCAGGCTGCACCACTCCTGATGAACCGGCAGGCACGCCGGAAGACGCAAAGATGACGGCACTTCTGGAGCGTGCAACCGCGAACGTCTCTGCCGGTCTCTCTCAGTTACAGGAGAGCAATGCAGAGAGTGCGGATAAATTGTCAGAAACCGGTATCAGGGGCGATGCGGCAGGAGAGGTGCTGCAGAAGAAACTGGCCGGTGCGTCCCCATATGTCATATCGTCGCTGGTGATAGACCCTGAGGGGATCGTCACGGCAGCAGCGCCGGCGCACTACGAGACAATTGTCGGCACCGACCTTGGCTACCAGCCTGAGGTGCAGTATGCACACGCGGTGAAAAAACCGGTGTTAAGCCACATCTTCCTCCTCGAAGAAGGGTTTTCCGGCATATCTCTCAGTTACCCGGTATTCTCCAGTGATGGCATCTATCTGGGGTACACCGACCTCACCTTCCGTCCGGAGATCTTTTTGCGCCAGTATTTCTGTCCTCTCGCCGAAGCAACCGGGTATGAGTTCATGGTGATGCAGACGGACGGCAGAATTCTCTATGAGACCAATGAAGAGGAGGTCGGGAAGAACACCTTCACGGATCCTCTCTACCAGTCAACAGAGATCCCGAAACTGGCAGAGACAATTGTTGCAGCTGCATCCGGCAGGGGGGAATATACCTTCTGGGACCGGGACTGGAGCAGGGAAGTGCAGCGCGAACTCTACTGGTCAACGATCTCATTCGGCGAAACGGAATGGAGAGTGGCAGTCATTCGCGACATCAGCACCACTTCATCCCCGACACCTGTGCCCACACCGCGATCTGATGGGGCACTGGATGAGGATATTTCCTCAATGACTGCCTTTGTCGAAGATGCGGCAGCATTTGCACAGCAGAACGAAAAATCCGTGGCCCTTGCAGCCTTCAACGATCCTGAAGGTGAGTTCATTGATGGTGAGCTCTACATCTTTGCCTACGATATGAACGGTACCACACTTGCCCACCCCTACCAGCCGGGCATTGTCGGTGAAGACCGGGTGGCGCTTGCGGATGAGAACGGGCTTGAGATCATGAAGAGCTTTGTGGACCTTGCGGCCCGCGGTGGTGGATATATGTATTACACCTTCCCGAACCCCGTGGAAGGCTATCAGAAACAGCTGAAACTTGCTACAATCCGGCCCGTTGACGGGGACTGGTTTGTCGGATCCGGTGTCTATATTCCGGAGATGGATGTCGCGCTGAACCAGACTGCAATTGACACCCTCGTGAGCCGGGTGAAGGAGGCGCAGGCCTTTGCCCTCACGTCATCTGCATATAGCAAAGAAGAAGGGATTTTTGCAGCAATGAATGATAAATTCGGGACAGGCGCAGACTATGTCTTCGCATACGACATGAACGGCACCTGCCTCTCTCTCCCGTTCCAGCCGGAGATGGCGGGAAGAAACCGCCTGAACTTCACCGATAGCTATGGCGTTGAGGCAGTCAAACTGGAGATCGATGCCGCACAGAGGGGCGGCGGGTATGTGTATGTGGTCTATGAGAATCCTGATACCGGCAATGAGGAACTCAAGTTCTGCTATGTGCTGCCGGTGATGGATGAGTATTTTGTCGGGTCCGGGGTTTATGCGGGTAAAGTGGTCT
>NZ_JAAAWJ010000133.1 GCF_009914725.1 Methanogenium sp. MK-MG
GTCAAAAGCCATACACATAGCATCGAAAAGATGTTGCACGGGGTTCACCCGAACGGATTAAGAATGGTTGAACCCCACGCGTGCCCGGAGGCAAAACTGTGTTGGCCTTACCATTACTTGAACGCTTCGCCTTTTTGCCTCCTGGGACCGGAAAATTTGGAGGAAAAACATGAAAATGAAAAAAGAAATGTGGGCTTTGTCTGTGATTTTTATGCTGCTGCTGGTATCCACAGCAGCAGTTTCGGCAGGAAATGAATTGGATAACAGAAAAATCATTGAAAACAATTATGTGTCGGTAGAAATGGCATATTGTATTGCAAATGCCACTTTTGACGACTTTCTGAATTCAGGTGCATTGCCAGAAGAAGAATTTCAAAATGCAGTGATCAACAGGATTCCTCTGATTATCTATGATATCAATGGACTGAAGTTATATTATCAATTTAACTTGGAAATTGATGGCGAGAATGTAGGTTTTATACGAGCCGCAGCAAGCAAAGTATCAGGATGTACTGTAACAATGGTGCAGGATCACCCGGATGCCACAGACTACAAACTTGCAGAGGAAAATTCAAAAAAAATTCTGATTGCAAAATACGGAGTTTCAGCACTTTCATCTCCTAAAGTTGTCTGTTACAGTTATCCGAAAACGGGCATACTGTTTGAAACCATAAATTGTGATGGAAAAATAACAAGAATCATTCTGGATGCTTATGACTATTCAATAATTCCTGAAAGAAAACCTGCTTTTAAAGGCGATGCGGGGATGTGGTCTGTATATGATGATATAGAGTGTGATTCTATTCAAAACAGGCTTTTGAAATGGGATGAAAATGTGAAAAACATTGAATTTTATGATGACAAAAGCTCTCTCATCGATATTAGTGCCCGGAGCACTTTTAATTACAGGAAAATCTGGAATATTAACAATCTTGTAGCACAGCCGAATCAGTTCTGGTGTTGTGTAGCCTCAGGAAAGATGATTGCTGAATGGTTTAGTTCCAGTCATACGTTTGACTATATTGCAGGTGAAATGGATGCAGGGACATCTCAAAACCCCAAAGGAGCAACAGTATTCGGTGAACTTGATTATTATGAAGATTCTCCTACAGGTTTGAACAGAAATGTACAACACTGTAATCATCCTGGTTCGGTTACATGGGATAATGCATATGAGCACATACAGACAAAGAGCGATCCATTGACATCAGCTGTATCAGCTCATGAGAGAGTCTGTGCCGGATGGGGCCAGTACACGTCAGGAGATCAGTATTTATATATCTTTGACCCCGCGCCCATAAATGTTGGAAGTACATATTGGGAAAATTGGGACAGTGTAACCCATTCTGAGTATATATTAGTTGATTGACAGGTAGCAGTATCCATATTTGAATTAACATACGTATCAATCGGTGAGATAAATGAAGAAAAAACTCATATTTTTAGTCCTTATTTTTATTTTTTTATCTGGAGTTATTTCCGGATGTATTGAAAACAATAATCAGGATACTGAAAAATTCCCGTCAGATAATCAGACCGTAAATGTAAGTGAATTAAATTCCCTGACAGAAGAAGAGACTGAAATGCTTGATAAAATGCTGTGGGTTCCTGAGATCATATTTGATGGCAATACGTCAGATTCAGTCATAAATGCCACCGCTGAGAAATATTTTGGGGAAAACAGTCTCTGGAAGATAAGAGACGAACCAGTTTATGTAAATTCCTATCTCAAATCAGATAAAGACCACTTTGAAGGATACAAAGCTGATTTACAGAATGACAGCCTCGTGGAGATCGGAAACCCGGCTTTACCCTGGTTATACACAATTGTTGAACCCGAAAAAGCGATTGACGGAGATATTATCCTGGCGACATATATATCAAGAGAAAATATATCCGAAGAATTCAACAGGATCACGGATTCCGGAATCCCCATTAAAAGAACAAAATCCGCAATAATCAGCACATCATATGCAGCAAATAATTCAGATTCTAAAATGACCACCGCAGTTGATGAATGCAACAGAGATGACACTGTGCTTTTTGTGCTCAAAATATATCTCAAGTGCTGATACGTTTGATTTCGCCCCCTCACTAAGAAAACCATTTGAATGAACGGCTCTGGAGAAATGTTGCGAAGCGAAAGACGGTGTGCGTAAAGATGCAAACCGGTCGGATGAATATTGGAAACAGGGACTGTACTGAGTCAACTTTTTTGCCCTTTTTTGACCCTCTTTGATCCCCGGTATTAGCGAATCGGGGGGTAAAAATCGTGTATTTTCTGCTCATATTTATTCCTGAAAAAATATGTGTTTAATGCCGGTTATTTGCTGAAATATCGGTTGATTGCAGACTAATAAGGGGTCGCTATTGTTTGTAATTTTGGGGAGGATGTATGGGTTGTCTCGACTGAGATAGGCTCCCTCCGGGCTTCTGTGTGGATGCGGATTTTCGGGATACTGGCTCATTTAAGGGTTATTTATGCGTTGCTTAACTTGGTAAAGGGATTTTGTCCCCAACGTAACAAGAACCGCAGCCCGCAGCTCAGATGATTCCTTTTTGTGCCTGACCGGTCGCATCCGCAGCCGGATGGTTAGGCAGGTAATCCCGGAGAATTTCCTTTGCTTTTGGATTGATCAGGTAGTGTACGTACTTCCCGGATTTTGTGGCGGAAACGGTGCCGTCAGCACACAGGCGTTCCATCTGCCAGGTCGTGGCAGATCCTGATATGCCAAGGTACCCGGCGACCTCTTTACGTGAAACGTTTGGATGAAGGATCAGGATTTCATAGATCTGCCGCACCGTAGTGCTTCTGAGCTGCATAATTACAGTCTGCTGAAAATCCCCATATTTTCCACTATTCTCAAAATATCCGGTATATCCACCTTTATTAACTGAGATGATCTTGTGTTCCCTCTTTAACATCTTGAGGTGATACTGTTGTTTTCCCTTCC
>NZ_JAAAWJ010000134.1 GCF_009914725.1 Methanogenium sp. MK-MG
AATTCTGAGGACTCTCTGAAAATTGAGACGAAGCGCAATCCAGAGGACTCTCTGAAAATTGAAAATATCGTTGCGTCTGCAAAGATCGCAGAGTCTCTTGATCTCCAGGTGGTCTCATCTCAGATTAAAGACGCTGAATACAATAAAAAACGATTTCCCGGCGTAGTCCTTCGGATGCAGGATCCAAAGATTGCAGCACTCGTATTTGGTTCCGGGAAAGTAGTCCTTACTGGTGCAAAGAGTGTTGACAGTCTTACACGGGGATTAGAAATTTTGGGAAATCGTCTGCGAGAACTGAATATCGAGATATACGAGAATCTTGAATATAAAATTCAGAATATTGTTACATCAGCAGATCTTGGAACACCAATCAATCTGAATAAAATTGCAGTTGGATTTAATCTTGACCAGATTGAATACGAACCAGAACAATTCCCTGGACTTGTCTACCGGCTTGAAGAACCCAAGGTTGTCGTCCTTCTGTTTGGATCAGGAAAACTGATCATTACAGGTGGAAAACAGCCAGAAGATGCTAAAGGGGCTGTTAATAAAATATCATCAGATCTTTCGAATCTGGGCCTGATTTAAGCATTAATATTAATTTTTTTAAACCATTTCGCGAATATTTATCCAAACAATACATACAACAATGTATTTATAGTATTTTGAATAATTAAAGTTGTATTCTCGGTGAGAAATATGAGAATGGAAAAAGTAATGGTCTTCACCGAAGAAGACGAAGAATTTTCAGATCTTCTAACTGAAATTGGATTAAAACGGAATGTTGCCAAGGTGCTTATTTATCTTGCGATGACAGAAGAAGCAACCTCACGGGAGATTGAACGCAGTAGTGACCTTCGCCAGCCGGAAGTCAGCATTGCCATGCGTACTCTCAAAGAGAATGAATGGATTGAAAGCCGGGAATCAAAAGCAGAAAGTAAAGGCAGGCCGGTGAAGATATACCGCCTGTCAAAATCAATTAATGAAATAATGGATCTTATTGAGAAAAACAAGCGTGAAGAAGTTGAAAATCAGCTGAAACTGATCCAGAAGATCAGGATTCACCTTCAGAATCAGCAGACCATTTCAAATTAACATTACTTCAGCTGATTCTCTGTTTCCAATAACTATTTTTGTTTTTCCGGTAAATTCTGCAAATATACCGCAGCTCAGAACACCGGGGATATTATTGATTTTAATCTCAAGGGCCAACGGGTCGGTAATATCTGAAAACGTACAGTCAATAATCCAGTTTCCATTGTCGGTAATGACAGGCCCATCCTTTTTCACTCCCTCACGAATCCGGGGAAGACCCCCCATTTCACACAGCCTTTTTGCTGCAAGTGAGGCAGCAGACGGTATTACCTCTACAGGTACAGGTGCTGATAAACAGGATGTCTTCTTACCTGCATCCGCAACAACAACGAAAAGACGTGATGCAGAAGCAACGCAACGTTCCTGAGTTTGTGCAGCACCTCTCCCTTTTATCAGATTGCCTTTGGGGTCTATCTGATCAGCTCCGTCAATTGCAATATCCAGTTCTGTATAATCATGCAGGGTAGCAAGAGGAATCCCATATTCACGTGCCCGGCACTCTGCCTGATATGACGTCGGAATACCTACCATCTTCATGCCATTCCGAATCTTTTCAGCCAGCATCTCCATGGCATAGAACACCGTTGACCCGGTTCCAAGTCCGACAACCATGCCGTCTTCAACCAGTCCTGCAGCAAAATATCCGGCATTTTTCTTTGCAATAATCTGTTCTGATTCCATAACCGATTGAGAAGTCATATACATTCATTATACTCCCAACAGGTAAATGCTTAACATAATTCCCCCACACATTTAAACGAAAAAACACTTGGTTTGCCTTTTAAGCAGAGCTGCATGTTACTACTCACCATAATAGCAGGTCTGATGAACCTGTTGCTGACTCCCGTATTTTTTCCATGTTAAAAAAATAGGCGAGCATATCTGTCTGAACAAATAGTAAATGCAATCCGGCGCTCACCATTATTCAGGTAAAAAAGTGTCCGGAATTATAAGACGAAAACCAAACATCCCCAGATGTTTGGTTTCGACGTCAATCATTTCAGAATTACTGATCCGGCAATTCTGAGTTTCCCGCCATCCAGGTAATGGATAACAGCCTTTTCTCCCGGGAGATATGCAATATCCTTGTCCAGTTCAATCACAACAGAGCAGGTATGCCAGTCAGGATCATTCTCAACAGCAGTAATCTTCCCGTTAACAAACTGCGTCCACAGACCGATATGCACAACAAGACCCTCGCGCAGCGGTTCGGGCCAGAAGCGTACGAGCTTTGCTCTGCCACTGATATCTGATGTCACCTGTATGGATGAATCCGTCGTCAGTACCATACCCCGTTCAAGGTCCTCAGCGGGGATATTCTTCAGCGCCAGTCCGACCCTGTCTGTCTGATATGCCTCTTTGGCATCCTCATCATGTTTCTGAATCGAACGAATCTGGCATGTCATCTCTCCCGGCAGCACCGTGACCGTATCATGCTGATGAATGGTTCCTTTTTCAACACTTCCCAGCACAACAGTACCAATTCCTTTCACATTAAAGGCATGATCAATCATCACAAACCCGGTCTCAGGAGTAGGAACAGGATAGGTAATACCTGCGGCCATGGAAAGGAAACGTTCACGCAGTTCAATAGG
>NZ_JAAAWJ010000135.1 GCF_009914725.1 Methanogenium sp. MK-MG
CGATCTAGAAACGTCCGATAACATCAGGCACGATGTATGTCCTCCCGTGCCCGACATGCATTGCCCCGGATGGATATGGATACGCAACGTTCAGGTAGAATTTATTACTCGTACCAGGGTCTGACTCAAACTGCGATCGCCAGATTTCTCCGTATTTATGTTCAAAGTTTTTCATATCAAATGATTGCACGTGTATCGCCCCAATCTGAAAGGTAATCCCTGAAATATTGTTCCCAAAAATAAAGTTAGTTTCCTACCGGTTTAAGGCGAATTGACTCATCATCCTTATACCGGCGCAGCATGTCCTGTGCTATTCCACTGGTCTTTGATATGATAATCTCACCATTATCATTCACCGTTGCTGTGAACAGGTACTCTTTTCCGCCAAATACGTCCACGATTTTTCCACTGTTTTCCGGGGATAGCACCATGAGATTCTTTTTGTCGACGGTCAGTTCAATGGACTGCCCATTCACAGAAACACCCTCTGCCGATGGTCTTCCATCCGCAGGAGCTTCTTCTTCTTCTTCTTCTTCTTCTTTTGCAGGTCCGAATTCAGAGAACGGCTTAATATCGATACCGATACTCAGTTTATTGACAATACCTGCAACATTTTTGCCCCCTTTGCCAATTGCAGCAGGCACATCTCTGTCATCGATATACACAACGGCCTTATTGTCGGAAAGCATCTTTACTTCTATAGGTCCATCCGTGAAACGCCCGAGTTCCTGCTTGATTTCACGTCCTGCCAAATCCCACGCGAGATTTTTATCTTCCGGCAGCACCTCCTCCTTCTCCTCAGGGGGCTCTTTGGTGATCTTCTTTGCTGCAGGGGGCTGTTCCTTTTTATGTGAAGGGACAGGCGCTGCTTCATGCATCTCTGCAGGCAAAACAATGGTCTGCCCTTCATAGCAGAAGACATCACATGCAGTAACGCCGTCTGTACAGCGTGAAAGTCTGATGATGGGACAATTTTTTGAGAGATCCTGCATCCCCGTTGGTTTCCCAACTACCAGGGATATCCTGTAAACAGATAACTCCGCTTTTTCATCAACAAAAATAAGGGTGTCGACTGTGTTTGCCAAGGTACTGAAATCAACCCTGTTGATGAACCGCTGCAGGGCATCACAGGGTGTCTGGGAATGGACGACGCCAATGGTGCCAACTCCTGCAAGGCGCATATCCGTATATACCTGGAAATCTTCCTCTACACGGATTTCATCAAATATTACATGGTCCGGACGTATGAGTATCAGCACCTCTCCGGTCTTCTTCATGCTGCCATCAAGTGCAGAGAACTGTGTGACTGAATCAGGCACCTGAAGGTCACGGGGATTTTCCATCGTACACACCTGATGCCCGGACTCCAGAAGGAAGGATGCAATGTTCTGGGCAAGTGTGGTCTTTCCGGAACCAGGAGGGCCTGTAATAAGAATGCCGGATGATTTTTGTAACAGGCGCTCTTTAATCTCCGGGGATAGTGATTTTTGATCATACTGCTCTCTGAGAACCGGTCTGAAAGCAGTAATTCCCATACCATCAGAGAACGGCCGGCGCACAATTGCAATTCTCATCGAACCTATCTGAACAACGGTCACCCCTTTGCGTTCAACTTCAATAAATCCGTCAGGATCGCGTTTGGCCCGTTCAATGATCTCCTGTGCCATCTGCCGGAGTTCATACTCAGAAAGGGGTGTTTCACGAAGAGTCACAAGATCTGAGCGTTCTATATTTCCTTTTTGTGCAGTGGGTTTAACACGTTCCTTCAGGTGTACAGAGATTGTTGTTTCGTCAAAAAACTGATCAATACTCAGTGGTGAAAATTCTCCCGGCTGTGGTTTTAGATACAAAACATCCAGACCTTTTGCCTTTGCCACCTCTGCCTGCACGATATCACTGGTGATAAATTGTACATCTTCGTATTCCAGTGCGACATTGCGAATAAGTGCATCAATCTCTCCGCCGCTTGCCAGTTTCACCTGTTCAAGACTGGGCCGTTTTCCCACATATTGTAATTCAATGATTCCTTTGCCAGCCATATCTGAAAGTTGCTGGAGTTCAATCAAACCGCTAAATCCTATTTCCCGTCCCTGATTTGCCTGAGATTCAAGTTCAGCCACAACAGCTTCCGGTATTATTATTGTATAACCGTTATATTCTCCCTCCTGTATCATGGAGGTGATGCGTCCGTCTATTACAACGCTTGTATCGGGTACTAATATCATAAAAATATCACCAATCTATATGGTGTCACTCATCCTTTTTATCATATGCCTCATCTGGATTAACCAGTCTGCGTGCAGTGATTTTTCCGTCCAGTTCACGGAAAAAGCAGGTTTCGTATCCGGTATGGCAGGGCACACCGGTCTGATGCACAATATACAGAAGAGTGTCGGCATCGCAATCCACGCGTATGGTCTCTATTTTCTGAAAATGTCCCGATTCTTCACCT
>NZ_JAAAWJ010000136.1 GCF_009914725.1 Methanogenium sp. MK-MG
GCCAAGCCCGGACGTCGCATTTGCCTGCGGATCACAGTCAATGACCAGCACACGCCTGCCGCATTCGTGCAGATATCCGGCAATATTTAAACATGACGTCGTCTTTCCGGTACCACCTTTATGGTGGGCAAAGGTTACAATCAAAATTATTTACACCTCATTATTAATCTCAATTATTTTTAGGATTTTTTAGAATTGGATGGGGAAGCTATATAGATTGTATGTTCGATGTAACTTATTCGAATTAACAGAAATTACTGTTTATTAACGTAAAAATCATTTATTGGTTTGAATTACTCCATAATTTTATTTCAGCAATATGCAAAATACTAAATACAGACCCATAAAAATGAACAACAACCACATATGAATGGCACATACCAAATACAATTATTTTATATTAGACTTCAGCTTACAAAAATATCGCAGATCACGAATAATATCAGATTGATTTTACAAGTATCCAATATGTAGCTAAATGTGATCTGAATGTACGAATTGGCATATCGCCCATCATAATCTCCCGTTGTTTCGCTGAAACAAGATCCATTCAGGCAGAAAATGGTCTTCGAATCAGATGGTAAAAAAAGTAACAGTGAACAAACATCGGTTCTGGTCACTCAGAAACAGATGTCTATTTCCTGCATTATATCTCCGGCATATGGTATATGCAGGGCTCTGTCCAGAGACCACATCCAGGGATTTATACTATTTATGTACATCCAGAGAAAGGATACGCCGCGGGATATCATTTTTTTTATCATCGTTGAGCAGTGGATGAAGACATTACATCCTCAATGCCCCGGATAAGGCGCTGGAAATCACTCCGATACGCGACTATCCCTGATGCCTCGTAATAAGGTCACCGAGGATCTTCTCCATATCAAGCCAGATCACCAGTCCATCTTTCCCGCTGTTTTCAACATCCCTGACCATAATAATCCCCTTGATAAATCCATTGATATCGGATGATATATTATCCCCTAACTGCTCGATATCATCTTCGGAGACCGCGTTGACAGAGTGCACCTCGTCAACAATGATCCCGATACCTGACCCTTCGTTCCCATTGGAGACGAGCACAATGATCTTCTGATCCTCGACTTTTTTTCCCTCTTTGAGTGAAAGAAGCTCGTTTATTCGGATGACATTGGTTATCTCACCCCGAAGGTTGATGATCCCTGCTATATACGGTGGTGCGCCGGGGATGGGTGTGATCGGTATCATCTCCACAATCTCCCGCGCAAGGTTGATATCGAAGGCGTAATGTTCGCCCCCGATATCGAATTCCACCACATCAATTGTCGCCATATTCAGTCACCCGGATTTAAACCTCAAACTTATCCATGGTCCGCCTGAGATCAACGGCCATGTCCTTCACCCCGTGGATGGAGCTGCCAATTTCCTCGGTTGAGGCGCTCGCTTCTTCGGCAAGCGAAGCAAGCTCCTCCACCTGCCCCTGGTTCTCACGGGTCAGACGACTGCTCTCTTCCATCGCCTCGACAATGTGGTTCGCCATGTTCGCCTGATCCTCAATAGCTTTGGCAATCTCGTCAATATTCACCCTCATATCCTGGGACCCCTTCACGATCTCGTTGAGCGCCGCAATAGTTTCGTTAACACTCGCTACGCCTGAACCGATCTCAGCGTGGGCAGAACCCATCGCCTCAGCAGTCTTTGCGCTTATTGCCTGGACACCCGCAACCACCTGATCGATCTGCCCGGTCGCCGCCTTGGCCTCCACGGCAAGGTTCCGGACTTCCCCGGCAACCACCGCGAATCCACGGCCGTGTTCACCCGCTCTGGCCGCTTCAATAGCCGCGTTGAGCGCAAGCAGGTTGATCTGGTTTGTAATGTCATTGACCTGCTTGACGACATTGTCGATCTCCTGCATCCGACTGTTGAGATGCTCAATCCCGTCCACGCTCTGCTTTGCAATCTCTTCGACGACATTCATCTTGGCGTTCGCCTCGGCACCGAGTTTCTGGGCCCTCTCACCAATTTCAGCGGTCTGCACCGCATGTTCGTGCACCTCCTGCGAGGTGCTTGCGATCTCCTCGTTACTTGCCGAGAGATCACTAACCTGCCGGTCGACTCTTTCGATCTGGGTGATGAGCGAGTTGCCAAGGTCGGCACAGAGCTGACCGGTCACCGCAACCTGCTCGACTGCCTTTGCAATCTCGTCGGCACCCTGGGTTGTCTCATTGGTAGTTACATCCAGCTGTGCAATTGCGGCATTCATTTCACGGAACGGCTTGTTTATTACATCAAGGGTCTGGTTAATGCCTTTCACAATCTTTGCGAAGTCACCCGCATGCTGTGAGACGTCGGCACGGGCGGTGAGTCTGCCTGCTGTGGCGGCGTCCACCAGCACATTTGTGTCCACCACAAGCAGGTTGATCGCATCAATACAC
>NZ_JAAAWJ010000137.1 GCF_009914725.1 Methanogenium sp. MK-MG
ACGGGGTTCACCCGAACAGATTAAGAATGGTTGAACCCCACGCGTGCCCGGAGGCAAAACTGTGTTGGCCTTAACATTACTTGAAAGCTTCGCCTTTTTTCCTCCTGGGATATGGAAAACGGAGGGAAATGTATGAAACTGAAAAAAGGAATGCGAGCACTTTCCGTGCTCCTAGTGAGTATGGGTGGGGTGTCGGCAAGTAATCCCGGAATATGGCATCAATTTGATTCCAATGCTGCACAGGATAAGAGTATACCGGCATCTATGAATATTGTCTGGGGTGAATAAATGCAAATCCGATCCTATCTTTTTATTTCTGTAATCATTCTTTCTTTGTTCGCTGGTATAGTGGAGGCGGAGATTCAACCGCTGACCTTTGGCCCGGATAAAGCATCAAATCCTTTCTGGTCCCCGGACGGTGACCGGATTGTCTTTCTGTCGTTTGATGCTGACTCAGGAAATACCGACATCCGGGTGATGGATGCGGACGGGTCGGAGAAAAAACAGCTGACATCCAACGCATCTGCAGATTTTTTCTTATCGAATCCATGGTCCCCAAACGGGCAAAAACTTCTCTTCATCTCCGACAGATCCGGTACATACGACCTGTGGTCAATGAACCCGGATGGAAACGGCAAAAATCAGTTGACAACCGGGGCACACATCGTTCCCTGGCTGCATGGTCCGTCGGGATACGGAGCCGTATGGAGCCCACAGGGTGATCGGATCGCATACACTTCCTGCTGGTATGAAAATGAAGATATCCGGGATATGACAACAGATGGACAGGGAAATGAATTAGGAAACGTCAACTTTTCAAAAATACGCCGGGAGGCCGATATCTGGGTGATGAACGCTGACGGCGGCGAAAAACAGAGACTTACCACATCGGGTAACGCCCGGCAGCCTGCGTGGCGACCTCACAGTGATGAAATCGCATTCCTCTTCTTCCGGTCGGAAGGGAATGAAGTCCGGATCATGCGGGATGATGGTTCGGAGAAGAGACGCATTACATATGTTGGAGAAAATGTCGGCACGTTTGACTGGTCCCCGGATGGGAGCAGTATCACATACAATGCCATCGCGTTAGCCACCAATGCGACACAATTTTCATCTGCCCTGTGGACCATAAACGCCGACGGAGACCATAAACAGCAGCTGACGTCCGGCAACATAGATTTCTCGCCGGTTTTTTCTCCTGACGGCGATGGAATTGCATTTCTCTCACAGTCCAGAGCCCCTTCATCCCTGTTTATTATGAACAGCAACGGTTCCAGTCCTGTCGGACTTGCTCCGGGATATCTGAATCTTTTTACGGTGCAGTGGTCGCCTGATGGGAAGAATCTGGCTGTAAGTGATGAAGAAGAGGTGTATGTCATTCCTCTGGAGAGTCCTGCAACAGCCGGTGGTGACCCTGTTTCCAGTCTCATTATCGCGGTAACCGGCATCGTGACAATTGGCCTTTCTTCACGAAGGCGGGAGTAGGCTGGAACGGATTAAAATCGTTTGTCTGAAAAGAAGGATTACTTCTCTAACTCACTGTTCACACCTCCCTGACAATAGTGATGCAACACGCTGTTTGCCTCAACACTTTCGCGTGGTATGACGTGTAAGCGATCGGCGCATAAACCATTAATAAAACAAAGTCAACAGTCTGGTATGCGGTATCGAAAAGATGTTGCACGGGGTTCACCTGAACCGACCAGGAACGGCTGAACCCCTCGCGTGCCCGGAGGCAAAATTGTGTTGATCTTAGCATTACCTGAAAGCTTCGCCTTTTTGCCTTCTGAAAGATGAAAGAACCTTAAGGAAGAATCCGTGCAGTCTCTGGAGACACCAATCCAGATTAAAACGGCCCTTTTGGAAAAAAAACAAAATAACTAAAGAAAGGTAAAGAAAAAATGAAAAAAATCAGTTTTAAAAAGACAGGCATTTTGCTTGTCATGATTCTTGTGGCAGGGGCAGTTCTTGCTATGCCGGTTAGTGCGGCTGAAGCTAAAGGATCGAGCTATGACTACGATATCAGCTTAAGTGTTACCGGAGCGGGTTATTGACCCGGAAAAACATTTTTTTGGAATTATTTTTATGAAAGATGAAAAAACGGATGAAATTCTAAGAGCCGCATCGCTGCCGGTAATAGTTCTTGCTTTTTTACCACTGTGGTTGGTCATTTCTTCAATTAAAATTTGGATAGAACCTGATCCAAGGCTTTTAGTTGGAGCAATGTATGCCTCGGTTATGACACTGTCATTTATTTATTTTGGTCTGCAATTGCGCAAAATCAAAGATTAATAACCTGACTTTGCCAGTTGAGAAGAAATAAATGTGTTCTTGGTGATGTTTGAATCGACAAAAATGCAGACAACACCAAGAACAGATCAGATTGAGCCCAAT
>NZ_JAAAWJ010000138.1 GCF_009914725.1 Methanogenium sp. MK-MG
TGGGAGAATTTAGGTAAAATACTCGCATAGCAGGCATTTTAGATTGGTATTGAGGGGTGAGTCTGAGAGAAAGGGTCTGCCGGATTTTAAAGTACTGTCATTGGGAGAGGATTCAACAGATGAAGGGAGGATGGAATAGTGTATCTCGTAGTTTGGCGGCAGATTGGTGGAACCGGCGAACCGCAGAAGGTCACCCGGGTGACCGTTGGGGTTTTGATCAAACCTCACCCATGGTTCTTCCACGAGAACGATTCTCATTAACGATCTATCATCGATATCGGGGCGATCAAGTGCCTCTGAGAGTGCCATTGCAGTGTCCGAATAGCTTGTCCCGGCGTCGTCGAGGGCAAAAAGAGGTTGCCCAAGGTAGTGCACCATCGTATTTTCGTCATCAGTGACAGTTTCAAGGGCGAATTTTCCGTCGGGGCCCGTATCTTCAATTATCAGGAAATACTGGCCACTTGAAAACTGGGATGTTGTTTTAGGCAGGAACAATTCTTCCGTGAATGTACCATTGGGGGCGTTGATGATCAGGCGGTCATGGCAGGTCAGACCGATGATCCACACTGCGACCTCCCCCGGATTGTCCGTCTGACCGGAGACTGAGAGGGGCAGCCCTTTTGGGAGAATAGGTGGGATTACTTGTGCTGTAAGTGCGGCAGCAGGAGTCACAGCCATGTACAGGATCAGGATGGCAGCTGCGCAGCATATTAAATTCAGGTCTTTGTTCTTCATTATCATCACATTCCATCAACCTTCCGGCAATTTCGGCTTTTCAGGTCTTGTTGATAGGTATTTCTCATTGAGATATACCTTTTCTGTGAGAATCGCCAACTCCCCGGTATGTAGGTAAAAATGACGCCTGCTGTGATGAATGTGGGATAGTTCAAAAGGGAGATGATTGTCACATATTGTTTATATGGTTCACAGTTCATATCCTCTGTTGGGAGGTGTTGAGGATACCTGGTTATGTTCGGATCACACTGTTGATTCTGTTTTTTGTCGTCATTTTTCTTACCGCACCTGTTATGGCAGCCGGAATATATTCGGTGGAGGCATGGGATACTCTCCCTCCTGGGGGGAACGAGATAGAATCCCTCCCCATATCGTGGTGGGAGGTTCCTCCTTTGGCATTTTTCTGTTTTATGGTCTGTCTGATGTGTCCCCTGTTTTACCAACCTGTAATACTTCTCTACGCGGCGGGTGTATGGTGCACCCTTGGATTTCGCCGGGCGACACGTCAGGATGTACTGACCCAGCCTGTCCGTGCGGAAGTATATGACTATATTAAGGTACACCCGGGAACCCCTTTCTCAGTTATTGAAAAAAAAATGGAAATTAACCGGGGGACTCTGCACTACCATCTGTATATACTTCTCAGGGAGGGCCGGATCTCGGAGTGGAGGGAAGGTGGCCATACAACTTATTTTGAAAATAATGGCAAATATTCAATGGATGAAAAGCGAATTTTATCACGTCTTCATTCGGGTACGGCGGGTGAAATTTGCAGGTTCCTTGCCCAGCGTCATGGTGCAACACGAACGGAGATTGCCCGTTGGATTGGTATTGCTCCCTCATCTGTCTCATGGCACCTGTCCCGCCTGAACAGCGGTGGAATAGTTGTTTCAGAAAAATGTGGCAGAAAGACGACGTACTGCCTCACGTCCTGTGCTCTCACTCTCCTTTGCACATGCTTGCCTGACAAAAAGTATCCGATTGAATAGAATGTCGCGAAGATCACACTGCGTATTCTATGGATTTCAGTATGAAGTCTGCATTGAATACCTGGCAGATCAGAAGATGGTGAGGTAAGCATAATGTCTGCCTTCGCAGGATGTTCCGGCATACAGATCAACGACCTGACAATCGGCAAAAAGTATATGGTGTCAACATTCACGTGTTGACACATGTCATTCCTGATGACCGACCGGCAGTTTGAATTCTGGAGACTTCGCCGTGACGGCATTGCCAACATACGGATTGCAGAGCAGTTCCATATCTCCCGTCAGGCAGTCTCAAAAGCGCTCCTCACCATGGAGGGGAAGGTTGAAAAAACGCTGCTTGAGATGGCCCATGCGAACCAGATTGAGGTACAGAGATATAATGTGAAGAAGGGTGTCCTCTTTGGGCGTTCAGTCCCCTTCAACGCGGCCACTCATTTGATTCTTGCCACCTTGGTGGGTTTGAGCATTGTCATCTGGGTGGTATACTTCACCGTATTTGTCTGGGAGAGGCGGCGTCATAAGGTGGTCATTGCGGAGAGGCGGTCTATGTACGCAATTGATGTGGAATAAATGTGCTGTTTGTGGTTTTATCGGTCAAAACGATTGTCCACGGTTCCTGCTGTCGAAGCCGGGAATATA
>NZ_JAAAWJ010000139.1 GCF_009914725.1 Methanogenium sp. MK-MG
CGCCATACGCGGCGCCGGGGTGCAGGTGGTCGTTGCCGTATCCTTTGCACGAATCTTCTACCGCAACTGCATCAGCACCGGCATCCTGCCGGTCATCTGCCCGGAGGCAGACAGCATCACGGAGGATGAAGAGATCACCCTCCACCTTGACGAGGGATACCTGACAGCAGGGGAACGCACCCTCGCAGTCGAACCTGTGCCTGCGTTTATGTGCAAAATCATCGATGCGGGCGGGCTTGTCGAATATGCAAAGAACCTCACGGAGATATAAACATGTACAAAGTAGCCGCCATCGGCGGGGACGGCATCGGCCCTGAGATTGTGGACGCCGGAAAGGTGGTCCTCGACGCAGCAGGAGAAAAATATGGATTTGACATCGACTGGACCGACTTCGATATCGGGGCGGACCGCTACCTTGCGACCGGTGACCTCCTCACCGAAAATGACCTGAAGGCACTTGGCGCCTTCAAATCCATCTACTTCGGATCCATCGGCGACGACCGCGTCAAACCGGGGATACTCGAAAAGGGCATCCTCCTCGGCCTCAGATTCCATTTTGACCAGTATATCAATCTCCGGCCGGTGCGCATGCTGGCAGGCACCCAGACGCCCCTGGCCGGGAAAGGCCCGGAAGACATCGACTTCCTCGTCGTCCGTGAGAATACCGAGGACTTCTACGTCGGCATCGGCTCACGGTTCACCGGAAAAGAGCACCGCGACCTTGAGGTGATACGTGACATCTACTCCATAAAATTCGGTCTTGACGTTGAGTCTGACAGCGAGGAGATTGCTTACCAGATCGGTGTCATATCACGCGAAGGCTCATCACGGGTCATGAAGTATGCCTTCGATGCGGCAATGAAGCGGGATCATAAGGTCTCCAGTGTGGACAAGGCCAATGTCCTGACCGAGGTCTACGGCCTCTGGCGTGATGTCTTTTCAGAGACTGCCGCCCGTTACCCCGAGGTGGCAACCGAGTTCACCTTTGTTGACGCCATCACCATGTGGTTTGTGAAGAACCCCGAATGGTTTGACGTGGTCGTTGCCCCCAACATGTTCGGCGACATCATCACGGACCTTGGTGCCATGATACAGGGCGGCCTGGGCCTCGCCCCCGGCGGCAACATCAATCCAAAGGGCACCTCACTCTTTGAACCCATCCACGGCTCAGCACCCAAATACAAAGGCATGAACCGGGCAAACCCCATTGCAACCATATGGGCAGGGTCCCTGCTCCTTGAAGACCTCGGCGAACCGGAAGCGGCCGCAGGCGTCCTTGCAGCCATTGAACAGAGCATTGCAGCAAAACAGACCACGGTGGACCTCGGCGGCTCCCTTGGCACCCGTGAAGCAGGCGCCTGGATTGCAGACGCAGTACGGAATGGATAAAAAAAGACAGCGTCAGGGTGCAAAGACACCCATCACTCATACCCGGGTATCTTCCAGATACGATAGACAGAATACACTCCTATAACAAATGCGGAGAGATAGCCAAAGAGTGCAAGATGGTACGGCACGGATGTCTCTTCCGGGGAGAGAAAGAGCATCATCGACGACCCGACGACGATCGCTCCAATGACAAGTCCGACCAGCATCTTGTTGGAGGCACGGTCAATCGACCGGGAGAGGTGCAGGACATCGGCAGCTGCCACATCGATATTGATGCTGCCGTCCGTTGCCTTGGTCAGCGCCCGGTTGAGTGATTTTGGCACTGAAAGCATATCGTCCACGATGTCCATGGCCTCTTTTGCCACGTAGCGGATGGTGTCCCGTGATAATATGCGTTCTATCTCCATCTCTTTGATATATGGTCCTACTTCGGTTGAGAAATGGAAATCCGGGTCCAGACACCTGCCGGTATCAAGCACCATCGCTATTACCTTGATGACCTGCATCAGGTTCATCGGCACCTGCAGGCGGTAGCGGTTGAGAAGAACGGGGATCTGGTTCATCAGACCGGAGAGATCAAAATGTTCAATACTGGAGCCGGAATATTCTGCAAGAATACCATAGAGATCATCCTTGAACGCATCAATGGATTTGTCATCAATATTCACTCCCAGCTGGATGAACGAATCCACAATCTCATCCACATCATCCTCAAGAATTCCGAGAAGCAGGGTGATGATGGCGTCTTTTCGTTCCGGCCGTATCATTG
>NZ_JAAAWJ010000014.1 GCF_009914725.1 Methanogenium sp. MK-MG
TGTCCACCGCTACGGACACTGCTGGCGCTGCAAGACACCGATCATCATGATCTCAACAGAACAGTGGTTCCTTGCCATCCCAAAGATCAAGGATAAGATGCTCGCTGAGATTGCCCGGGTAGAATGGCAGCCTGACTGGGCCGGTTCAGCACGCTTCCATGACTTCGTCGCCGGTGCCCGTGACTGGTGTATATCACGCCAGCGCTACTGGGGCATCCCGATTCCCGTCTGGGAATGCGATGCATGCGATGCCCGGAAGGTCTTTGGCACGGTCGCAGAACTCAATGAGGCCGCAGGGACAAACCTCACCGACCCGCACCGCCCGTATGTGGACGATGTGACCATCCCCTGCACCTGCGGCGGAACGATGCGGCGGGTCGAGGATATCTTTGACGTCTGGTTTGACTCGGCGATGGCCTCATGGGCCACCCTTGGATTCCCCCGGAAGACCGCAGAGTTCGAACGGCTCTGGCCGGCGGCGTTCATCACCGAAGGACAGGACCAGACACGCGGCTGGTTCTATTCCCAGCTGGGTGCCTCTGTAATTGCCTTTGACCAGGCACCCTACAACAAGGTCCTCATGCACGGCTTTGCACTGGACGCAGAAGGCCGCAAGATGAGCAAATCTGTCGGCAACGTAGTCACACCCGAGGAAGTGGTGGCAAAGGTCGGAGTGGACGTTCTCCGTCTCTATCTGCTCTCCGCAAGCGCCCCATGGGACGACCTGAAGTTCAACTGGGAAGGTATCAAGACCATCAACAGGACCATCAATATCCTCTGGAATGTCTACCGCTTCCCGCTGCCATACATGATTCTTGACGCGTTTGCACCGGAAACCGCTGCAGACGGCACATGGAACGGAGAGTATGTCAGCGCACATCTCACAGAGATGCCGGAAGAGGACCGCTGGATCATATCACGCGTCAACAGCCTTGCCGCCCAGATGGGAGAGGACGTGGATAACGGCATGCTCCACAAGGCCACCCGCGCCTGCCTCACCTGCATCCTGGAAGATGTATCCCGCTGGTATGTGCAGCTTGTCCGGCCGCGGATGTGGCTGGAAGAGGACGCACGCGAGAAGCGTGAGGCATACGAGACGATGTACTACGTCATGCGGCGTATATGCTCGGTCCTGGCACCGTTTGCACCGCATATCACCGACAATATCTATGCAAACCTCCGCACGGATGCAGACCCGGAGAGCATTCACATGCTGCCGTGGTTTGCAGGAGATGAAACGCTCATTGATGCGGCCCTTGAAGCAGAGATGGACGTGATCCGTTCCTTTGACGAGGCAGTGGCCACCGCCCGGCAGGAAGGCGGCCGCAAACTCCGCTGGCCGGTCGGCGAGACCTTCGTCATCACAGACAGCGATGCCGTGGAGACCGCCATCACGCAGATGAATGACCTCGCCTGCCAGCGTGCCAACAGTCGGACAGTCACCGTCGTCCGCGGTGCATGGGATCGTATGGGCTGCTCAGCAGAACCGGTGATGCGGGGCATTGGCCCTGAATTCGGTAAAGACGGCCCAAAGGTGAAGGCAGCAATCGAAGCGGCCGACGCCGCAGCCCTGAAGGCAGCCATTGAAAGAGACGGAGAGGTGCCGGCGGGCGGGTTTACGATCACCGAAAAACACATCGCCTTCTCAGAAAAAATGCCGGAGCATGTCTTTGCAGCAGAGATGGCAGAGGCCACCGTCTGCGTGGACATCACCCTCACCCCCGCGCTGGAGGGCGTAGGATTTTCACGTGAAGTGGTGCGGAGAATTCAGGAGATGCGGCGCCAGCTTGACCTGAATGTGGAGGATTTCATCATAGCAGACGTGGCCATCACCGACATGTGTGTGCGCGACCTGCTTGCAGGCACGCATGAAGACAGTATTGCCGGAGAAGTCCGGGCCACCTCACTCTCCATCACCTCTATCGCAGAGGAGGCAGACGAGGACGGTCTGACAACTGAATGGGATGTGGAAGGAGTCTCAATGACCATTCACATTCAAAAAAGCGAGCAGTAAATCACCGGAAATCACCCCGTGATTCCCAAAATAAACTATTTTTAAAAGATGGTTGTGTTCATCTCAAATGAGATGGGAGCGCAGAAAGGCTTCCCCGTCCGGTTCACTGAAGAGCGGGAGGTCATCGTCGGTGACAACCACCCGGCGCGCCGCGGCGACCCGCTCATCGGTGACCGGGTTATACCCCTCTTTTATTATTTCTGTGCGGTAACAGGCAATGCCGCGCCGTTCCCAGGCCGGTGTCTTTGCAAGATTGATGCCCCGCTCAAACATCATCTCGTGCATGGCAGGGCCCTTCATCCCCCGGAGGGCACGCGCTGCCTGTGTCGCAGTCATCCCCTCTGCAATGAGCGCCTGCTGACAGTAGCCGTTGATATGATTGCGCCATGCCTCCCGCTGGCGCATGTTCATGTATACGATGGCTGCGGGAACGTCTGCTACAATGACACGCGAGTCAAACGCCACCGGTTCTGTCAGGTGAAGGGCAAGTGTGAGGGCACTTGCCGCATATGAGGCACAGACCGAGTCTATCTTCTCCACCCGCCCGTTGAAGGGCACACGGGGAAAGAAGAGAGATATTTCGTCCGAGAAGGTGTAGGCAAACGACGGTTCAAGGCCGGATGATGAGAGCATCTGCCCGGATACCGTCGCCATGGCATCAGAAAACCTTCGGTCATAGGGCTTTGCAAACCCTTCCTCACGGGTTAACCGGTGAAACGCCCGCCCGTCAAGCCGGACAATGAAGGGTGGAAAGACGGAGAGATTTTTGAATATTTCCCGATCCTGCATACCGCTCATCTCCATAGTTTTCGGGACCAGACCCGCCCGCACGGAGGCATCAGTCCTCTATGATCTCGGGCCGGGACATACCTGCAAGGTGGCGGATAATGACAATATCCCCGACTGCCCTGATGATGCGGTATGGAATCTTTACCCCCTTGAAATTGGTGAGTTCAAGCACCTCCCGATTCACGTTCCCCAACGCAAGTGATTCCATCTTTTTTGTATCGACATTGATGATCACGTCCTCCACATCACCCACATAGACGGCGTTTTCGGTATAGACCTTCATCCCGAACAACTCGGTTATTGCACTCTTCATTGTAATCATTGGAAGGTATAATCATTAAATATTAAAAATATAATCCATTTCTATGAAGAGTTCCTTTGAGATCGGAAAAGTAGCAGGCATTCCGATAAAGATCCACTATACCTTCTTTTTGATCATTCCGATCTTTGCCATCATCATCGGAACCCAGATTGAACTGACCGTGACCCTCGTTGAACAGGTGTTCGGCCTCCCCGAACCGATTGACACGTCCCTCATCACAGAGGGTTTCATACCGTACAACCTGGGTGTGCTCGTCTCTTTCCTCCTCTTTGTGGGCGTCTTTCTGCACGAGATGGCCCACTCGGTGGTTGCCATCCGCAAGGGCATGAAGGTTCATTCCATCACCCTCTTCATCCTGGGAGGCGCTTCAGAAATAGAAGACGAGGTCTCGCCCCGGCCACGGGACGAACTGCCGATGGCCATCGCAGGCCCCCTGATGAGCCTCTTTATCGGACTTGTCTCTGAGGGCATCGCCTACGCAAGCCTCATCTCCATCCCCAATCCGGCAGTCGCAGGCCTCTTTTTTTATATCTTCGGCTATCTGGGCCTGCTCAATATCATCCTCTTCCTCTTCAATCTCCTGCCGGCATTCCCGATGGACGGTGGGAGGGTGCTCCGCGCCCTGCTTGCGATCTGGCTTCCGATTGAAAAGGCGACACGCATCGCAGCAGAAATCGGGAGGATAATAGCCATTATCTTCGGCATTATTGGTCTTATTTCCTTCAATCCCATCCTCATCCTGATTGCGGTCTTCATCTATCTCAGTGCAGGTCAGGAGGTGACAATGATCCGCTACACACAGCTGCTTGCAGGCGTAAAGGTACGCGATGCGATGACCACACCGGTGACCACCGTCGTCCCGCATATGCCTGTCACCGAAGCCATGGACCTGATGTACTCCACCCGCCATCTCGGGTTTCCGGTGGTGGACCGCGGCGCCCTTGCCGGCATGGTCACCCTGCATGACATCCAGAATGCCTCAGACGTCGACAGGGACGCCCTTCAGGTCCGCGATATCATGACAAGGGACGTAATCACCATCACGCCCGGCCATGACCTCTACGATGCCCTTAAAATCCTTGCCCCCAACACCATCGGCCGCATACCGGTCGTCGAGAACGGGGAGGTGACGGGTATTGTCACCAGAACAGATATTCTCAAACTGATGGAGATACGGGAAGTGAGCGGCAGCACCACCACCCACAGTGTGCTCAGACCGTAAGATACGGGTCCAGCGGCGTCTCTCCTGCAATCTCCCGGAATGCGGCAAGGGATGCAAACGGCCGCTTTGAGATGAGAGAGGCGGCCCGTTTCTTCCCGATGCCCGGAATATACCGGAGGGCTGCCGCCGGGAGAGTGTTGATATTGACCGGGACCGGCATGGCGGTGACCGAACGCCGCCCGTGATCACAGACGACAGCATCAAGCACCGTCCCTTCGGGAATCTCTCCGGGCATGCCTGTGAGAATGGGATATGACCCCATCTGCCGTCCAAAGGAGACCCTGCCACACTCCTCCACATAGATGTCGCGCAGCAGTGTGCCTGCCGGAAAGACCTGCTGCAGCATTGGCCCGTCAAATGTTGACCGCACACGCTCACGGAAGGTGCGGAAACGGGCATCATGCTCACCCAGTGTGTTCTCCTCCCATGCCCGCGTGCCTTCAAAGGGCATCAGCTGGCGGATATTGACCCGGCGCACCAAGAGACCGGATGCAAGAAGGCCGGTGAGAAATGCCTCGTTTTTATCATACGTGCCTTCGGTCTCACTGGCAAGGCCACAGACAAAGTTCAGGCCTGGCAGGAGATGGGGGATACCCTCCTCCCTGACTCCCCCCACTTCGTTTACAATGCGGACCGCATCCATCACCATCGCAGCATCGGCCTTGAGGTTATTTGCGGCGACCACCGCAGGGTCTGCGGTCTCCATGCCGAAGGCGGCGACGTCCCCTGCGGTATGGTAGTGGACGATGACGCCAAGTGCCTCACGGGCCGCGTCCGGGTTGCGGGCAATGGTGCCGGGGTTGACATTGTCGATATGCAGGGTCCTGAGTTTGGGTGCTGCCTTTCGGATACCGGCAAAGAGCGCCTCAAGTGCCGCTGCATCGGGTGCAGGATATTCCCTGTTTCCCTTCGTCCCGTAGGCAAGAATGTCCGGCTGGCGTCCGAGGCGGAAGTGCATGGCCCCGTGGCCGGCAAGGGCGGCGATCTCCGCATGTACGTCCGTTGCCGGGCGATACTGCGGCGGGCCGTAAAACGGCTCCGTGCAGAATGAACAGCCACCGGTCACCGCACGCGCACAGCCGCGGGCAGTCTCAATCTCACAGATGAGCCACGGAAATCGCGGATGGGCGGTGATGATACCGCTCCCCATGATGAGCCAGCGCGAGAAGTCAGGATATGAGAGGGTGCCCTCAGGGCGTCCCCCTGCAAGAAGGTGTGCAAGTGCTGCGGGAACATCTCCTTCCAGCAGGTGATCAAACCCGGAGATGACCTGCCGGACCGCCGCGGCGCCACCACCCGGACTGTAGCCGAAGGTGACCGGTCCGCCGAGGACGGTCACCGGGCCCCGGAGGGTGGCCGCCACCTGCCGGATCTCGGTCAGGGTGGCAGGCGTGCCGGCAAAATAGGTGCCCGGGACCGTGACTCCCGCAATCATCACCACAAGGGCCGCCCGGTCCAGCGGTGCAAAGAGAAATGAATCAGTCCTCAGCTGGTCAATAGTCAGGTAGCGGACCCGGTATCCTGCTTCAATGCAGACACCTGCCACCGCCCGGATATTCGGGGAGATGTAGGGCGAGACACCCAGGCATGCCGGTTCGTCGACATAGCCGTCCACTATCCAGGCTTCAGGGGCTTCAGAGGTCATGGCCGATGAGGGACAGCAGATCGCGTGCCCAGAGAAGTTTTCCCCGTTTCATCGGCGGCACTGACCGATCGTCAAGGTCGAATCCGGCAAACCGCACCCCTGCTGCCCCAAGGGCATCCGCTGCAAATGCAGCACGGTCACCGTCGGTGAACCCGCCCCAGTTAT
Organism: Methanogenium sp. MK-MG; assembly: GCF_009914725.1. Taxonomy (GTDB): domain Archaea; phylum Halobacteriota; class Methanomicrobia; order Methanomicrobiales; family Methanomicrobiaceae; genus Methanogenium. The sequence continues at coordinate 6,158 of NZ_JAAAWJ010000014.1, forward strand.
GCAAATGCCCGAAAGGCCTGGTCTGGCAGGAAAGGACGAGCGGCCCCTCAAAACGCGGCACCCAGTGCCGGAGAAGCGGCATATTGTCCCCGTGGCCATGCACCACCATCACAGATCCCCGCCGGTTCATCTCAAAAAAAGAGTCCTCCGCCCCGTCCAGGTCGGTAAAGACTGCATCCGGCAGTATACCCGCTTTGAAGAGTAGATCTGCTGCCGCATCGGCCGCAAGGACCGTGCCCTCAATGTTATCTGTCTCACTGAAAAGCGAGGGAGCATTGCCGCAGACAGTGACTGTCTCTCCTTTGATGCACTTTGCAAGCAGCAACGAATCATCCACAGATGAAAGGGTGGCAAGCAGGCGTGCTGCCTTTTCATCGTCTGCCCGGTCAAAGCCAAACGTCTCGCATATAGCAAGGTAGTGAGGTTCCCAGTCCTCAAACCTCATTGGATTCTTCTTCCTCCACGCCGACAATCTCCATGAACCGGTGAAGGATTGGGTCAATGATGAGATCCAGCAGGTCATCCTTGTTGCGCGCCATTGAAAAGACGCTCAGGGGAATGTTTGCGGCACCCATAGCAGAATGCCCGCCTGCCTCGCCGATCTCACCAAAGGCCTCCTCCATCGCCTGGCCGATATTGAGGCGCAAGTCCTTGTTGCGGGAGGAAAATGAGATCAGCTGATCTGTTATGCCGTAGACTACTGCGGTGTTGACCCCTTCCAGCTGAATGAGCATGTCTGCTGCCTGTGGAATGGCGTCACGGTTGCGCACGTAGCCAACATTGGAGAAGAGATACCCGGAGACAATCTTCCGGTTCCGGATAGCTGCACCCATCACCTCAAGAGTCTCCTGCGAAACCGACTGGGATGTGATCTTTGCCAGAAGTTCATCATCCGTCAGGGGCAGAAGGAAGGCAGAAAGAGTGAGGTCAAGAGGAGAGGTATTGCGCCGGAAACCGCGTGTATCGGCCATAATACCATAAAAGAGAGCGGTTGCGATGTTTTTATCCACCAGGACGTCCAGTTCCTGCATATACTGGGTCATCAGACTCGCCGTCGCGCCCATATCCGGCCGACGGTCGATGAAATCATATCCGTTTTTGGCATCATGGTTCGGATGATGATCGATGACGATATTGACCCGCTCATCCTTTGTGAGTGCATTGTTGATTCCCGGACCCGGAGAATCCACAATCGCAATATAATCACATTCTGCACGTGCTTCCGGTGTGATACGATCCATCTGGATATCCAGCAGGTTCACAAAGGCACGGTTCTCCTGGTGGCCAATCTTCCCGTCGTAGAGAATCCGGCAGGTGAGATTTCCCTTGGATGCCGCCTTTCCGAGAGCACAGAGTGCCATTGCACTGGAGATGGTGTCAGGGTCCGGGTTTGTGTGCGTCACAATGCCCAGTGTGCCACGCCATGAGGCGAGTAGCTCAAAGAGTTTGTGCGCCTGCCGTGAGGACTGAAGTTTGCGTGCGTGGTGCACGGCCTTTTTGGCAAATACCTCCTGCGGATGCAGCACCACATCGGCGCCCACTGCGTGATAGATATCTCTTCCCCCGGCATCCACTGCACGTGCAATGACATAGGACGCGGGATTTGTCTCCTTTATTGTCCGCACCGCCGAGAGATTTGCCTTCTGCTCACTGGAGAGGACAAATGCCACTTTCGGAACCGGAATCTCTTTCAGCATACCCGTATCGCTGATATCCCTGCAGAAAGCCTCATATTTCTGGTCACGGAGATCCTGCACCTTCTTCTCGTCCTGATCGATGATGATGATATCATCGGTCTCCTTGAGAAGTTCGTATAGCACATTGTACCCGATACTGCCGCACCCAAGTATCAGGTAATCCACCGATGACGCCGACTGAGTTCCGTTAGGATGATTCTCCGGCATGATACCACAAGTTTCTGTTTTTATGAGAATAATAAGGATATCCGAAAGGTATATCATGAATAACTTACAACGTTAGCTGTTCACTTTACAGGGGCCTGTAGCTTAGTCAGGAAGAGCGCCGGACTCTTAATCCGGCGGTCAGGGGTTCAAATCCCTTCAGGCCCGCTAACAACTTCTTTTGTGGTTTTAACTGATTAAAGGTGATTTTCAACATCAGAGCATTCTGACTGTTTTCTGCGTGGCACACACTCCAGACAGAGGGGAGGGCACCACACTTCACTTCCCAATCATGAGAAGCATCTCCTCAAGACTGGGGTAGCGCGATTCAATACGCCGGACGGCACCCCCGGCAGAGGCGACTGCAGCAGTCACAAAATTGAGGTCAGCCATGCTCTCAGCAACGGTCACGTATTCACCACTATCCTCTTCAAAATCGAGTGAGGCCGGAAGGGCAGCAGTATCAGCTGCGACAAACCGGATATGGTATGAGAGGGAACCAAATCGTTCCCTGAGTTCGTCCATCGTCCCAAAAGCAGCGACCTTTCCCTGCCGCAGGATGAGTACACGGTCGCAAATTTCCTCAACCTGATAGAGATTATGAGCGGAGAGAAGGATGGTCTTCTGCCAGGTGTCACGCAGGTGTGCGAGATAGCCGATGATGTAGCGCGAGGTCATCGGGTCCAGACCTGAAGTCGGCTCATCATAAATGAGGAGAGAGGGCTTGTGCAGCAGGGAACGGGTAATTGCCACCTTGCGCCTCATCCCTTTCGAGAGTTCACCGATGCGCTTCCCCTGCGGATCAAGTTTGAGTGATGTGAGCAGTTCATCACTCCTGATGCGGCATTCGTCTGCAGATATGCCATAAATATCTCCAAAGAATCTGAGATAACTCTCCACTGTCATCGTCTCATACAGGCGAGACTCCTCCGGGAGATACCCAAGCATCTCCTTCAGGCGTGCAGGGTTGCGCCTGACATCGATGCCTTCGATGACAAGGTCGCCTGCAGTCGGCTGAATCAGACCTGCCATACACTTCAGGAGCGTCGTCTTTCCTGCACCATTGTGTCCGATGATCCCGAATATACCGGGATCCTCAAAGGAGAAACTCACCTCATCGAGTGCCCGGAATGTGCCATAATCCTTTACCGGTCCCCGTGCCTCAATCATGTATGACCACCGTTGACAGAGTGCTTGGCAGTTATATGATTTAAGCCCCGGGGTCAGGGTATCCGGCCCTGCGCCTTACTCCCCCATATGACTCCCATCTGAACATGTAATCAATAATTCGCCATTATTTTCGCCCATGACAGGTGACATCACTTAAAATAGGATTGACTGCCACCTCAGCATAGAAATGCTGTCACCACTGCGCCAGATACTGACCATCGGCAGATGGGAGGTACGCCGGTCTGCGACCACCATGCCGCGCGAGGTCATCCCGGTAGCAGTGGCACTCTTCATCCTCCTCATTGTAGTCACCGGTTACACACAGGAGAGCGGGATTCACCTGCAGGACCGGATGTACACGGCAGGCGTCGACTCAGCGGAGACGGGCGACATCATCCTCGGTGACCCGCGATTCACGGTGTACCCGGGGACAACAGGAGAGAGAGACCTGACAGTCGCCCCGCCGGAGATCCGGGCGGTGGATACCGACCGGGGGAACGCCGCCCTGAAAGCCTTCCGGACTGACTATACCAGGTATCTGACGGCACAGTATAACCGTGAGGATGACCTCTTTGCCGCATACCCCCTCTGGATCGACATCCGGTATGTCAGGAGCGAACTCGATTTCACGGCAACCGAGGCGGGAACCGGCGTCTCAGGCGCCCCGAATCCCTATGCGAACCCGATCCCTGACCGGCCGGTGCGGCCCGTTGACGAACCGTCAGCAGAGATCGGGTATACCAAAGAGGAGCTCAGAGCTGAACTGGTCATTTCAGAAGGCGAAGACAGCACGGTTGCACGCTACACCGACGTAGTCGCGGGGGAGGGGGCACTGGGTAACTTCAAAACCCCGTCCCAGCTCACCCCGCCCCTGCCCTTCGACGCTATTGTGCTGGTCTTTGTCTTCATCTTCCCCATCTACTTCACCTCACAGTTCTACATGATGTCGGTGATGAACGAGCGGATAGAACGTAAGGGGGAAATTCTTCTCTCAAGCCCGCTCCGGCCGTCAGCCATTGTCATCGGAAAGATGCTGCCCTATCTGGTGGTGATGATTGCGGTAACTGCCATACTCTCCCTTACCACCGGAGAGACGGCAGTCGCCCTTGCAGCCGTCTTCCCGGTCATTCTCTTCTTCCTTGCTGCAGCCCTCCTCATCGGAATGGCCGCACGAAGTTTTAAGGAGCTCTCTTTCATCTCCATCTTCTTCTCGACGGTTGCGACATCCTACCTCTTCTTCCCAAGCATCTTTGCAAATATCCATGTAATATCCCTCATCTCCCCCCTGACCCTCATCATCTATGCGATTGAAGGCACGCCTTTCACGCTCGCCGATTACTTCTACTTCACCTTCCTCTTCTGGGTGACAGCAGCGATTCTCTTTGCCATATGCATCGTCAACTTCAACGAAGAGCGCCTCTTCACCCTCCACCCCCTGCGGGAAAAGGTGCGGGAGTACATCGGGAGTGCAGTATCAGAGAAATACCCGTTTGCCTCACTCTTCGGGATCACCCTCTTCTCCATCCCCTTTGTTCTGATGGCACAGCTGATGCTCCTTGTACTCCTCTTCAACCTCCCGATGCCGCTCTCCCTTGTGGCCCTCATCTTTGCGGCGGCATTCATTGAGGAGTGGGCAAAATCGATTGGCATCTATGCAATTGCCGTGGAACGGCCGGCATTTCTCACGTGGAGAAATGTCACCTTCGCCTCCCTTGCGGTGATGGCAGGGTTCCTCCTGGGTGAGAAACTCCTCCTCTTTGCCACCATCGCCCAGATCTCTGAGTCCGTCTTCGGCGCGGCCCTCTTCACGAGCCTGCAGGTGCTCTGGCTGCCTCTCACCCTACACTTCACCGGTGCCTTCATCACCACCTCCCTCCTGAAAATCTTCGGGAAGAGATGCTACCCGCTCGCACTCGTCATCGCATCCGTCGTCCACGGGGCCTATAATCTCTACTTTATCACAGGAGGTATCTGAGAATGGACCTGCGGCATGTATACGTCATCACAAAAAAGGAGCTCAGGGCCATCAATGCCGAGAAGACCATTATCCTCGCAATTCTTCTGCAGCTCTTCATTGCCATGTTCTCGTCGTTTCTCATCGTAGGCCTCGCCGCGATGTATGACCCGGACGCCCTCTCTGACTACTCGCGGCAGCAGTATCCGGTCGCCTACACCGGGTCCCCCTCACCGCTGGAGGGTCTGCTGCGGGAGAGCGGGGACTTTGTCGTCTATGAGATGGATCTCCGGACCGCGGTCACGGCTCTTGAGGAACGCAAACTCAGTGCGGTCATCTGGGTGCCGGATACGGCACCTGACGCAGATAACCCGGTGAAGATCACACTTTACACCATCAAAAACGACATCCAGTCATCGGTTGTGAACAGCAAACTGAGAGATGTCTTTGTCGCATATGAAAACGGCCTGCGTGGCATCCGGGCGGACCGCATATCATCTGACCCCATCATAGTGGCCCTGCCGCCGGAGGTGCCGGGCACAAACTTCTATGAATTTGTCTATGGGCTCCTCATCCCTCTCCTCATCTTCATGCCTGCCATCATCTCTGCAGCACTGATCATTGACATGATCACCGAGGAGTTCCAGCATAATACAGTCGAGACCCTCATCTCCACCCCCATCACCTTCGCCGAGATGGTATGGGGCAAAGTCTCCGCCTGTTTTGTGATTGTGCCGGTGCAGGCAGCCGTCTGGATCGGTCTGATGGTGGTAAACGGCATCCATGTGGCGGGCATTGTGCCGATTCTCCTGCACGTGAGCGTGGCATCGCTTCTCATGATCCTCCTCTCCACCTTCGTAGCCCTCCACTACCGGGAACGGACGAGTGCCCAGTTCATCTTTTCGACAGCCCTCGTGGTGGTGCTGATAGGCGTCCTCTCCCTGCCTGCAAACCCGGCAAACCTGATCGTTCTCCTCTCCATCGGCGCTGCAGGAAGTGAACACTGGGTAGTGCTCGCAATGATGGCAGGTATTCTTGCCCTTGGCATGGCCGCACTCAACCGGTATATGCATGTGGTGGAGAAGACTGCCCTGCAGTGAGCAGACATGCCATAGATATATATACTCATTGCCGGATAGGAGGTGTCTGATCAGAATGAAATGGTTTGCACTTCTTCTCATGGCCTGCATCCTTGCCGCAGGGATGGTCTTCCCTGCAGGGGCAGCAGTCCCGGAACAGCCGATTGCAGGCATTGCCCACTATGATATATACACCAATGTGGATATGGCCGACATCTACTTTGATGGCAAATACATGGGCAGGACATCATCCGGATATCTCCAGGTGACGGTCGACACCCCCGCACCATACACCCGGGCAATGGCGTCCCGCGTGGGGTATAACAACGCCTACGCGAATCTGCCTGCCGCCTCGCCGGGAGGCATATACTCGGTGAGCCTCACCCTGACGTCCATTGCACCGTCCTACGGCACACTCTCGGTCACCTCATCCCCCACGGGGGCCGCGGTCTATGTCGATAATGCCTACCGTGGTCTCACACCACAGCAGATCAGCCTCACCCACAATCAGTATACGCTCCGACTGGAGCACAGCGGGTATAACAGCTACACTCAGCAGGTCTACGTCTACGGCGGCCAGACGACGACCGTGAGTGCATCCCTCGTGCCGTCCACCTCATACGGCACCATCTCAGTCTCCAGTTCACCGTCCGGGGCAAATGTCTATCTGGACGGCAGTTTCCGCGGCACAACTACCCAGACAATAGGTGGTCTCACCGCGAGGTCGTACTTTGTCGAACTCACCAAACCCGGCTACCGGGACTGGACCGGGTCAATGCGAGTCTATCCTGGACAGGTCACCTCCATCTCCCCGACACTGGTGCCAGTGCAGTCACCGACCACCGGAGCCGTCTCTGTCACATCAAACCCGTCCTATGCCGCCGTCTATCTGGACGGAACCTATGAAGGCCAGACGTCACCCGGCAGACCGCTTGTTATCAGTGCGGTCAGTGCAGGCAGCCATACCGTCATGGTCCGTCTCTCCGGCTACACAGACTCAGTCTCAACGATCACCGTCAACTCCGGCCAGACCACCAGCGTGAGTGCTGAACTCACACCCTCCGGCACCGGATACGGATCACTCTCAGTGACCTCCTCCCCGACGGGTGCAGATGTGTACATCAATAATGCAAAAGCAGGCATCACCCCGGTCACCTCAAATGAGGTGACACCCGGTTCACATACCGTGACTGTCCGGCTTGCAGGATATACGGAGTGGTCATCTGTTACCGAGGTAAAGGCAGGCTCCACCTCGTACGTCTCGGCAAGCCTCTCACCTGCCCCCACACAGTCACCACCTTCCCTTCTGCTGCCCACCGGTGCACTCATGATACTGGGCGGTGTCTTTCTCTGCAGACGGGAGCGCGGGAAAGACTGAACTCATATTTTACCCAGGGAAGTTCCTGTCCCTGAAACCAGTAATATTTCCATAAAACTGATGTATTGTTCATTTAATCCGGGCTGAGAACAGCAGATTATTTATATCCGGCAAAATAACCGTTCACAGATCATCATGGTACGAAAATTCTACGTGCTCATCATGAGCATGCTTATACTCGCTGCCGCAGCACCTGCTGCACTGGCGGCCGAGGCCTCCATTGGCGGTGGCGAGGGGTGGTATGACATCTACACCAATGTCGATGGCTGTTCCATCTACTTTGACGGAGAATACAAGGGAGTAACCACCGGCGGCATCCTGAGTGTCGGGGTGTATTCCACTGCAACACCGTATCACACCGTGAGGGCGGAAAAGAGCGGGTTCACATCTGCATCCACGTCCCTCCCCGCAGTCCCGGGTGCAGGAGAACACCGGTCTGTCTACCTGACGTTAAATCCGGTGGCACCCACCACCGGAAACATCAAGATCAGCTCCACCCCATCCGGTGCAGCGGTCTATGTGAACAGTGTCTACTATGGTACAACCCCGCACACGGTCTCAAACCTCCCTGCCGGAAACAATGACCTGAGGCTGACCTATTCAGGATATAAGGACTACCGGGATACGATCAACATCGTCGCCGGACAGACACAGACCACCTATGCGGTCCTGACAGCAGAAGTGAACTATGGTACGCTCTCTGTTTCCAGCACCCCGTCCAATGCAAACATCTACCTGGACGGTGCATACAAGGGCACCGCCCCACGGACTATCGGCGGCATCTCCAAGGGTTCACACACTCTTGAGATCACCATGCCCGGATACCGGGAATGGGCAAACACCATCCAGATCCATGCAAACCAGGTGACCTACGTGACGGCAACGCTCACGGCAGACCCGCAGACCACCACCGGTGCCATCTCGGTCTCATCAAACCCGTCCTATGCCTCCGTCTATATTGACAGTGTCTACTACGGTACAACCAACCCCGGTCATGCCCTCTTTGCAAACAACATTGCAGCAGGCAGTCACTCTGTTAAAGTCAGCCTCTCAGGGTATGATGACTCAGTCTCGACTGTGACCGTCAACTCCGGCCAGACCACAACGGTGAACGCCAACCTTGGCGGCGGAGCATCCACCAGTGGAGCGATCACCATCTCGTCATCACCGACCGGTGCCACGGTCTTCCTGAACAATGTGAACAAGGGTATCACACCGGTGACACTCAGCGACCTGATCCCCGGCGGCTACACCGTCACCCTTGAACTCTCCGGCTACACCACCTGGTCTGAAGTAGTGCAGGTGAACAGCGGTGCAACATCCACTGTCTCGGCAAGCCTTGCCCCGACACCCACCGCCACCCAGAGCCCGGCACCCATGCTTGCGGTGATCGGTGCCCTCGGCGCCTGTGCGGTCATTCTTGCCGCACGCAAGGAATAATCCCTTCTTTTTTTTGCCCGGACATCTGAACCTGTATCGTTAATATCATACAGGGAACAAGAATAGTGGTAATGAAAATCTTCGTCATATCCCCGGGAATGTACACGTATGGTGCAATGGTCATTGCAGGCATAGTACGTGATGCGGGGTATGAGGTGACACTCACCCGCACGCTTGAGGCACCGCCTGGAGATACAGTGTTTCTGAGTCTGTATTCGACGCAGAACCTGATGGACGAAAGGGTCAGATCATTTATTTCTGAATATCGCAGGACAGGGGGCAGAGTCTATGTCGGCGGACCTGTCTCGGCGGTGCCTGAGATGGTCCTCGGCGAACTGGCACCGGACGCAGTCATCTGCGGTGAGGGAGAGGCGGGGGCACAGGCCCTCCTCCGCGACGGCATCTCTGCAGCTGTACCGGGGATTGCCTTCACGGGCCCGGACGGCATCGTCTTCTCCGGCCCGGCACCGCCCTGCCCGGTATCCCGTCCGCTGCCTTTCATCCCGTCCGATATCGCCATGCAGGATGTCCGGGGGGCATCGGCCTATATCGAGACACAACGGGGTTGTATCGGTGCCTGCACCTTCTGCCAGGTGCCCCGGTTCTTCGGGCGTGATATCCGGTCACGGCCCCTCGATGAGATCCTCGCAGAGGTGCAGGCGTTCAAGGATGCCGGCGCAACGCGGCTCTCGGTCTCCGGTGGGACCGGGTCCCTGTATGGCTATGCAGACGGAAAACTCAATGACGAGGCCTTTGCAGATCTGCTCCGGGAGATGGCGGAGATCATGGGACCGAAGAACGTCTCGTCCCCTGACATCCGGGTGGACTGTATCTCTGATACTGTCCTTGACGCCATCCGCGACTACACCATCGGCTGGGTCTTCTTCGGTCTGGAGTCCGGCAGCGACCGGGTGCTGCGTCTGATGGGGAAGGGGGCGACAGCAGCACAGGCAGGCGAGGCCATTGACGCCTGCCGAACCCACGGTCTGCATGTCGCAGGCAGTTTTATTGTCGGATACCCCACCGAGACTGCAGCAGAGTATGAGGAGACAAAGGAATTCATCGCACAATACGCCCTTGACGATGTCTTCATCTCCATTGCAGAACCAATTCCCGGCACCCCGCTTGCTGACCTCGCCCTGCGGACACCTGACGCAGATAACCCTGCCTTTGCCGCACATACAGGTGAGTACAAGTCCCTGCACCTGACTGAAGCTGAGGCACGGTCGTTTGACCTCCTGATGCATGCAGACATGTTTAAGCCGGGCCTGCACGTGGTGACAGACCAGATCTTTAACGCCTATCTTGCGGAAGTGAGAAAGGACGGAGAGACAGTCAGGAAGGCAACGGATCTGCTCCGCCGGTATGCCTGAAGGATCAATATTCATAGAATATCTCCTGTTTTTTCATAAATTTCGCAAACCGAAGCAAAAGGGGAGGGGTACGGGAGAAAAAAGAGAGTCCCTCTCACTCTTTTCTGAGTAAGGTCAGTGCAATCAGGCACCCGACAGCCGCCATCACCGCCACATACGGGAAGACACCCGTCCAGCTGCCGGTGGCCGTGCGGATGAAGCCTGCAAGCTGCGGACCAACGAGTGCACCTGCACCGTAGGCCAGAAAGACCAGGCCATACATTCGCGGATAGTCAGCGGTCCCGAAGTAGGTGGCCGTCGCGGTGGGGGCAATGGCAAGCCACCCGCCAAGGCATCCCCAGAGAATCGCAAACGAGACGATATACACCGGGACGGTCGGGGCCGCCCACATCGCAAGCGATGCCCCCCCTATCATCAGAAACGAGATTGCAGCTGTTCTCCCCGGATGGAGGCGGTCGGTCAGACACCCGAAGACCGGCCGGCCGCCGCCGTTGAATATGGCAAAGAAGGCGACAAGGAGCGTTGCAAGCCCGCCGGTTATCCCCACCACCTCTGTCCCCACCGGCTTTGCGATGGATATCGCCATCAGTCCGGCACAGCAGCCGATGAAGTAACAGATCCACAGGCCGTAAAACCGGCGTGACCGGAGCATTTGGCCCAGACCATCACCGGCAGCATTACGTTCCGTGTCCACGGCAGGCGGCTGCCAGCCCGGCGGCCGCCACCCGTCGGGGGGAAACCGCAGCGGAACCGCACAGAGGAGCAGGACTGCTGCAAAGGCGATGCCGAAGATGCGGAAGGTCATCATCACCCCGGCCGTCTCCAGCAGATAGCCGGCAACAGTGGCCGTCACCAGAGCCGACATCCCGAACCCGGCAACCGTGACACCCACTGCAAGGCCGCGGCGGTCCGGGAACCACCGGGAGGCAACCGCGACCGGCACCCCGTAGGCGATACCCACACCAGCGCCACCCACGACACCATACATGAGGTACAGCATCCAGACCGACGGCGCCACCGAGGCGGACAGCCAGCCAAGACCGGTCAGAAGACCGCCGAGAGCCACCGCTGCACGCGGGCCGTGGGTGTCAATGAACTTCCCCGCAAGCGGCATCGCAAGTGCAAAGCACGCGAGAAAAACCGAGAACGGGAAGAGCACCTCAGATGTAGTCACCTCCCGCCCGAGAAGTCCGGTGTAGTGCGCCGCAAGGGGGCCGACGAAGACACTCCACGAGTAGATACTTCCCAGACAGAGATTGATGAGAAAACCGATTCCGACCAGTGCCCACCGGCCCCTCACGGCATCCATGCCGGCCACCATCACCGCCGGACGATCCGCTTTGCTCATCTGTTTGCCATTCATATCGTATTCACCTCAAAAAATGGGGAGGAGTTACTCCTCCAGTGTCGATATATCTCCCGGGTCCATACCGAGTTCCTGTGCCTTTAAGACCCGGCGCATGATCTTGCCGCTGCGGGTCTTCGGGAGCGAGTCCACGAAGTCAATTGCAGAAGGCATCGCAATCGGGCCGATGCTCATCCGTACGTGGTAGATGAGATCAGACTTCAGCTTCTCTGTCGGTGTGTGACCATCGATAAGGATGATAAACGCCTTCACCATCTGGCCCTTCACCGGGTCAGGGAGACCTATCACCGCTGCCTCTGCCACCGCTTCGTGGGAGACGAGCGCACTCTCCACTTCTGCGGTACCCAGGTTGTGGCCGGAGACGATGATGATGTCATCTGATCTCCCGAGGACCATGATGTAGCCATCCTCGTCTTTGACCGCGAGGTCACCTGCCGTGTAGTAGCCGTTTATCGTCTCCCAGTAGGCACGGTAGCGGGCGTCGTTGCCATTCACCGCCCGCATCTGTGCCGGCCAGGGTTCCTTGATGACCAGCAAACCGCCTGTACCCGGTTCGACCGGATTGCCCTCTGAATCGACCACATCCACGACCACACCAGGTATGGCCCGACCGGCAAATCCCGGTTTCATCGGTTCGCCGACCGTCGTTGTGATCATATGCATCCCGGTTTCAGTCTGCCACCAGGTGTCGAGGAGGGGACAGCGGTTCTTCCCGATGACCCGGTAGTACCACTCAAACGCCTCCGGGTTGAGGGGTTCACCCACCGAACCGATGATCCGCAGGGAGTCAAGGTTGTATTTGTCCGGCCACCCCTCACCGACCCGCATAAACATCCTGATGGCCGTCGGGGCGGTGTAGAAGATGCTCACACCAAAGTCCTCGATGATGCGCCAGAAGACGCCGGGATCCGGGTAGTCCGGCACGGTCTCGGTGATGAGGACCGTCGCACCCACGGAGAGCGGCCCGTAGATGATGTAACTGTGGCCGGTGATCCACCCGGGATCTGCCGTACACCAGTGGACATCCTTCTCCTTCATGTCAAAGACATACTTTGTCGTGTAGTAGGCACCGACCATGTATCCCGCACAGGTGTGGACGATGCCCTTCGGCTGGCCGGTCGTCCCGCTCGTATAGAGGATAAAAAGCGGGTCTTCTGCGTCCATCACCGTTGCTTCACAGGTGGCATCCCCACTTTCCAGCACTTCATAGAAGTCCACCTCCATCTCACTGAAGAGTTCCGGGCCCGGATCAGACCGGCGGAGGACAATGATCTTCTCCACTGTCGGGGCATTGACCACCGCATCATCAACGATTGCCTTCAGTGCCACACGTTTGCCGCGGCGATATCCGACATCTGCCGTTATTACCAGTTTTGCCCCTGAATCACGGATGCGGGCGTTCAGTGCCGACGCCCCGAACCCGCCGTAGACGATGTTGTGAACCGCACCGATTCTCGCACACGCGAGGATGGCGATGATGTGCTCAGGCACAAACGGCATGTAGAGACAGACCGTGTCCCCCTTTTCGATGCCCATCTTTTTTAGGGCACTTGCAAACCGCATCACCTGCCGGTAGAGCTGGCGGTAGGTGAACACCCGCTCCTGCCCCTCTTCCTCACCCCGCCAGATGAGAGCCACCTTGTTGCGCCTTTCACCTGTCGCATGCCGGTCAAGGCAGTTATGGGTGATATTGAGCTGTGCGTTTGTGAACCACTCCGCGTACGGGGGGTTCCACTTCTTTACGTGGTCCCACTTCCTGAACCATTCGAGTTCATCCGCTATCCCTTCCCAGAACCCATCCGGATCACGGAGGAAGCGCTTGTACTCAGTATCATAGTCGCCTATCCACGACTGTTCACGGACCGAAGGGTCAGGGAGGTAGACCGTTTCTTCGAGTTTCACATCAAATGAACCTGACATTTCATCCCACCTACATGATTAATCATGTATATTTCTTGCTGTGCTGACCCCCTCCCTGAGATGTATGAAGACCAAAAAGGAGAGGGACAACTGCCAATGCAGTGCATTGCCATACCTCTATTAGCGCAATTCTGTATAAATATTCTTCAGGCACAACACATATGCACTGCATAACGGGCCGACTGAAAACACAGAGAAGGAGAGAGATGACGCCAGACTGGAAAGAAACAGAGACAATACGCCAATTGTTGCATAAATCGCCAACAGGGATGACCATCACCGAGATCGCCAACACTCTCGGCATGCACCGCAATACCGCGGCCAGGTACCTGGACATGCTGGTTGCCACCGGAGAGGCCGACCGCAAACGCATGGGGCCGGCAAAGGCCTACTTCCCCGCCCGAAGGGTGCCGGTACAGGCCCTTACCCTCGTCACGCCGCCCGCATGCCTCTGCCTGACAGGCCGCCTGGAGGTGGCAGAGGCCACCCCTGAGGCTGCACGCCTCCTCCACCCCCCGGAGGAGGCAGACTACACCCCCCATACAGCAGTGCCCGCCCCGCTCTTCAGGGATGACACCTTCCTCACGAAATGCAGGGACGCAGTGGCAGGCACGCCGGGAGAATACCACATCTGCATCACCCAAAACCGGCAGAAGACTGACCTGGCCATCCAGCTCATCCCCATCGTCTTTACGAGCGGTGCAGGAGGATGTGCCGTCACCTTCACTGACATCACCGAAAGCGCCGCAGCAGAAGAAGAGCGGAATACCTGGAAAGAACGCTACACCGCACTCAGTGAAGACCTCACCGAATGGGTCGTCCACATCTCCCCCGCGATGACCATCGACTTTGCAAACGAGGCATTCTGTCGTCATGCCGGACGCCCGGCTGACCGCGTGGCAGGCATCCGGTTTCTGCCGGCATTCCAGCCGGATGAACGCCGCCACCTTGACACCCTCATCGCCTCACTCCTGCCCGGAGAAAGCCCGGTGACAGCAGAGATCCGTGCCATCCGCCGTGACGGGTCTTCCGGCCGGGAAACATGGACCATCCGGCCCCTCGGCGAACCCGGAGGCCGCATCACCGGGTATCATGCCACCGGCCGTGACATCACGGCCCTGAAACACTGCGAAGAACAAGTCCTCCAGTATCACCAGAACCTCGAAGAGAATATCCAGAGGCGGACAACAGAGATGCAACAGGCAAACCAGGCACTCATGACCGTCCTTGCAGAAAAAGAAGATCTGGAACGGAAACTGCTCTTCACCCGCCAGGCCTTTGACCAGGCCTCAGATTCCATCCTCCTCTTCAGTCGTGACGGCAGCATCTGCCAGACAAACCGGACTGCAGAGGAATTTTTGGGCTACAGGAGAGAAGAACTTGCAGAGTGCACCGTCTTTGACGTAAACCCCTCCCTCACCCGGGAGGCATGGGACAGGATGTGGAACGAACCAGAACCCGGCAGAAAAGAACGGACCACATCGATTCACCGCAGGCGTGACGGCACCATCTTTGATGTTGACCTCTCCCGAACCTTTGTGAAGGCAGACGGGGAGTTGTATTTCTGTTCAATTGCACGGGAGATCAAAAGAGACTGAAATATTCCCGGCCCAAACCCCCTCATGCAGAGGAAACGAACCGGCAATTTCCTTCCAGAACCAGAATTTCAACGCGGACACCGACACCGGACAGTTGCGAACCGAAAGAACTCGCCATAAACGAACGGGAAAAAACAAAGAGGCCGGGGCCGAGATTTGAACCCGAGTCCAGGGAACCACAATCCCTGAGGATAACCACTACCCTACCCCGGCAAGATGCCTTTCTTATTTTGACATTCGCAGTAATTAATCTATCCAATCTGTTCTGGCACAGCAGAGAGGAAAAAACGCAATTCAACATGAGAACAGGGACACCCGCGATGACAGGCATCAGACCGGGAATAACAGTGCAAACAAACCCGACGGTGGCGTATCTAAACGAATCCCCGCTGCATCGCAGGCATATATCCCCACAGATCACCCACCTTCATCACCCATAACGTGGCACCACGTTCAAAACCACAGATGTGCAACCACCACAAAGGCCGCACATATCCCGAGCTAAGACTGCCATACGGACCCGTGCCCATGGCGCGCCCGGTCGGGGCTGCTCATGGGAGAAGCCTGAAACCCCACCCATTCCCTGCAGCTGTACCTGAAGTTACCCTCCACCGGAGTTGGATCTGGATCTGTCCACCCTTCCGGGATACCCGGGAGTGCCCTGAAACACAAAAACGGAGCATCACTAGCCTGCAGATAAGTCCGCATCACAACCACCCACACGAACACCATTAATACTTCAGGTGAACTATTTATATGAAAACGCCGCAAAACGGTGCATACCAGAAGAGCGGCGGATGAATTGATAATTTTTTTTTCAAATAACAATACCAGAGACAGAGGGCGGAACGCATGGCAAAAAAGAAGACGAAAACATCAGAGGCTGCATCATCCATTCGTACACCAGTGGTCTGCGTACTGGGACATGTAGACCATGGAAAGACATCACTACTGGACCGAATACGTGGTTCATCGGTGGTGGACCGCGAGGCAGGTGCCATCACCCAGCATATCGGGGCAACCATTGTGCCCCTGGATGCGATCCGAAAGATGAGCAGCACCAGCGATACGGCAGAGTTTGACATTCCCGGACTGCTGTTTATCGATACACCCGGCCACCATGCCTTCACCACACTGCGCTCACGCGGCGGCGCACTTGCTGACATGGCCATACTCGTGGTGGACATCAACGACGGGTTCCAGCCGCAGACCAGAGAGGCACTCCAGATTCTCCGAAACTTCAAGACCCCGTTCGTCATCGCTGCCACAAAGATCGACCGTATCCACGGCTGGAGGGTGCAGGAGAATGCACCCTTCCTGAAGACCTACGCAAATCAGAATGAACGGGTGCAGGGGATAATTGAGACAAAGACCTATGAACTGGTCGGTGAGCTCTCAGAGATGGGATTCAACTGCGACCGTTTTGACCGGGTCAGGGATTTCGCCCGCAATATCGCAATTGTACCCATCTCCGGCATCACCGGCGAAGGCCTCCCGGACCTTTTGATGGTGATGATTGGCCTTGCACAGCGATATCTGACAGAGAACCTCACCCTCTCCACCACCGGACCCGGGTATGGCACAGTCCTGGAGGTGAAAGAGGAACGGGGCCTCGGGACCACCCTTGATGTCATCCTTATTGACGGCCAGCTGAATGTGGGGGACGAGATCGTGGTCGGCGGGGAACGCGGCGTCATCGAGACAAAGGTCCGTTCCCTGTTAAAACCCCGGCCCATGCAGGAGATTCTCACAGAAGACCGGTTTGAACGGGTGAAACAGGTGACCGCCGCATCCGGTATCAAGGTCTCCGCACCGAAACTGGAAGGGGCCGTCGCCGGTTCACCCCTCCGCGTAGTGCGTGGCAACCGCGAGGAGATTGTTGATTCCGTCATCCACGAGATGCAGGACATACAGGTGAACCTCTCAGATGAAGGAATCTTCATCAAGGCCGACACCATCGGTGCTCTGGAAGCGCTCTCCAAGGAACTCGAAGAGCACAAGATCCCCATCATGCGTGCAGAGGTCGGCCCGATCTCCCGGCATGACATCGTGGAGGTTTCCACCATCAAAGACCCCCTCTACTCTGTCATCCTCGCCTTCAACACCACCATACTCCCGGATGCCATCGATATCCTTGCCGAACATGCGATGGGCCATGTGCGCCTCTTTGAGTCAGACGTCATCTACCATCTCATCGATGACTACATAGACTGGGAAGAGGAGACACGCCGCCTCATGCATAAGAAGAGTTTTGAGAAACTCATCCTGCCGGCCAAGATCACTCTCCTCCCGGACTGTGTCTTCCGGCAGTCCAACCCGGCAGTGGTCGGTGTCCGCGTACTGGCCGGAAAACTACAGGCAGGCGTCAACCTCGTCCTCCCGTCAGGGAAGAGAATCGGCCGGATTAAACAGATGAAGATAGGACAGGAGAATACCAACGAGGCAGACCAGGGAGCCGAAGTGGCAATCTCCATTGAAGGCCCAACGGTCGGCCGCCAGATAAACGTAGGAGATGACCTCTATGTCGAGATTCCCGAACACCATGTCAAGGTGCTGGAGGGAGAGATGACCACCCACCTCACCGGAGGGATGATCGACGTTCTGGAGGAGTATACACGAATTAAACGTAAGGAACGGCCGTTCTGGGGCAAGTAACACGCCGGGGCGGCATACATCCGGACTCCACAATTTTTAATAGCATTCAAACAAACATAATAGACACTTTCAGAAAGGAGCATTACAATATGGCAGACTTCAAAGTAGTTCTCTCTGACCCACAGGAGGGCATTTCATACAAGATTGAGGCGACCGGCGGCATGGCAGGCAGCCTCATTGGCAAGAGCGTAGGCGACATCATTGCAGGCGATGCACTCGGATTTGCAGGATACCGGATCGCAATCACCGGGGCAACCGACAAGACCGGCATCCCCGCACGCCGCGACCTCCCCGGTCTCACCCGGAGGAAACTTCTCCTTGCAAATGGCGCCGGCTTCCGCCCCACCTACCACGGGCAGCGCAGAAGAATGACCATCCGCGGAGCGGAGATCAATGGTGACTTTGTCCAGATCAATGCAAAGGTCGTTGAATATGGCGAAAAGAGCCTGAAGGACTACTTCGCACCTCCTGCAGAAGAGGCAGCAGAGTAACCCTGAAAAAATTTTAATACCTTTTTTGCCGATTTTACATTCAGCAGCCGGAACCGCGTAGTGATTCACGCAGTTTTTCGATGAGATCCTCAAACGGCACCCCATACTTCCGGGCAAGGATTACCGCACCGGCCTCAGGGAGCAGGCGACCGTCAAACCGGTCGTTGACGAGGGCGTTTATCTCTGCAGCCACCTCTTTTTGAGACACACTCCGTGACTCGGCGATACGGACCACCAGGGTCTCACAATAATTTTCACCCTGCACGAAGATATCCTCTGACGGACGGAATCCCAGCGGGATCTCCACCTCTGCCGGATTAAAGGAAGGCACCAGTACGCCCCCCTCCTCATGCAGAAGGCCCTCACGCAGGGCAATCGTGATGAGTGCACCCGCCTGATCACGGTTCATCCAGCGCCGGTCGATTGCAAGAAAATAGATGAATTCAGGGCGGCGCAGCCGGTCCCGGTGCATATGCCTGAAGGGCGCTGCCACAGCAGTCCGCAGGGCCACTTATACCGCACCCTCAATCAGAGTCCTGAGGTCCAGTGCATCCAGGCCGGTCATGGTACTGGTCTTCACTACCGCACACTCACAGGCCATCCCGGACTCTGCGATACGAAGAAGAAAGACATTCCTTGAACGTGGAATACGCCGGTCTGACATGAGTGTCGCCTCTTTGAGTTCAATCTGAAAATCAACCACTTCTGTAATCGTATTAAGCAGGTCGGGGATGTAGTCAACCGCCACAAAGGTGACCTTCTTCTCCGCCACTGCTGCACTGAAATCAATCTGCACCATCTCCCCACCAGGTGTCCGCCCGGTCTCATGCATCCCATGCAGGGCAAGTATTGTGGACACCACATCAATGAACGGGCGCTGTATGGTAAAAACCAGATCGTTTCTCATCGGAAAACGATGATATATTCTGCGCATTACACCAGTCTTTAGATTATATGCATAATAAAAGCATACGCTCAGATGAGATGAACGATAAAAAAAATGATTGTTAGATAAGAACAGCGTTGATGACGCCGTCCTGACCAGGCCTGCTTACGATACGTGCATCACCGATCTCAGTTTTGATGATGGCACCCTTCGTGAGAAGGTTTCGCCGCACGAAGTTCGGGTTTGCCGTGTTTTTGTCAACGGTTTCGATTGCCATCCGGCGGATTTCACCGTTCTTCTGGTTTGCCACATTTGCGTACTGTGCACGCAGTACCCGAATCTTCTGGTTTGCTCCCATTGTGCGGATAATTTTTGTGCGGTCCTCGCCGATATGCGAATCAGCAGGCGAACTGCCAATCTCGCTACTCCTCTTACCCCGTGCGAACCGGATTCTGCCACCGGTTTCTTTCCGAACTGATCTGCCATGCCACTGCATTTAAAACACCTGAATTATATGAAATGTATTCGGAAGGGCGTAAGCCCTTCTCTGAAGTCTATAAATATAGCTCCTGTAGCTATTTAATTCCACTGATCATCTGAGGATCTCATCGAGAAGGGCTTCCATCCCGTCACCTGTCTTCATATTGGTCAGGAATACCCGCATCTCCGGATTATACCGGTGAATGTCGGATTCCAGCCGGGCCACGTCACAGCCGACGTATTCTGCCAGATCCACCTTGTTGATGACAGCCATTGTACTCTCACGGAACATCATCGGGTGCTTGTTTGCAACATCATCACCCTCAGTGGTGGAGACCACGACAATACGCTTCTCTGCGCCGAGGGCAAAATCAGTCGGGCAGACCATGTTTCCTACATTTTCTATGAAGAGAATGTCAATCTCGTCTAAGGGAAGGTGCCCAATGGCATGTCCCACAAGGTGGGCATCCAGATGGCACTCCTTGCCGGTATTTGCGTTCACCGCAGGAGCGCCGGTCGCAACAATCCGCTGGAAGTCGTCATCCCCATAGACATCACCTGCGATGGCCCCTGCATTCAGCCCGCGTTCCTTCAGCATAGGCACCAGCCGTTCCACAAGCGAAGTCTTTCCAGAGCCAATGGCACCGAGAAGGTCAAAGGCACGGATGCCTGCTGCGGCAAGTGTGTCATGATTCTTCGCAGCAAGGCGGTTGTTTGCTTCAAAGATGTCCTTTTCGATACTGACGTCAATGTGGTGCATACGTATAGGTTTGGCAAAGTATCGTTTAATACCTTCACACAGACATATCTAATGTATGAATCCTGAGCGGACACTTTATCCATGTTACTTTGACAGTGCCCTCACCCGCAGCCAGGGGCGCCGGGTAGCCCATGAAATGGCACGGGAGACCCCCCAAATCAGGGCAATCCACAAGGCTGCCAAGAAGGCAGGCCTCTCTGCACGGATTGAGGAAGGAGCCTCCCATCCTGCGTACTGGTGGAAACAGGACGGCAGAGTCATTGTCGGGTGGAAAGGGAGCAAGGAAGAACTGATGAAAAAAATCGCACAGAAACTCTAAAAACAGGAGTGCAACATGTACGATCTCCACACCCACACCATCTTCTCTGACGGCGAACTGCTCCCGGCCGAGCTGATCCGCCGGATGGCAGTGCTGGGATACCAGACGATCGGCATCACGGATCACGCCGACCGCTCGAATACCACCTCCCTTGTCCGCACCCTTGACCCGATGCGCGAGACCGCCCGGGCACATGGAATCCGTCTCCTCGTCGGCGTTGAAATAACCCACGTACCACCGGTGGAAATTCCACTCCTTGCCCATGAGGCACGGGATGCCGGGGCCGACATCATCATTGTGCACGGCGAGACAACCACAGAACCCGTGGCACCGGGGACCAATGCCGCAGCCTGTGCCTGCGCTGATGTTGACATACTGGCTCATCCCGGCCTCATATCATTAGCAGACGCCCAAATGGCCCGTGAAAACCGGGTAGCACTTGAGATCACAGCGAGGGGCGGACATAACCGGACAAACGGTCATGTGGTTTGCGTGGCGAGAGAAGAGAGATGCCTGCTTGCAGTCAATTCGGATACCCACGCACCGTCTGACCTGATGGGAATGACAGAGCGGATGCAGGTTGCACGCGGCGCGGGCCTCACTGAAGCGGAGAGCCACTCAGTTCTCTCCGGAAAGAACCTTCCCTTCCTTTAGAAAAAGCGCGCATACGGGATTCCTGCCCGGTGACCGGTGCATCTGGATAAAACACAAGAGCCATATACCGGGTATTTGCATGCGAAATACCATGCATCACCCCCAAAACAAATCGTCTCGATATATAACGCTTATGCCAATCTTTAAATAAAATAGGCATCAATTTATAATAGTTACGAACCCACAGGGTGCCGGATTTTTGGAAGGTATTATATCATGAAGGTCGTAGGTCAGGTTCAGAATATTTGTGGCAAAAACTGTGCCGTCATCACAATCGACGCAGGACAGTTACCACGCCTCCACAGTGAGGTTGTTGACCGGCGAAAAAAACCTGTCGGAAAACTGGTAGAAGTGTTCGGCAATATCAGAACACCGTATGCCCTTGTTGTCTGCAAAGGTCAGTGCGAATGCAGCGTGGGTGACGAATTGTATACAGAAATAGGATGATGAATCATGCAGGAAATTGAAAAATTAAAACAACTCCAGTCCCAGCGGGAAACACTCAGAAAACGGACCACAGAAGCGCAGGAGGCAGTCAAAGCACGGACGGAAGAGTCGACCAAAACCGTCTGTCCCGAGTGCGGCAGCCGCCAGCTGATACAGGACAACGAACGAGCAGAACTGGTATGCCAGAACTGTGGACTTGTCCTTGATGATGAAGTCATTGACCGCGGCCCCGAATGGCGTGCATTCGACCATGACCAGCGGATGAAGCGGTCACGTGTCGGTGCACCGATGACCTTTACCATTCACGACAAAGGTCTCTCCACGATGATTGACTGGCGGAACCGTGACTCATACGGCCGTGCCATCTCATCAAAGAACCGTGCACAGCTCTACCGGCTGCGCAAATGGCAGCGGCGTATCCGTGTCTCAAACGCAACAGAGAGAAACCTTGCGTTCGCACTCTCTGAACTGGACCGGATGGCATCGGCTCTTGGTCTGCCGCGAAACGTCCGTGAGACAGCAGCGGTCGTCTACCGTGACGCAGTCGACAAGAACCTTATCCGTGGCAGGTCCATTGAAGGAGTCGCTGCAGCTGCCCTCTACGCAGCATGCCGCCAGTGCAATGTGCCGCGTACCCTTGACGAGATTGCAGAAGTGTCCCGTGTCTCAAGAAAAGAGATCGGCAGGACCTACCGGTTCATCTCACGTGAACTCGGGTTAAAACTGCTCCCCACCTCACCGATTGACTATGTCCCGCGGTTCTGCTCCGGCCTGAACCTGAAAGGAGAGGTTCAGTCGCGTGCGGTTGAAATTCTCCGGCAGGCAGGCGAGCGTGAACTCACGAGCGGACGGGGCCCGACCGGTGTCGCCGCAGCTGCCATCTACATTTCCTCCATTCTGGGCGGCGAACGCCGGACCCAGCGTGAAGTGGCTGAGGTGGCGGGGGTCACTGAAGTGACCATCCGTAACCGCTACAAGGAACTTGCAGAGAAGCTCGACATCGAGATTATCCTGTAGAAACTGATAATCACCCCCACCAATATTATTTTGGAATAATTCAGAACGGGCCTGTAGATCAGGGGTAGATCGCTACGTTCGCAACGTAGAGGCCGCGGGTTCAAATCCCGCCAGGTCCATTGTTTTTCTGTTGCCATTTTTTGCAGCAGAGATATTTTCACTGGTCGCAACGGTTGTCTACCTCCCCCTGGTGATACCCTTTGTTCTGCCGGGAGTGGCCGTTGACCCCGGTGCCACAGCATTCTCGCTGATTGTCTTTATGCTCATCCCGCTCATCATCTGCCTCGGCATCCGGGCCCGCTTTGAATCGTTTGCAAAAAAAGCGGTTCCTGTGGCGGACGCCATCACAAATCTCAGCATCGTGGCCATCTCCCTCATCTTCGGGATTGCCTTCCTCGCACGGCTGGGCGACTTCTTTTCCATGTTCACCGGCACCGGCGGGGCCGTTGTCGCCGTCATCTTTATTCTCGGCGCCTGGGCCATCGGATACGCCACCGGCGGACCTCTGCAGGAGACACAGACGGTCCTCGGCTTTGGCACCGGGTTCAGGAATATATCGGCGGCCCTTCTGGTGGTCACCACAAACTTCACCAAACCCGCCATCATTCTCATGGTGCTTGCGATCACGATCTTCGGCGTGATCATCATTGGCATCATGGTGGGAGCAGACTATCGCAGGCATCTCCGGGAAGATGCGGCCGGATAAAAGAAGCGATGAATATCACAAAAATGAGCAGTTTCGGGTTTTTTACTGGAGATGGGTTTTTCTGAGAAGGTTCTGTTTTTTTGCCTCATTCCCAGTAATGCGAATACCCCGCCTTCTCCAGCGCCACACCGTCGAGGAAAACCCCTGCACCGGTCACGACCCGGCCGATGCATATCGCATCCACCCCTGCAACCGGGAACACCGCCGCCGGGCAGGTGAACAAGAGGCCGAAGTCGCCGCCTCCGAAGAGGGCGTAGCGGGCCGCATCCTCAGCCGGCACACCCTCCGGGCGGGGAATCACCGCCTCTCTCACATCCAGCCTTACCCCGGATGCCTCGGCAAGGTCGTGCAGTGATATGGAGAGCCCGTCAGAGACATCCATCATAGAGGTTGCCCCGGCACGCCCGAGGGCCTGCCCCTCAAAGACACCCGGCCGGGGCACAACGAGTGCCTTCCAGTGCTCCACATACCCGTCCAGCCCTGCCTGTGCCCGGCCGGGTACGCCAGTCACTGCCACGATATCTCCGGGCTGTGCCCCACGCCGCCTCACCAGACATGCGGGCGAAACCCGGCCAAGGCCGGTTGAGACCAGCGTACACTCGGTATGGGCATCCATGTCACCGCCCATCAGCCGGCAGCCGTATGCACGGCAGCACTCGTCAGCACCGCGGATGATCTCTTCCACGCGGTCGGCACGGTCCACACCTGCTGCAAGCAAAAGAGCTATGGGCAGAGCCCCCATCGACGCCACATCAGAGAGGGTCACCGCAGCAGCCATCCAGCCGCATTCAAAATCAGTCATCCCTGCCGGAAAATCGGTCGTCTCATGGAGCATGTCGGTCGACATCACGAGGTAGTTGTCACCGTCGTCGATGACCGCACAGTCGTCATCTGTCGCCGCAGTCCCGATGATCGCACGAATCGCCTTGACGAGGGCCCGGTCATCCATCCCGCTTCACCCCGGATGCCCCACGTTCCCGCCCGTCTTCACGGATTACACCGAGACCAAAGACCTTCACCCGACCACCTGCGCAAGTGTCTCTTCCACCGGCGCACCGACCCGGTACTTCCGGGTAAAGTAGGTACAAAGATTTTTGATGTCACGCTGCAGGATCTCTGCTGCTGCCGGGTGGGAGGGGTCGACCCATTGCGGCCAGTCAATCAGCCAGAGATCCTTCCCGTCCACCATGACATTGAATTCCGAGAGATCGCCGTGAATATAGCCGAGATGGTAGGCCCTGGATACGTTCTCCACCACTTCTGCAAAGACATCGTCCGGATTCTCCAGGGTCGCCTGAGCAATAGGCACCCCGTGGATGAACGTCATCACGACGAGATTGCGGTTGATGTCCACCGGCACCGGCACAGATACCTCTGCGTGCAGGGCAAAAAGAGCGTCATACTCCTGCCGGGCCGAGAAACTTGAGGCAAATATCCACGGAAAATGCTTGTACTGCGGCATATAGCTCCGTGACCGGCGAACCGTCTGGAACGACTGCTGACCAATCCGGTGAAATTTCAGGGCAACGACTCCCATACCCATCGCCTCGTAAACCGCCGCCTCCTTCCCGACGCCGAGGAGACATCCGAGGGAGGTGACAGAGCCTTTGCGCACCGCACCGTGCAGGGCGAGGGCATCAAACCCGGTGAAGACCATCTGGTATCCCTTATAGGGAACCGAACTGCTCTTCACCATGTTCCGTCCCATCAGGTGTCCAAGGCGGTAATTCATTTCAGACTCAGAGAGCTTCGTCTGGTGACGGAGCACATCCTCCGGAACCCAGCGGTAGCGTTTCATCAGGTGTTCCAAGGCAAGCAGGATCTTTATCTCGAAGCGGTGAAGGTCACGCACATCATCAGCACAGAGCGACATTATTGTAGTATGCATTTAACATGAGAGATGATATATCTTTGATTGATACCCCCATGAACTGTTCAAAATGCCGCCGGGAGGCGATCATCCACCAGCGGTACTCAGGAATGCACCTATGCAGCGAGCACTTCACCGATAGCGTGGAGTCACGTGTGAAACGGGAGATACGTAAACACCACTGGGTAGAACACGGCGATACGATAGGCGTTGCCCTCTCCGGCGGAAAGGATTCCACATCTCTGCTGCATTTTCTCATTAAAACCTTTGGCCACCGCCCGGATATCTCCATACACGCGATCACCATTGACGAAGGCATCGCAGGATACCGTGACCTATCTGAGACAGAAACAATCACCCAACACTATGGGGTGCCCTGGCATACGGCATCCTTTGCCGAAGAGTATGGCATCACCCTGGACGGGATTGTAGCGGGCCAGAAGGATGACCGGCGGTCCTGTTCATTCTGCGGGGTGCTGCGCCGCCGGCTGGTAAACCGCATTGCACGGGAGGCCGGGTGCACGAAACTCGCATTCGGGTTCAACCTGGACGACGAGGCACAGTCAGTGATGATGAACGTCCTCCGGGGGGACACCGAACGCCTGACGATGACGCAGCGGGAAAATCCGGGAATGATCCCGCGGATACGCCCCTTTGCCGTGATCCCTGAACGGGAGGTCGCACTCTACGCCCACCTGCATGTAGGATCGCTTGCCGACCACGGCTGCCCATATGCCCACAATGCCCTCCGCGGTGATGTCAGGCGACTCTTAAACGACTACACCTGGCAGCACCCGGCCACCAAATTCGCGATCCGGGCCCTGGGAGAAGAACTGCAGGGACGCAGCACCGGTCCTGCCATCACCCCTGAAGTCTGCCCTGAATGCGGCGAACCGGCATTCGGCAGGTGCCGGACCTGTGCGGTCCTCAGTGAAGTGAAACAGGACAGGAAACGATGAAACCCCATGAGCTGCTGCGGCGATTCATCCAGGGCGTGGTGCCGCAAAAGCGCCTGCGCATATATGTCACCGCCCTTGCCGCCCAGATCGTCATCTATGCACTCCTCATCTACCTCTTAATACCGCTACTGGAGGGCTACACCCTCACCCCGATAGAGTCGCTCTACTTTGTAGTCATGACCATCACTACGGTCGGCTATGGCATCGGTTTCCCGATAGAGAATGATCTCACCTACCTTCTCATCAGCATCATCATCATCGCCGGGGTGACAACAGTGCTCTTCATCATCCCGGCCATGCTCTCCCCATACCTGGAACGGGCCTTCCGGGCAGGCCCGCCACGCCGGACCACAATCCGTCCGGACGGCCATATTGTTGTGGCAGGCTTCAATGAGGTCACCAGGTCCATCATTCACATGCTCTCGATTGCAGATAATGACATCATCCTCGTTGAGGAGGATGAGGAACGGGCAAAAGAAGCACTCAGGATGAACCGGGACACGCCGCAGGTTATATGGGGCAAATACAATGATGAGGAGACGTGGAAGAACGCCTGGATCAGAAAGGCAGACTATGTCATCATCAATGAGGAGGAGCACACCGCCGCAAAAATAATCTTGGGGATCACCGGTATGACCGATGCGAAAATAATCACCATTGCAGAAGACATTACCAAGGACCGCTTTCTCCGCTACGCCGGGTCTGAGTATATCCTCTCCCCAAAGAGTGTCACCGGAAAGAGTCTTGCCCGCTATGCGATTCCCGGCCCTTTCTTCGAGACTATCTATGACGAAAACCCCTACTGCACCCTGCAGTCTGTGGAATCAGCGGAAGACGACGGGGATAAACGCAAGATATTCATGCTTCCCGTACTCGAAGGCTTTCGCTTCGTGGGGCACACGGTCGGCGATATCAACGGAAATGACGAACACCCGATTGAGATCGTCTCATACTGGAAGGGACACAACTTCATCATGTACCCGGATGACAACGAGGTCATCGACAAGTCAATGGTCCTCTTTGTACACGGGGCGGAAGGGGACGTCCATGCCACTCTCGATGAAAGCCTCATACCCGGAAAGACCGACGCCTATGCAGTGATCGTCGGGTTTGGCCGGATCGGGCGGACCGTATATGCGGAGCTGGAGGAGATCGGCATCCATGCGACCGTCATCGATCCGGTGGCAGACAAGGTGCCCGGCATCCACGGGAGCGGAGAGTCAGAAGCGGACCTCATCGCAGCAGGCATCAGCCATGCCTCGGTCTGCATCATCGCGACGTCTGACGATGATGTCAATATATTCAGCACACTGATGGCACGGACCCTCAACCAGAGGATGCGGGTACTCTCGGTTGCAACCGAACCGGAGTCAGTGGCTAAACTCTACCGGGCGGGGGCGGATTATGTCGTCGATCTCCCGACCCACGGGGCAATTCTTGCAGCAAACATCGTTCTTGCTGACATCATCCATCTCATACTTGATCTCCCGGGCGGAGAGGGAAAGCAGATCGCAGCCAGGCATATTATGAATGAGCTGCCCCTTACGGTTGAGAGTATTGAAGCACGAACCGGTGTGCGGGTCATTGGGTTCCGCGGGCGCCGGAAGTATGTGATACACCCAAAAAAAGACCAGATCCTAATGGAAGGTGACGAGATGATCGTCATCGGCACCCGGAATGAACTCAGGAGCTTCATCCGCATAACATCACCAGGAGATAACTGAAATGAAACAAACTTGTGAGATTGGATGTGAATGTGAACGCATTGAACAGATGATACGCCACACCCTCTGGTCCTCCGGGGCCAAAGGCTTTGTTGTGGGCATCAGCGGCGGGGTAGACTCTGCCCTAGCCGCTGTGCTCTGTGCACGGGCAGTGGGCGGTGAACGGGTGCTGGGTATCGCACTCCCGTCCCCGGTCACCCCGGATGCTGACCTCAGAGACGGAAAAGACCTCTGCGCCGCATTTGACATACCCTTCAAAACGATACCCATTGAACCGATGCTCAGCGCCTTTGCAGGCATGGAAGGGTTTGAGAAGAACTCCTACCTGAGCGGCAACCTGATGGCCCGTATCCGCATGACAACACTTTATTACCATGCAAACCGTCTGCACTATCTCGTCTGCGGCACCTCCAACCGGTCAGAGTACATGCTTGGCTACTCGACCAAATACGGGGACAGTGCGGCTGATATCCAGCCCATTCTGCACTGCTACAAGACACGGGTCTATGCACTGGCAAAGGAAGTCGGCGTGCCGGCACCCATCATCGAAAAGCCGCCATCAGCAGGCCTCTGGCCGGGACAGAGCGATGAGGCGGAGATCGGCCTCACCTATGCAACAATTGACAGTGCACTCATCTCCCTTGAGGCAAACAACTGGACTGCGTCAAACGCACAGGAAGAGCTCATCCTCGGGAAAGTGCAGGCATCCATGCACAAACGCATGACCCCGCCAAACCTGCTGGAGATTCCATGAACCGGGTCAAAATTGGCGGAAAAGGTCTGTATACTCAGCGGGGTGGTTCAGGTAGCCAAGGGAGTCCCCGCCGATGAGGTCATAAATGTCTCTGCCATGGACAATACCTGCCTCCGGAAACTCCGGGGCATCCCTGAATTTCAGCTCACCCACACCCGGATACCGGGGATTTTTTTTCCAGCCGTCGGTGCAGTGGTAGTATGCTGCCCCCCGGGATGCTTCATACGCTGCATACTCGCTTTCAAACTCTTCTGAGACCAGATTGACCATGCAGAGTTCGGTATCCGCCGGATTGATGGTTACATGCCCGTACCCCGGCGGGACGAGGACCGTGTCACCGGGCCCCGCCCGCAGAACGATCACGTCTGACGCATCCCGTGTCTGGAGCAGATACTCCGCCCTGCCACAGACTACCTGGTAGAGTTCGGGATAGCCACTACCGTCCGGTGCTGCCGGGTGATAGTGCCCCTTGGTCTTTGCAAATTCCCCGCACAGGGTCATCGGGGGGATGACCGTATAATCAAACCGTATCCTGTTGGCCTTCAGCCAATCCCTGTCCCCTGCTGTACGGGCAAGGTTTCGGAACATAAAATAGAGGGGGCCGGATGCACTGCACCCTGCCTCGGCAAGGACCGGGCGCATCTGGCCTATTGTTCGTATCTGCGGTTCGGGCAGGTCGATATCCCGGTACAGTTCCATTACTGTTGTTTCTGTTTTCGCTGTTGATATAGATAGTACCCGGCACCAAGGATGGCAAAGATGAGCACAGTGATGACGATAGGGTTCGTGAGAACGGTCCCAAGGCCGCTTCTGCTCTGGACGGTCACTTTAGCTTTCATCGGGTCTGATATGACACTGTTCTTCAGGGAGTCCTTGTAGCGGATCTCAGTGTCGAGGCCATAGGCCTTGATAGTGGCATCACCCGAGACACTGACGTGGTAGTGGGCAGTGAAGGTCTCACCAGGTGCCAGATCACCAAGGTATGCGGTGTCATCATTGCTGGTGAAAGGATCAACCGCACTGATACGGGAGATGGCATCGTAGGCAGTGGCGCCGCCCGTATTTTTATAGACCACTTCAATTGTGCCCTTCTCTGCCGGATACATCATATATGATTCAGAGACGACCTCAAAGGTGATCTCCTCACCCACAGGGATACCGATGGTCACCGGCTTTGATGTGACTTTGTCGCCTTCACTGTTCTCGTAGGTGACGACGACATTCATCGGGTATGATGAGCCTGAGGCATCCTTTGATGCAGCCACCCTGAAGTTCGCGGTTACCGTCTCACCGGGTGCAAACTCACCGATAAAGTAACTGCCGTCTGTAGGGGCGACCGGGCTTCCTGAGACAGAACTCAGAATGAGTGTTGCCTGCTGCCCCGTGTCCTGCCCGCTGTTCTGCACGGAAACTGCCAGGTAGCCTTCAGTGCCGGCATTGAGTTCGGTTACATCCGCGGAGAGGACTGTGACCTGCACATCCGGTTTGATGACAATCTCAAGGGAGAGGGTCTCTTCTTTTGTCCGGTATTCATACTTCAGTGCGTCGTTGCTGAACTCATTTGCATGATAGAGGTAGGTGTATTCGAGAGTGACCGGCAGGACATAGGTCCCCGCAGGTGCGCCATCATTGATTCTGACCTCGAAGGGTGCCATCGTCCGTGCACCGCCTGCGATGTCACCCACAAGCTGTGAATCGGTCTTGACTGAGACCGGTGCTGTGCCATCACCAAGAGTGACAACCACATTTTTGGCGGTGTTTGGGCGGTCTTCCCGGGCAACATTGTCCGGATTCTGTGAGGAGAAATCAATTGTTCCGATGTTCTCCACCTTCACCGGGATCGTCACCATCGTGTCAGGATAGTATTCGTTACTGCCCTCAATACCGACACGCAGATCGGGCGGCCCGGAGATCACCTTCTCTGCTGCCATCACCGGTGCACAGAGGCACACAATGAGGACAATTCCCATGATTGCAGTCCGTGAAAGATTCATAATATCACTGTTGTTGTAATTGTAACAACATTTATCTGCATTCTCATTATATATTCCTATGCCAATGGCTAAGACTACCCCCAGCACCACAATGATACAGGAGCACCTGAAATCCCTGGGTCTGACAAAATATGAGAGCCTTGTCTATATCGCACTCCTTCAGGTCGACGGCGCGACTGCAACCGAAATACACGAGATTTCGGGGGTTCCACGAGCATCTGTCTACCCTGTACTGGATAAACTCAGCAAAAAACAAGTGGTCAATGTCACCACCGCATCCCCGAAACGCTTTGCAGCCACCCCGCCGGATGAGGCCATCGACAGCCTTATTGCGCGCATCACGCAGGACTCCGCGGCCGTAAAGAATGAACTGACTGCCATCTATGAAGAGCGGTCCAGCATGAACCACGCGGAACGCCAGGAGATGATCTGGAACATCCACGGGATTGAGAATCTCAACAGCCGGGCGGTTGACCAGATCCGGTCTGCGGAGTCAGAGGTGGCCATTATAAATGGCAAAACCCTCATGACAAGACCCATCCGGGATGCGATCAGAGCCTTGGGCCCGGAGGTCACGGTGGAGATTATCACCACAGGCAGCCAGGGACGTGATGACATCCCGACGAATGCGCAGGAACTGGTAATAGGAATGATCCCACATCCGGTGAACGTGCCGGGGGAGAAGGAACCGCCCTGCATCATCATCATCGACCGCAGGCGGGTGATGGCATTTGTGAGTAATGCCAACGTCCCCAGTGCACTCTATTCAGAGTCGCCGGGATTTGTGAGCCTCTTTACCGGATACTGGAACTTTGTCAGAGGGCATGTCCCCATCCCCTGAGAGGAAAATAGGGAAAAAACACCTCAATACCGGAAAGTTTGTTGTATCCGGGACCCAACAGTTTCCTTTAATGATTCCCCGAAGGGCCCGAGACGTTGTTCAATGGATATTCAAAGCCGCATCATATGAGGTGGATGACGGCGATGGGGCAGTAGACCTCTCTGCGTTCCGCGGTGATGAGTGTGTTGTGATCCTCTGTTCTGAAGATGCCGATGAGATACAGGAGTTTGACCGTCTGAAATACCGGTTCAGCCTTGATTCAGGCCCTGTGCTCTGCAAAAAACTGCTGGTATCGTTCACGCCGCCGGTGCCGGTGCAGTCCTGCACCGTCTGGGGGGAGAGGGAACTTACCGAGACCTTAGGCCACGCCATAGGCGACTATATACAGGGGAGGGATGTGAACCTCCCTCTCTCCGCGTCTGCAGAGACCGCCGTCCCCCGTGCAGCGGGGCTGACACATGCAGAACAGGAACCTAAACCTGAGCCCGAACCCGGCATCGAGATTCCGCACCTGCCGGTGACGATCACCGCCGCCCGGGCACAGGCCACCTCCGGGATAAAGGGGACTGCCGCCCTGCGGTTTATTCCCTACTGGTCCTACCGGGCAGAGAGCCACGGGGAGAAAATATACAAGAGCCACATCATCAGTTTTGAGCGTGAGGAGAGCGGCGTGATGAGCGCCATTAACGGCATGAAAGGAGACTTCAACGCAGAAATAACCGAGACGAAGGCAGTGCCCGGCGATGCGGATATACTGCCGCCCAAACTTACCAAAAACGAGATCAAAGAGCGGGTGCTCTCCAGCCTCATCGAAGAACTCTCCCAGACGGTGCGTATCAGCCAGTGTGAGGGAGACGCGATATTCTATGAAGATCGCAGTTTCTCGCCCGACCCGCAGAATATATCCATATCTTCCGAGATTGTGTATGTCCCTGTCTGGCAGATTCGCGGCAGCCGAATAGCTGAAATAAATGCGTTCACAGGCGACCTCCTTGAGATACCCATGGACGACGGGGTAGAGGTCCTCTGAAGAGAGGGGGATGCACCACATGATCACAGTCATCGGCGGAGGCCCTGCAGGACGGATTGCAGCGATGCGCCTTGCTGCACACGGAAAAGAGGTCAGCCTCTTTGACAGCCGGGTGGAGGGGCTGGGCGGCCAGTGCCTGCACCAGGGCTGCATGGTCATATGCGCCCAGAATGATGCGGCACGCGCCTGTGACGAAGCACGGACACTTCACCGGCTCGGGATCACCGATACCGCACCGGAAATCGACTATGCCTGCCTGCAGGAGAGGATGGCAGACGTCCAGAAAACGATTGCAGGCGTCATTGGCACCGAGACAACGGAGGCAGGCGTCACCGTCATCAGTGACCACGCCCGCGTTGAGGGGAACCGGGTGTATGCCGGCGGCATTGAGTATGAATCAGAGGCAGTCCTCATTGCAACCGGATCGGTCCCCCGTATTCCCGCCATTCCGGGGACCGGACTGGACGGAGTGTATACCCTCCATTCCCTTCCATGCCTCAGGCGTTCACCCCAACGGATTGTGATCATCGGCAGCGGGGTCATCGCGGCCGAATACGCATACATCTTCCGTGTCGCAGGAGCAGATGTGACGGTCGTGGCCCGAAGCACACTCCTTCGCGGGTTCCCCGACCAGCTGATCACCGGTGCCCGGCGGGATCTTGCGGGAGTGCATATCCGCGAGGAGACGGCAGTTGTTGCCATTGAAGGCACCGGCAGCGTCACCGGCGTGCGTCTCCGGGCCAACGGGAACGAAGAGGTGATCCCATGTGACACCGTGCTCATTGCAGCAGGTCTTGTCCCCCGGACAGACGGTATTGCAGGCATCGCCCTCGGGCCGGGCGGAGAAATTCGTGTGAATGAACGGATGGAGACGAGTGTCCCGAATGTCTATGCGGCAGGCGATGTGACGGCCCCACCGTATCTCACTCCCCTGGCACGGCAGGAAGGCCGGGCCGCAGCCGATGCCATCCTCGGACTGCCCCTGAAACCTGCGCCCGCCTGTATTCCACAGACAATTAAGCTGCGCCATGAACATTCCATTGCCCTCCACCCGGATGCAGAAGAGAACGGCACCACGATCCCGTCACCGGCAGGGCCGGGTTCATTCTGGCTCGTCCCGGAACGCCATACCGGCAGATCACTGTTGATGACAGACAACACAACCGGGCGGATGACCGGATTTTATGAAGCCTCTCCGCAGTCATCTGCTGCGGCGGGCTACCTGGCATACCTGATCAACAGCGGAGTCAGTGTCGATGCAATGGAGTCGTTTACTGAAGTGCATCCATCATCTGATGGTGTCGCCTGGCTGATGCGATATTGTGCAGAACAGCGCGAATACAGATAATTTTCCATAAAATAGTGTATTTTAGTCCTCTTTTACGACCCAGTCGTAGAAGAAGACAGCAATGAGTGCCCCCAGGATGGGACCGATGATATAGATGGGAAACACCCCCATCACATCAGGCCCGCCCAGGAGCAGGTCACCCACCGCAGGGCCGAAACTGCGGGCGGGATTCAGGGACGAACCGGTCAGCCCGCCGATGGTGGTGATGATACCTCCCACCGTAAGACCGATGATCAGGCCGGCAAACCCGGGTGGCGCCCGTTCATCCACCGCAACACCCATGATGATTAACATCAGGACAAAGGTGCCGATGGTCTCTGCGAGAATCGCCATCCAGAATGTCACACCCAATGCCGGTGCAGTTGCTCCCAGCCCGCCGATGGTGACGGCATCCATGCCTGCCGAGAGGTAGAAGAGGTAACTCCCTAAAAGGGCCCCCACCAGCTGGGCAACGATATATGCCACTGCATCCGTGGCCGGAAACCGCTTTGAGGCAAGGAGGGCAATCGTCACCGCCGGGTTGATATGGGCGCCTGATACCCGGCCAAGACCGTAGATAACAGCGGTAATCACAATCGCAAAGGCAAGACCAATGGCAAGCCAGTCCGCAAGGCCCCCCAGTGAACCGATCGTCAGAGACTGGAGTGGACCTGACTCCCGTGCAGCAATCATCAGGAGCATTGCTGCTGCACCAGGGCCAAAGTAGACCAGCAGCATGGTACCCACCAGTTCGGCCACTGACCGCCTCATCAGGGATGCCATATCACTTCTCTCCTTTCATCGCAATAGCGCACTCCGGGCAGAGGATACGCGGGAGCCGCTGTTTGACCTTATGGGCAGGGAACGGGTAGCCGCCTTCCCAGACATCGTTCTCCTCACGGATCGCATGGTCCATGCAGAGCCCCATACCGCAGACGATACAGATGGCAACGGCATCACTGTCCCGGCCCTCTTTTGCACATATATAGCACTTCATTTCATACCACCCTGTATGTGTGTCCGGTCATATTCGTTCCCGGACACCAGAGGGGTGAGGGGAAGAACTCCTCACACCGCCTCACGGTACTGGCAGTACTGGTGCCTGAAGTCAACAACCGAGGCAGACGCACAGTTCTTGCAGGCACGGACCGGCGCTGCCGGCGTTGCCTTGTCAAGGGCGATGACATTGGTCATCATCGTCGCGGTGACCGGCTCGGATGTGAGCAGGCACGGGTAATCGGCAAGGCTCATCAGTGCTGCAAACCGGACCGTGATGGCACAGGCCGGATAGACATACCGCTGCGGGTTGTTGATCACATCATTGGTCAGGATTGGCCCGAGGTCAATCGGCAGGCCGCTCACATTCGGTTTGAAGTCAGCTGCCGTCCCCGCCTTCACCTTGCGTGCCCGGTCCATGATATTCCAGCCGCGGTATACCATGTCCATGAAGTCACAGTTGTGCAGTTCTGCTGCGGCACCGCGTGTCGGGTAGAGCTGGACATAGTTGTGGAACCGGCGGGTCAGGAATTCAACGACAGACGGCCCGTTGAACCCGTCGAGTTCGAGCAGGTACTCTGCTGCGGCAGCACCGCTGCCGGTGGCAAGCGAGAGCACCTGGCCGGAGTTCTTGAACTTTGGAATAGCAGCACGCAGTGAGTTGTCCATTACCTGGGTCACGGCCTCGATGATGGCCATCACCATATCGTCCTTGCACATGTTGAACGTGGACTGTGCGATATGGTGCCCAATGTCACCCACACAGTAGGCGGGAATCGTAACGATGTTTGCATAGTGCACACCATCGGCGACGGCTGCCTTCACCACCGGCTCCATCTTTTTGCGATATGCCTGCATGTACTTCCGCGGATCAAACGAGTCCATGCCAAGGCTGTCCATCAGCCGGGCCTGCGCCTCAACCGGATTTTCATAAATGGCCTGTAACTGCGCAATCTCATTTTCAACAGCTGCAGCAAGGGTCTCTCCGCCCTCCACGGATTTCGCAAAGACCTCTCCCACACCATATGAGGTGTTCATACCCCAGGACTTGGCTGCAAGGAGCGCCTTTTTGTGATCCTGCGGAATGTCGGTATTCTTGAGAATCTGGTTCACCACATTGCTGGTTGAACCGGGAATCATCGCAAAGTCAACCACACAGGTCGGCCCGTAGAATCCGGCATACCGGCGGGCGGACTCAAGGCCGATCATCGCATTCATATCTCCAATCTTTGCAATGAAGATGTCCACACTCTTCCGGAATGCTTCATCCTGATCACAGAGGACCTCAAGGATCACCGGCGTCTGGTAGTGCTCGACAAACGGATCGTCCTCAGGCCTCACGTAGTTTGTGAGACCCGTAAGCGAATCATAGTGGGCATTCACTGACTGCTTGTGTAAATCAATGACAGCCTTTGACTGACCGTCCCCCACGGTCATCCTGTTCACTGCATCGACATACGGTTTCCCGTCCGTCACGTGGAATTCTGTACCTCTCTTCTCTTTCAGAATATTGACGTCGGCCCACTGGGCGCCCATGGCCTCGTCAATCATTTTCTTATATAGATTCTCCATTTCTTCACCCCTTTGAGGTTGTCCGAGAATGCCACATGATACTATATAACCCTATCTCAGAACGTCGTGCGCGCAGGGTAGAATATATATCAAATAAACCTTGTTTTTGCGAATGCCTGAAAAAATACATTTAAATTGAAATAAAAATGCCATTCCGTGGCCGATGCACCAATCAATCAAAAAATAGAGAATATTAAGGGCAAACTATATATTCGGACCATCAAACCGGGATGATATCCACTGATGGACCACAGCCTTCAGCTGTACTGCATCCTGCGGCGACGACACCTCACGTTTTATATATAATTCCAATTCATCC
Organism: Methanogenium sp. MK-MG; assembly: GCF_009914725.1. Lineage (GTDB taxonomy): Archaea > Halobacteriota > Methanomicrobia > Methanomicrobiales > Methanomicrobiaceae > Methanogenium. The sequence goes on from NZ_JAAAWJ010000014.1 coordinate 43,138, forward strand.
AGCAGAGGATGGACCACCACATCCAGCATCTTTTCCGGGCTTAATCCCGCTTTATCGCGTGCACAGTGGCGAATCAGTTTTCCCATATATTCCATCTCCCCGGTGCTCAGAAGGAGATCTTCAAGAGACATCCCCGTATTTTCACCGGCATCCATGAGCACACCACCGGAAAATTGGCGGAAATGGGACATTTGGTTCAGAAATCGACATACAGAAGTGTATTCTTTTTCTGGTATTAATATTCTGATTGCCAAACAGTTATGCATGGCAAATATGCATAGCGCATTAACGAAATGTTAAATAACTTTGAAGATTAACAAAGAAGATGGCAGAGTCGTGTCCAGATGACGCAGGAAAGAGGTATGATTATTGTCCCATCGGTGTCGATTATTCATCCAAACACATATATGGACAACATTCAGTGATTTCCGGCCTGCTGCCAACCCCCCCCCCCAACACATGGCAGCAGGTCTAACGGA
>NZ_JAAAWJ010000140.1 GCF_009914725.1 Methanogenium sp. MK-MG
AATGATTCCCTGCTCCGAGTGTATGCATTGAGAGATTCTGTTTTGCAAAAAAAAGTCCAAAGGGGATGCCAGAGATAAAAAAAAAATGCCGGGGATTACTCCGCAGTATTTTCTGTAAACAGAATTATTCTCCATTCTTTGCCCATATATGCAAATGTGTCCCAGTACGCATCTTTTTTCGTGAGCTCTTCGGTGTTGTCCGGAGACCTGTAGAAGGTATATTCGCCCATTCCTGCACCGTTTGCGGATATGGTCTTTCCAAGCATCTGAAGGTTTTCGTAGTTGGTAAAGGGTTCGTCCGTAAAGAGATTCTTCCCGATCTGTGCCTCATCCTGGTCATAAAGAATAAATCCATCCGGCTGCATGACAGTAGCGGTAATGTCCTTATCTTCCTCAATCGGACTGACAATTGCCCCAATAAATTCCGAAGGCTCTGCCATTGCAAGGATGCTGCCTTTGTAAACCCCTTCTTTGGAAAATACCGGCCATGCAATTTCTATTCCCGTAAATCCTTCCTTTGCGGTGAATGCATCTGAGAGGAACGGTTCCTGCGTCCGCAGTATGGAATCTCCTGGCTCACTTTCGGATATGTTCACCCCAACCGACCCGGAATAATTATCTGGTGCAACTGCGGTGATGATGCCGCCCGGGTTGATTGCAGCATATGACATAGTATAATCGGATCCCGACAGGAGTTCATTCAGAACCTCCTGTACCTCTGGTGATTCCATTGAGTCTGCAGATGAGAGATCCCCGGAGGCCGACCGTGTTTGGTCAGCAATAGCAGTCATGACGGTCTCAATATTGGTTGTAATGTATTCGATGTCACGTATGGCAACATCTTGATCCTCATCCGGTTCGGACGGGAAGATATACTGTGCTGAAAGAAGAACACAACCTGCTGCAATAATTACAATAACTACTGATATGGGCAGGGTTTCACGCCAGTTCATAGTCTACACATATTTTTCACAAGGGTAATTATTGTTGTGACATATGCCTGGCAGGCTCCGTTATGTTGTGTTTGGAAAGATATGAATCTGAAACAAGCTACCTCCTGTCATATGGGATGGCCATCACAGATCCTCATCTCAGCAGAGGAAATGGGAATTTATCTCCCAAAAAGGGTGGATACTTCCTTTAAATACTGGTCCATCTCCTCACGGCTGGTGACTTCCCATGACGGCAGTTTTGTCACAAGAAAGGTATCTTTTCTCCATTTGCCTTCCAGTGCTTTTCCCACCACCCTCTCGTTGTCACCGTCATGGTAAATCCATGCATAATAGATATAGGAAACACCGGAACGAATTGCATGCCTGATCGTGGTGATGGCGGCACCTTCGTCAATCTTCCTGTCCTGCTTTTTTAACAGACGCATGCACCCCAGGCCGGGTGTGGGGAGTTCTTCACCGGTTTTTTGCATGCTACGGTACTGCATATGTTTCTCTTTGACTTTTTCATCATCATTGCTCTGTGTTTAACCGGCTGGGTCGGGGATGTTTTCTTTGGGTGGCAATAGACAAGGGCCCTGAGAAGGTGGGGGAGGAGATGACTGAATGTATTCTTGCGGCAAAAAACAGTTCATCTGAACGGACTGTCGAAGGGGCTGCCGAACTGTTGTTCTCTATCGTGCTGATTTTGCTGAATGTTTATGGTGGATTCTTTCGGCGACGCAATTGGTCTCTTGGAATTTCATTCATATTTTTTGTCCCGGTTCTGATCTCTGTTTCATTTGTTGTGATCCGGTTTGCGCGTTCCTGCTGATTTTGCATAATATTGCATGTATCCTGGGGTGGCGGCATGAATTCTGTGTGAAAATGGGGGCCTTATCCGGAAAAAATACGGAATATTTATAATGTGTGGGATACAATCTAGTTAGGTCGATTGTCTGGGACAAACGGGGCACAACTGCCTTTGTTTGCGCCGCAGACAACAATACAGGGAAAAATGATCCCTGCTTCCCTCCGTCGT
>NZ_JAAAWJ010000141.1 GCF_009914725.1 Methanogenium sp. MK-MG
GGTTCTCAAAAAACTGGAAGAAAGCAAAGAGCAGGCTGAATAAGGCATATGAACATATCTTCAACCAGAAGAATGATTTTCTGCACAAACTTTCCCGTCGGTATGTCAATACATACGCTGCGGTTTGTGTTGAAAATCTGGATATCAAGGGTCTGAAAGAGAAAGGCAACCGTAAGGGACTGCACAGGAGTATCCACAGTGTTTCATGGGGAAAATTCTTTTCTTACCTCTCGTACAAGGCTGAAAGTGCTGGTACGAAACTTGTTACAGTCAACCCCCGAAACACATCCCAAATGTGCTCGAATTGTGGAAACATCGTTAAAAAGACACTATCTGTTAGAGTCCACGAATGTCCCAATTGTGGATTTGTTGCTGATCGGGATTACAATGCGGCAGTGAATATTCACCGCATCGGGATGGAACAGCCCTTTATGCCTGTGGAGACAGTGCCTCTACATCACGTTTCTGTGATGCAAGTGTTGTCAATGAAGCAGGAAGCCACGCCCTTTAGGGCGTGGTAGTTCACCCATGGGTTTTGTCATAGCAAACCAGCGCCTGACACCATTTGGCAGCATACGGGTTCTGACTGAAACACTTGAACCGCTTATCATCGGTATTCTGTTCATCATGCTGGCTGCAATGGTTGATCTCTCTGCCATGGGCCGGTATCTTCTACCCGCCCTGGCTCTGGTGGCGGTATACGTACTCGTTGCCCGACCGCTGGTAGGTTTCGTGGCCACTCATGGTCTGGGCTACAGTCATGCACAACGGATATTTATGGGGGCGTTGCACCCACGGGGTATTGTGGCTGCGGCTACTGCCTCATTGTTCGCCCTTAATTTAGCCGAAGTAGGGGTTGATTTTCCCGAGATGGTTCCCGTTGTTTTCATTGTGATACTGGCGACCGTAGTCATCTACGGACTGGGAACACCTGTCCTCTCCCGTGTGCTGAAGATTGCAGACCCGGCGTTGGTATTGCTATCTATGGGGAACAGCGCTGGGCTCTCGACCTGGCATTAGCCCTGCATACGGCAGGGGCAACGGTTATGGTACTGGCACCGGGCAGTAAGAGACTTCAGAGTGTTGCTGACTCCGGAAGGATACCGTTTGAATCCTATACCGGTTCTTTGGTTGATCTGGGGGATGAAGATATTCTGGACGATGCACATCTGTTTAAACAGAAAATACAGTGGCTCCTTATCGCTTCTTCAAATAAAGACAGCATCGGATCAGCTGCTGAAGCATTTATCGATTCTATCGGATTGGAACATATGATCATATTCGGAAGGGCACGGGATATGCAGGACAGAAGGGTTTTTGGAGGGAGAGTTGACATACTGGCGAAAACTCCCTACGGCCTTTTTGGTCGTGAAGAGGATGAACTGCTGGACATGCTTGAGAATGGATATAGTTTCAGGGCCATTGACAACAGGGAACAGCCGGAAGATGGCGGAACTCCTGAAGGAACGAAACCCTTTATGAGAGTGAACCGTGACGGAACTCTTGCCGTACCCGGAAGTGATTCCCGTCTTGAAGACGGAGAATTCCTGATTATCGTCACCCAGGAACCGGCTCTCCAAAAATGAGAGGTATTGATTAAAATCTGACCGGTTGGGGTTCATCGGCTGAAATCCCATCCGCTCCGGCGTTCACCATTTTTCCGGTTGGTCCGGAGGATGAATGTGACCGTTGATATTTTTCCTACATAACAAGCACCCGAATGCATAAAGGAAACAGCACATCCGGCGGCCAACTTTTGATTTCCCTGTATATAAACGGAAAAAGAGGGCAACCACCGGCAGCAAAAAAGAAACGGAATATCCGTTACGCCGG
>NZ_JAAAWJ010000142.1 GCF_009914725.1 Methanogenium sp. MK-MG
ACGTCTATTGATGCGAATAATTAATGATATTCAGTTATTTGGACATTGATCCTAAAGATGTTTGAAAATAGGCTATAGTGATAAAGTTTTTATAGCTTAACTCTGTTATAAGAGTTTGCTTCAAGCAACATGGTTTGAAGCAAAAACGAAACAGAAGCGTTGTTCAGGTTCCAAATATACTGGACAGCAAATAAGCAACATGGGCTCGTGGTCTAGCTGGTTATGACGTCGCCTTGACATGGCGGAGGTCCGGAGTTCGAATCTCCGCGGGCCCACCACAAATATTTCGTACCATTCGATAGGTTTTAATATTAAAACGACTATTATCGGATGCTCTCACAGCCCAGGTAGCTCAGTGGGAGAGCGCTGCCCTGAAGAGGCAGTTGTCCCCGGTTCGAATCCGGGTCTGGGCACCAGAATCAATTCACACCAGTAGTGTAGCGGTTATCACCGGGCGTTGCCAACGCTCGAACTCGGGTTCGATTCCCGACTGGTGTATATCTTTTTTTATTATCTTAATATCATTGCTAATGTTCTATTTTTTTGATCTATCTTCAATGAGCTTGAATGCAATTGCTTTAGTAGCTAGTATCTATTGAATCATTTCTCTGGATGATGTTCTAATTGTTGAGTATCAGCAACCCTTTATGGACAGATGGATCTGTGCTTTTCTTTGTCACTAATATGATTCTAATGCCATTGCATGTCTGTCAGGATCACTGATGAACCTGGATAATTAATTATAAAAATAGGTTCTCTTTAACATCGAGTGGGTAAACTCAGTTTACCTGCCATCAAGAATATCATTGTATTCCTATTTACTTCAGTCTTCAATCCATAAGATCTCTTAAAAGCAGTCTTAATCTTGTTGTTCAATCCTTCAACGACACCATTACTGATATTTCCCTTAATTGATTCCAGAATTCCATAAGAATTTCTTTTGATCATCTTTGCCAATGTAATAATTTCCTTGATGTTACTATGAGTTCCCCAATAATGCCACTTTTCAATGTACTCCCTTGCTACATCCATATTTTTGATGTCCCATAATCGCTGTAGTGCAAGTTTGAACTTGTATGCTTTAGCAGTTTTTGTATCCAAATCCTTGATCGATTGTATTTTAGTGATTTCTCTATCTGATAGATTTTCTGGATTTTTCAGCCACATGAATCTGGTTTTACCAAGCTCTTTGTTTGACTGATATTCTGTTCTTCGAACTTTATCAATAGCATCATTCATCATTTTGACAATGTGGAATTTATCAAAAACTACCTTAGCATTTGGGAAGTATTCTCGTGCCCCACCCCTAAATGCAGGGTACATGTCCATTGATATGTGTTTTATGTTATCAGGATCCATCTTCGTGGTAAGGAAGTCTCTGAACTTTTTAAATACGTCTTTTGTCTTTCCATTTTCAATATGAATCACTCTGAATTTATTAAGGTCATAGAATAAAGTCACATAACTGTGACCTTTTTTGACGGAAATTTCATCCACTCCAACCGTATCAAGATCTGATAGATTTGTCTTTTTCATCGCTTCTTTGACATAATGAGTAAGGATTCTCCATACTGAATCCTCATGAACATTAATCATCTCAGCAATGGCAGAAACAGTCATTTCCTTTGACATAGCAACAATTAATGCTTCAAAGAAAAGGGTGAATCCAGTCTTTTGTCTTGTCCAGGGGACATTGATGAGCTTTACACCATGTTCATTACATTTTGTTCGAGGGACTCTGGCATGGAGGTAGGTTTCATAATGGAAAAAGTCTAGGTGCCTCCACACCTTTTCTTTCGTATCATGA
>NZ_JAAAWJ010000143.1 GCF_009914725.1 Methanogenium sp. MK-MG
CACCGGTGAGAATCAACAGGCATCCGATTAAAACCGTAAAGGTGGAGGCATTCTGTTCAAGTGAGACTGTTTTTAGCAGAAGATAGAGCGGCAGAGCAGTTATCGCCGTTGAAAGAGTTGCAATCAGGAGAATTCTTGTCAGTTTATAATCCAGACGAAGATTTTTTAAAATCTGAACAAACTCTCCCCGGAACCGTATTATTACTGCTATCATCGTGCCGAAATGAAGGAAAAACGCATATGAAAGAGCTGTTTGAGGATCCATATGGAGATAATTGAGCAAATAGAGCATCGTCTGTGCTTCACTGCTTATCGGGAGCCATTCAACTGTTCCCTGAATTGCACCTGCAATAATTGCTTCCAGACCGTTCATGCAATAGCATGGAGTCGGTTCGCTACGACTAATAGTTTGTGCATCATTTTGTAAAAAAATATGGATAAGCCAGAGGAGGGTTTATTCTCTCCTGATATACCAACTGGTGAGTATAAGGATGATGCAGCCCGATATCAGGCTAAAGGTGAAATTTCCAGCGTTTTGCTCTGCCGGGTATCTGTCCCGTATGATTCCCGTAGGGGTCACCGTCCGGGACGGGCCGGATGATCCGCCTTCATCTGACAATATGATGTGAGCCGTCTGTTTCTTGGAATGAATATCAAATGCAGAACTTGTCTTATCTGAAAAAATTTTCACTGCAGAACCACCTGCTGTCTCTTTAAAATCAGTATATGGTGTCCCGTCTCTGGTTATCTGCTCTACGTTATTTTTTGGAATATTGACCGTTATTTCCATCCCTGCATCTGTTTTTGAAATGCTGATCAGGTCGTCCCCATTCTTTCTGAGATATGTACCGCCTGACATCATACAGTAATAATCCGCTGAATTTTTTGGCTGGCGGAAAAATACCGTCCCGGCATCTGTCTTAAATATATCAAATGAGGCGTCTCCTTTTCCTGAATAGATGGTGTCTGTATTGGCTGATGAACTGACACGTATGGCATTTCCGTTTCCGGTGACGGGTAGCTCTTCAGTTTTTTTTTCCATTTCATTCAGGTATCCTGATATGAGAACAGTAATGCGACAGAGTTCTTCTGCCGGACTGTTTCTCAAATATAATACTGGTGAAAAAACTTCAGATGCAGCAGCATATCCTGCAATTCTGCCAACATGCTTTGTGATAATAATTTCTGATGCCGGGACTGAAAATATGTTCAGCCGAACAGGCTTACGGTATGGATTTATTGTTTCCCAGCTGACAGAGTTCGCTGTAATGCCGGTTTTGGTTTCACGTTTATAGGGAAGAGAGAGCCAGTCATATGAATTGTCATTTATTGTAAGGCTGCCTTTAACATGCCCTATCTCGGATTCCACGTATTTTTTGTCCCCGTTTTTATCATTTGTCGGTGAAATTGTAAGACTGGACGGGCGGAAGACATTTCGGTATATCCATTCTTCATCACCTTCCAGACGGTCAAAGATCACAAAGTAATCATCTTCCGGGTACAGAATTGTCCGGGTATACTGTATGGGTGATGTGAGTGTGTTCTTTGTTGACCAGTCATCGTCAATCAGATCAGTGATAGTTTCTGACGCAATAATTCCCTCCATCCACGGAGACTGAATCACCGTATCCACGGTAGCAGGTGTATCAATACCACCTGCATCCCCTTTGTATACCCCTCTTGCCTGGCTGTCCGCCCAAAACGATGTTGCAAACGGTGTCTGCGGGTCTTCGATTTCAATAGTGTTGTGGTGGACG
>NZ_JAAAWJ010000144.1 GCF_009914725.1 Methanogenium sp. MK-MG
TCCGCCACGAATGACCATCTCCTTGATTCTCCCGACAATCCGCACATACCCCTCTTCATCCGTAATGCCAAGGTCACCGGTATGGTTCCACCGGTCCGCATCAATCGTTGAGCGTGTCGCACTGGGATTGTTGTAGTAGCATTTCATGACCACATACCCACGCGCACAGATCTCCCCCGGCATACCACGCGGCACAATATGCTGCGTCTGCGGGTCAGTGATCTTAATTTCCACATGAGGGAATGCCTTGCCAACGGTTGACACACGCCTTTCAATCGGATCCTGTGTTGTCGTCATGGTCACCCCCGGCGAGGTCTCGGTCTGACCGTAGACAATAACAACATCGGTCATGTTCATCTTTTCAGAGACGGCCCGCATATACTCAGTCGGACAGGGAGAACCTGCCATAATCCCTGTCCTGAGGGTGTCATACCGATATTTGGTAAAATTCGGATGCTTCAGTTCAGCGATAAACATGGTAGGGACACCATGTAATGCTGTGCATCTCTCATCCTGCACCGTCTTCAGAACCGCCTCAGCATCAAATGCCGCTGATGGCAGGACCATGGTTGCACCATGAGTCACACATACCAGATTCGATAGCACCATCCCAAAACAATGATAAAACGGTACAGGAATACAGAGACGGTCATTGCTGGTAAAAGACATCCCTTCCCCGATACAGTAACTATTATTCACCACATTATGATGGGTTAACACCACCCCCTTCGGGTAGCCTGTCGTACCTGACGTATACTGAATATTGATTGGATCATCAAATGAGAGAGACTCTTCACGTTCATGAAGTTCATCAGGACTGATATTTTCCCCTTTCTCCATTATTTCATCCCAGGTAAACATCCCGTTATAGGGAATATCCCCCATAAATACCACATTTCGAAGAAACGGATACTTTTCACTGGATAATTTACCCGGCCTGCTCTCAATTGCTTCCGGACAGGCCTCATAGAACATGCCAACATAATCCGATGACTTAAACCGGCCCTGCAGAATAAGGGTATGCAATTCTGCCTGTTTGAGTGCATAATCCAGCTCAAACGTACGGTAGGCCGGATTGATATTAACCATAAGTGCGCCGATCTTGGCTGTGGCAAACTGAACAAGAATCCATTCAGCATTATTCATTGCCCAGATACCGACGCGGTCACCTTTTTTGACACCAATTGACATCAGACTGCGGGCCAGCATCTCCACGCGGGTTTTGAACTCTGCGTATGTCCAGCGGATATCCTGTTCGACAGAGACAATTGCCTCATTTTCCGGATATTTGTCGACTGTTGAGTCAAACATATCTCCAATTGTCATCCCCATGAGAGGGATATCGGAGATACCGCTGGAGTAGCTGTCCTGAATCATCAGTAGGATATCTTTTCTTATATCTACTTATGAATCACGATCCAATCACAATTATTATTACACTGGGCATCGACGTTAGTATGCAATTCTGTGTGAGGGGTCGTGGCCTAGTCCGGCATGGCGACGGGCTCCAACGGTCTTTGCGTATGATGAACAATGGGTCTGCTGATAAACTGATGATGACCCGTTGGAGCACTGATGCAATTAGTGCTCACGCATGTCGGAGAGACCCGTCGATCGTGAGTTCAAATCTCACCGACCCCACTT
>NZ_JAAAWJ010000145.1 GCF_009914725.1 Methanogenium sp. MK-MG
CAGAAACGCAACCACTGCCATCACCAGCCCTGCGATGACACCTTTTATTGCAACAATCGGAACAGGGTCCTTTGCGGCAACATTCCGGGATATGTTATTATCAAGTGACCAGCACGTGCAGGTCAGAAGAATACCCAGCGCAGCGATGGAAAAACCCCATGCTGCCGAAGGGTCATATGAGAGAATAACACATGAGACGGTGATCAGGCTGAGTGCAATGACGATTCTTTTGTCAACCGCTTCATGAAAAAACGCTACCGCAAGGATGGTCGTTGCCACCGGTTCAAAATTTAACAGGAGTGAGGCAGTCGCTGAGGGAGTATGCTGCAGCGAGAGCATCAGCACCATTGGTGCCAGAATCCCACCGAAAAGAACAATTCCTGCAACAGAGGGGATATCCGACCGGGTCAGCGCTGCCTCAATCCGGTGCCGCTCACCGCCAAAGAGGCGCTCAAGCCACATGTATACCAAGAGACCAGCGCCGCTTCCGATATAAAACAGGGCTCCGAGGGTGACCGGGTCAATCTCTGTGAGAAGTATCTTGGCTGCGGGCGCTGATGACCCAAAGAGCACTGCCGCAAGGAAGGCATATATCACCGGAAGCCTGTTTTTTGTTATCATTGGATAATGTCATACAGGTATGGGGTTTTCCGGCATTAATCCTTCATTACCGGAATAAACAGGAACCCCGGAAAAATCGAATGGTCGGCACAACATACACGCGCAGAGTAAAAACGTTCCGATATACGGCCATGACAATTTCAACGCAGGATGAAAAAGACCATCCGGGTGCCGTGAAGAAATCATTTATCTCCAAAGCGCCAAACCATGTACAGCCACAATCCGATTCTCCGGGATATGGCGGTGATCCATCCATGAATAAAACAGGCATCCCAAATGCTCTGAGTATACTATCTGAAAACCGGCAGGGGGTATTACGTGATGTGGCCTTTGTCATGGCACGCCACGGTGCAAATATCCTGACAACCCAGCAGTCGGTCATCTCTTCAGGAAAACAGACAGATCTCTCAACTCTGTATTTTGAATTCGAAGATATTGTTGATACTGACTCTCTGATTCATGAACTATCAGAGATATCGGAAGTCCATTCTGTTGAGAGACACCAGCCTTTTTCAGAGATTTACGGGAAACGGGTGATCATACTGGGCGGCGGTGCACAGGTGGCACAGGTGGCGCTTGGTGCAGTGAATGAAGCCGACCGTCATAATATCAGAGGAGAACGGATATCGGTTGATACTATTCCCCTCGTTGGTGAAGACGAACTTGCAGCAGCGGCTGAGGCGGTGTCACGTCTGCCACGTGCCTCAGTACTTGTGCTTGCAGGCAGTATCATGGGCGGAAAAGTAACAGAATCCGTAATCAAAATTAAAAAGTTAGGGATCCCGGTAATTTGCCTATCAATGGTCGGGAGTGTCCCTGACCATGCAGACCTTGTGGTAACAGACCCAATCCAGGCAGGAGTGTTTGCCGTTATGCATGTCAGTTCAAAAGCTGTATTTAATATATATCGAGTTCAGGGAAGGAAATTCTAATGAGTATTGTATCTGATGCTGTCAAGGTGCTCCGTCGTGATG
>NZ_JAAAWJ010000146.1 GCF_009914725.1 Methanogenium sp. MK-MG
GTAACTATTCAGCCATGAGATCCTGAACAGTGAATGGTTTCCCTTCGGCCAACCTTTTCAATGCCTCATACACTGACTTCCCATTTTTTCTGACTGTCGAAATATACCCTCGAATTCTGCAGAATATCTCTGCTCCCTCAACCGATCTGAACGTCCCTGAGATCTTCTGCTGCACTTTCATCATTCTGACGTCCCGTTCTGCCAGATTGTTCGTAAAGGGGACGAATGCGTTGTACATAAACCTCAGAATATCTTCACGATATCCATCCAATCTTCTCAGAAGATTGGATGGTTTTGACCTCTTTTTTCGCCCTCTTTTCTTGCAGGTCAGATGATCCAGAGGTGGTGGATTTTCCCCAAATCCTTCATCCAGAATATTTTGATATGCCCTTTCAAATTCACTCAATTTATCAGGATTTCGCTTGTTTTGAACAAAGATGTAATCATAAACGTCTTCAAAGAGCGTTTTCATCTTTCCTGCCCAGTTCTGGTTATAGCCGTCGACAATCCCTACTAATTCCCTCATTATGTGAGCATTACAGAGAGAATGCTTACAATCATACATGAAGTATGTTGCCCAGAAGTCGTGTACTAGAATTCCGTTATAGTTTGGAATAACTCCCATGGAATTAACAGCTTTTGAACCTCTGTTTGGATGAACAGCATATAGCGTAAGTTTCTCGTTACCTATCGTATGCAGCCACCATCTTAGTCCAAGAACGGTTAATCCGGTTTCATCAGCGTGTAAAACAGGAGAATGAAGTAGGATTCCTTTAATCTCTGATTCAAAGGACTCAAGAGATTTATACGCCTCACGGCAGATATTCTGAATTGTTCCCTGACTTACCTGCTGGTGGTATCTGTCCTTAAAGAATTTTGCTGTCTTTTTGAAAGATGTAATAATGTCATCCTTCAGATACAGCACATCTGCCTTGAAATTTGGCCCATATTGAGTTGTATTATTCAAATGTGGGGGAAATTCACCCGTATTCTTCCTTCCACATACCGGACATATTTTTACTTCAGCCTGGTGTTCGGTCACTTTGATTTCAACGGGGGGAATATCAAATTCCTGACGTCTCACAATATTAGAGGGTTCTACTGTCTGGAGGGAATACCCACATTTACATGTCGAAACCGGATGAGATACAATCTCATCCGGATCTTCGACCAATTTAAGGGTTTTACCCGTATGGTTTTTTTGGCCACCGGGCTTTTTGCCACTCTTTTTCCTCAGGCTCTTGGGTTTTGGTTTGTACAGATCGCTTGAAGGTGGGCGGCTGCTGTTACGGCTATTTTGTTTCAGTTGTGCCTCCAGATTTTCAATCCGTGCTTCAAGCTCTGTGATTTTCTCAGCCTGTTTCTCAATGATCTCAGCTTGTTTCTGAACAGTCAGATACAGGTCTAAAATGAGATCGGTTGTGGCTTCTGGATCGGTCAGAACTAAATGCAATATCTGGTCCCGACTGGGAGGCACATTCATTGAATGTTAATATGTACCCATAATATTTTGATCTAACGGTTAATTCTCGCTAAAATTGGTTGGGGGGCTGAATAGTTAC
>NZ_JAAAWJ010000015.1 GCF_009914725.1 Methanogenium sp. MK-MG
TCTTCGGCCCGTTCGAGGGCGGCTGCATGCTCAACGTCTGTCGCAGAGACACCGCTCGGCCGGACGGGGTCAAAGTCAATGGGGAGCCAGCGGCGGCGAATGATATCGGCATCAGCGGTGGTCGCGTCACTCCGGGAGAGGCGTTGTTTGACGCGGTTCGCACGCCGGGAGAGGAGGGCGGGGTTCACCTCGTTCAGGGTGACATAGCAGCCGTGGACATCGGTGAAACGGTTCATCGCCGCCACCCGCTCTGCCATCACATCGTGGTCGGTGAAGTATCCGCTGTGCACGCCGCCGTCAGCGAGGGCCCGGAGTTCGACGACCGCACCCCCGGAAAAAAGCAGGGAGAGGGTGTCCCGTATCTCTTTGGGATCTGCGGTCATGCAAGGCCCTCCGTGCAGTCGGGCATCGCGGGGAAGAGCGGGGGGGATACGTGAATTTCTGAGGAGATGGTCTGCGGGATGGGGGAGAGCGGGACGGAGTCTGCTTTGATGGGGGCAGGGGTGGGCATGCATCCTGCGGCCCGTTCCGGTTCCGCTGATTTTTTCTGTCCTGCCGCCGATTGTTCCGTGGCAGTTCCTCTCAAACCTATGTGGGAGCATGGTTTTTTTGCGGGGCTGCCGTTTTCTATTCCGGGTTGTTTTCCGGTTTCGGTTCCGGATTCTGTTCCGGTTTTTGTTTTTTTGATTTCGTTCATGAAATTTATCTCCTGTGCACGAAACACATAGTATCCACTATCGTATGTGGGGATAGCAGCGGGGCATAAAGAAGAAGTCTGTGATGGTATGACACCCATGCACACTTCTGCCAGTCGTTTCCCCGGTGGCGACTGACGTATGAAACTATTACTTTGGGTAATATTAATCTGTCCTAACAACGGATGATTTCCGAAAAAAAGATCGGGGATCGGATCATGTGCTGGGCGTGAATGATGCCTGACCGTGGAAATAATTAGATCACATGCATCTCCCTGATTTGTGATCTGTTTTCGGGTTTTGTTTTGGCGTTTTGGTCAGTCTTTTATTGGGTTTGTGTCTGCGGGTGCGGGTTGCATGGGTGTGCTTCCCTTTTTGGCATTACCCGCCGTGAATTTGGATATAAATTGTTGATGACGGTATTACTGCGGAATCACTGTATGAATATATATCATTTAGATTGTCAGTGATACTTCATTCTGACTTTTAAAAAAGGGAAAATTGTTTTGCCATAACTCATTTGAATGATCTATTTCACCATGTGATTATTTATGAAGTTGACTGTCTCATCAAAGGCTTTAGGGAGTGCCCTATTCACCAGCGAATCTGACAAATAAAGAGTGTTACAACTATTCTTTGGAATTGCCCACATCGCAGGATATATTACAAATTTGGCAGATATTTTGGGTGAATTAATTGAAATCCATTCTTGTTCAGGTTGAAATTGAATTTCAGAATGATCGTCGCCAAACAAACGTTCGAGTGGGGAAATAATCTCATACTGTCTATCGATGCTCAAGGGTTTTGGAAGAACGCCATATCTACCCCAGTTAAGGAGAGCAAGTGCGGCAAAACGATCCAATTTTTCATGAACTCTCTGGTTCCAGTAATGTTTGAGACATGTGTGACACGCTGTAGTACAAGGGTTTTCTTCATCACAATTCAAAACATCCTGAACATTCTCAAGTAACGGATCGATCATTTTCCGAAGGCCAGTTGCATATCCTGCTCCACTTGACAGACTATCATAGATGAAAATATCAACAAAGGTTTTAGATCCAGTTCCATGAATTCTGTGACCACCTTTAATGTCATTGAAATCAACGTCCAGAGTACGACTTGCAGCAAGTAAAAACGCCTCGGAAAGTGTTGTTGCAGCGTTTGAAATCCACATCCCAAGGGGATTTGTATTAATTCGAGACTTGTCCAACTCAAACTCAAAGACAATCATATCTGTTGCAAAGGTGTGGCCAAGATACAGATTTATTGGATTATGAGAACACTTCTTTGAAGTCATACCCGGGATTGCGTATGGTCGATCAATATCCTCCAACATTTTCGATCCGGAACCTTCACCAGTAAGTTGTTCTGCAACCTCTGCAGCACCACACTTCTGACACACATTAAATCCACGTCCTTTCACACCCTTGTTAATGATCCTGATCTTATCGGAACGAACTGCTGCCATTATGTGCTGACATCCGATATCCTTCATGTCCCTACGGTCAGGCGTTGCAAAGTAGCATGGCTCCTCTGCATATGACTGTTCAAATTCCGCGTGTGCTTCAGGAATTGGCCTTCCATTTACAGGAGCAAAACCCCACGGTCGGAGCAACTTCTGTTTTTTGTTTTCAGAGACAGGTTTTCCACAGAATGGACATACTCCATCCATCGGATAGTCTGTATCAGTCCAGCCACAATAGGGATCTAGACAGAGATACAAATCCGACAGATAATTTGGATCCTCAAAATATGGTTGTGCCTGATTTTCACGTTTATTGCCTTTTCGAAACTTTGAATGGAAACTGTAAATTCCACCAACTTTGTAGGTTTCTTTATTCACAACGAGAACTTTTCCCGGGGCATACTCACTAATCGCAATGTCAAGTGAGCGGTCTGGTCTTTGGAGAATCTTATTTCCATATATGTTCTCAATAAAGAATCCTACTACATCTTGTGGGAAAGAGTAGGTTGGTAAGATTCCCTCAAAACTCAAATGATCAAGAAGACTGGTTTTGCGTCCTTTTTCAACCTGTACCTCATGCAGTTCACGATTTTTGAACACATCATCCCGGATTCTCTGTAATTCAGGTATAAGTCCTTCTACAAATTCTTGATAATAACCGGCATCCATTTTTTCAGCGGAAAAAATGCTTGCCTCAAGTTCCGGTTTGAACCGGAATGTATTCAGAAAATCTATGAAATTATCATAGTAGTTATCAAAGAACGATAATACCGGATATTCATACAAATCAGTCCCATTTTCACTCAAAAATTCACTTAATATGAGCAGATTTACATGACGCTGAAGTAGTGTGAAATTATCTACATCTATCCATGGACTACTGGCATCTCCTGAAATAATTTTATCGGGATGAGTGAAGTACCACCCATCATGGGGGCCATTATGAGCATAGGTTACGATGGTTGAAATTGATGTTCCCCGTCTTCCCGCACGTCCGGCTCTCTGTTGGTAGTTCTCCCGCATCGGGGGAACATTTCGAAGACTGATGGCAGTCAAGGAACCGATATCAATACCCACTTCCATCGTTGTTGTACA
The DNA here is from genome assembly GCF_009914725.1 of Methanogenium sp. MK-MG. Classification (GTDB taxonomy): domain Archaea; phylum Halobacteriota; class Methanomicrobia; order Methanomicrobiales; family Methanomicrobiaceae; genus Methanogenium. Next base: position 3,256 of record NZ_JAAAWJ010000015.1, read on the forward strand.
GCTCAGTACATCAACCGGGTAATCATCGTCAAACAGAAGATTCTGGAACCGCATCTCGTAACTTTCCGTTGTAGACCAGATGTCATTCTGTTGATCTTTGTAGGAAAGTTGTGCCGTATGCTCTTCAGTATTAATGGTACGAATCGATTTCCCAGAACCTTCAGTGATCGCGTCAAGAACAGGATCTCTCCAGAACTTGTAGCGTTCAATATCCTCCTCACTCATGTGATAGACATCAGAGGAACCACAATCAGCACATTTCCCAAACAGAGTATATGGGAAAATATTAGAACATGTTCTACAACGGTACCAGTTATGGTTGTCCCTGAATTTTAACGCAATTTTATCCAGGACAAGGAAATAACTACCATTTTCCCCCCCATTTCCGCGACGAAGGAACTTTTTGAACAGTTTAAGTAAGATCCAATTAATCTGTTCCCTAGTATATTTCTCCTCCAGGACACTCTTGAATCGGGATGAAATTTTATTTTGGTCTTTCTCTTCTACACCGAATCTGCCATACTTACGAAGGGCAATATTAAACCGAATTTGATCAGAAATTCGGGTTCCGATAGCATATGAATTTGTACAATGATACTGGGCCCATGCGGCAAAAAGGGCAATAAACTCCTCTTCTGACATCTCAATATCATGTTCCTCAAATGATTCAAGACATTCTTCAATATCATCCTTGTAGCAAGGTTCCATCCAACCCAGTCCAAGATCTGTCAAAGACCTGAAAGACGAGCAGAGATTTTTCAGGAGTTGTTCTGAAAACAATCCGGGTATATCATCAAAATCTTTGACAAGCCGATCGTATTTTAATGATTTATTACCTTTTTCTGCTTTTTTGATAGCACCTTTGATGATTCCCAGATCTTCTTTAAAGCGAGCTTTGTCCCCCCCATAGAACAGGCGTAAATGATTGTGAGATGCGATCTCCAAAAATGCAGGATAGAGCATTTCAAGTGTCACAATATTTCCCGTTTTTTCAGCCCACTCCTGCAAATGGATAGCCGCCAGAACCAAAACAGCTCTTGCAGCATAAGCATCTGCCGCCCGGGTCATATCTTTGGCAAGTACAGCAGCTCTTTGCCTGCTGTCAGAAAATATCAGTACTTTTCTCCCGGCATTTGGTTGTTGTTTGAGTTTTTCTTCATCAAATATTGTAGGTGGCTGTACGGACAATTGTGATGAGACAATGTTGTAAAACGGCTCATTTCCTTTCGTAGAAAAATCCGAAAACGAGTAGTACGTCAGCCTTTTTTTACATTTGGGACATTTACTAAATGTAAACTGATCCGGTTTTCCTTTTACCGGATTAAGAGAATAACAAACCTGTAGGAATTCATCTTCTCCAGCATGAATGTTGGTGAAATGGATGAAACCGGTCTTTGTATCAAGCCATCCACTACGGATCTTTTCCTTTCCCTCATTCACATACCCATTCTTTGGGACGATGTAAAGATGTACTTCCTTCAATTCATCTCCAAATACCTCGCCCGGAGTGCACCAAAGATATTTCATTTCCCAAGGATTTTGTGGTGCATTTTCCACCGAATCTTCTGCATTATGCAAATATCCTTTGATGAACAGGGCTCCACATCTTCTATCGTTGATTAACTCATAGATCTTCCCACCACAAGAACAGGTATCTCGTCCATTGTCTGAGTAGATCTTCCCAAGTGTGATGCCGTCACCGGTGTGTTTTTCTGGACAGTTCGGATTTGTACAGGCGTACAACCCCTGTAGGCCACGGAAAAACATGTGAAGTCGTGCAGGGAAAAGAACCTGCCCGTCTTTTTTGGCAAGTGGTAGAAGCGAGAGAAGAACCTGTGTTGCGGGAAGTGCAGTTTCGATGTCATTATCTGGGAAAACAATTTCTGCAAGTTCATTGATCTCGGTAGCGTTCCCGGCGGTCTGATTTATTATCCGTTGAACTGGACCATATTTCGGCAATGTTTCAAACAACCATGCTTCCAGTTCTTTGATTGTATCATACGGGGGTCTGGTTCCGTCAAGTAACCGGAAGAATTTGTGGACTGCCAATATCTTTGTCGTATCATCCAGTTGGAAATCATCCAGGGGGAAGTCACGAATCAGTTTTGCAGAGATATCAATCGGATTTGGGGAATTATACTCTTTGTTTTCTCCAACAATTATCGAGAATGTATCATCTTCGCATGAAGTAATCTCCCTAAGAAACTGTTTAAGTTCGATTTTACGATCCTCATCATCAGCCGGAATACTGGCACTGGTGAGGATAAACCGGACTTTATCACGTGTAATTCCCAACTTGTACATTAACCGACGAATGAGAAGGGCAACCTCTCCCCCGGCAGAACCATGATACATATGTGCTTCATCGATGACTAACAGAAGTTTGTTCTCGGGAGACTCGTTTAACCAATCGCGGGTATTCGACCAGAATGGCTGTTCAATCTGCCGAATCAGCATGTACTGAAGCATCGAATAATTTGTGACAAGAATGTCAGGACAATTATCCTGCATCTCCTTACGTGTGATTAATTCCGCATCACGTAACGTTGTTTTATGGACACCCTCATTCAGATTTGCAATATAGGTTTCCAGATCATATTTTGAGGGATATTTACCCATTGATTTGAGTTCCGCAATCAACTCAGGGCTATGGTTGATCAGATCACATTCCAGCGTTTTAGCCAGCTTTGCATCCTTTTCTTTCTTAGGCTGACCCGGGTAAGGTGTTCTGCCAGTATACATCCCAAACTGGGGAGAGCGGCTGTTTATATCACCGGCATATTCAGTAAAAAGTGTGTGAAACTCTCCATCGTAATCCCCAATCATTTTTCGCAAACGACCGATCTGATCCGCGACCAGTGCATTCATGGGGTAAAGTAACAACGCCCTGACACCTCGTTTATTCCAGGAATCAGGACGTGTTTTTGCTTCATTTGCGAGGTTTGCAATAAGGGGCCACATGAAGCACTCAGTCTTACCAGAACCGGTGCCTGTCGTTACCAGAATGTCATTTCCATGGTAAAAATCCTCAAGCGCTTTTACCTGATGAATGTAGGGAACCTGGAAAACACCCAAGTTTTTGTCACTCATCTGGCAAAGAAAATCCTTGATATTTTCCGGGATATCAGCATCAACCAGTCCGTTTTTTCGTAACTGGTATGTCTGATTTGATTCAATGTAGGGATCCTTGTAGATGGAATCTTTTTCATCCAAAAGATCTTTAGATGCACTCAAAAGAAGATCATTCTCACCAAAGTATTGTGCCTGAATGTAGTCCTTCAGTTTTTCAACAAGTTCACGGTGTGTATTTTGAACACTGTATTCAGCCATTTTGTATCACCTTAATATTCAGATTTTCCAGAAGTTTGGTAATGATTGGGAGAAAAACCGGTGATGTAATAAATTCAGTTCTGTCCAGAATGTTACGAACTGGCCATGCAATCATGTAGAATAACATACCTTCTCTCCCCGGAAGAAAAGAGTTCAACTTGATTTTGATTGCGTCATCGTAGGTTGTTATTCTGGCATGTTCCGGATTTTGACTCAGATATCGAAGACCATACATGAATCTGCGAACATCCTGCATCTTTATGATATGACCCGGAAATGCAAGGGCAGATATCTCTCCATTCTCTTGTTTAGCGAGTCCATAATCAAAAATATTATTCCGATACACAGTTCGTTCCCAAGGATGACAGAGCGATTGTTCCCATGATTCAGAAAATACCCGCCCCGATGATGGATCAAAATACTTTCTGACGTCGGAAATGGTGGAGTTCAGTGTGAATTTTCCCTCAGCAAATCTGCTGTACTCAAGGACAGTATCTTTCGCATCAATTTGCGGTATCAAAAAAAGTTCTTCAAGAGAATACACATTCAGTTCAGAAATACTATTGACATACCATCCAAGACCATGTATCTCCCCATCTTTTCCAAATGATGTCCCACGTAGCAAATATAAATCTTCAGCAACTTTTGCGTATTTGTCAGGAGGTAACTGAATGGTATTTTCAGTTCCGGAGACCAGAAACCCTGAAAATTCCAGTCTTTCCTGAATTTCTTTTGTCGGCTGAATGTCTGGTTTATTCTTAGGATAAAACCATTTTTCCACGTCCGGATAGAGATCTAAATATGTGGAAAGGATGAGATTACATTTTCTGGTCACGTGATGTTTTGTGTAACGTGTATCTCCTGCATCACATCCCTCACCTTCAACCTCAATACTTCGATCCAGGACTGTTGTTTTCGTCCACTCCGAAATGGCGGAGTAAAGTATTCGGGCAATATAGGCATTCTCGTCTTCACAGGAAAACCGGGATATCCCCATCCCTTGCGCCATAATTTCATGGGGATCTTGTCCCATGAAATTATTCTCCTCCAAGAAGTTTCTCTACGATATTTTTGAGGTCATCTCTGCTAAGATATTCTAATCTCTGATTCAGTTCATCCGTAGTTCCCAGTAATTTGCAGAAAGTTCCAAGCTCCAAAATAAGTGCAGCATCTTCATCTTCTGTGTCTTTTGTTGAAACCGCAGAGAATATCGCCGTTCTGGTCAGATTGTATCCATTTGTTGTATTCGTTCCACATGAAAGATCAGCAATCCTCTGATACCGATTCTTTACTTCCTGTGGGTTTCTTTCAGCAGGTGCCGCTATGGCACAGTTACCAGAATCCAGGACATCTGTTGTAATGGAGGTGATCACATCTTCAGAATTGATGAGGGCCATGTATCCCAGTACACTTGGCGGGAGTATTCGCATTGTTTCTGCGAAATCAAGTGAAAAAATAAGATATTTTTCGGGATTATCATCATGAATATCCCTTGCAAGATGCGTATAACAGTATTCGTCAATGGACCCAATTACATTTTGAAGAAGAACAACATTGCCGCAGGTATTTTTCACAGCATTTAGCAATGATGAATAGTCGTTGTAACCAGAAGGGACTGATATAATCTCAGGAGTTTGTGAGCAGAGGGTAACTGAGATGGCTTCAGCTATGAGATTTGTATTACATCCTGTAAGGAGGAGCGGAGTCCTCGTCAGATATGCTCCTGCGATGAATTTAGCAAGGATATTTGTATATTCGTTCTCAACCCCAACGTTCGAGAGATTATCACTCAGATAACCAACCAATTCACCAATATCTGTAATTTCAGACGGGTCTGATCCATATTCTTTGGCTGGTTGAACAAACAGACCTGAATTTGATGAGGAGGCAACACTTATTTTTTCAGGGACTCCAGATGGCACCATACCTTTGAATAATGCCAGATCTCCAAGGAATTTTCCGGGATTCTGCTGAATATCACTGATTTTCAGTTCGCAATAGGTCTTTAACTGTTCATTTATTGCTTCTAAAGCTTGTTTGTCCTGCTCAAGTTTAGATAATTTTTCCCGAATGTGTTGTTTATTTGAAATATCATCCTGCAAATTTTTCTTCGCTGCCTCTAATGAGACCAACTCATCCTGAAGATTTTTTGATTTCTCATGGAACGATTGAAGATCTTTTTGGATTTCATTCTGTTGATCAACTCTAAACTGTTCACACTCTTTATTGAGTTCCTGCAGTTGTTCCTTTTTGAAGGCGGCGATTTCCTCAACAGCACTCTTTTTTAGATCTTTTTCAAAATCTTTGAGTTCCAGTTCGATCTGGCATTTCAAGTCAGCTCTTTCTCGTTCACCTTCAGATTCAACAATTTTCTTGAGTAATTTTAATGATTCAGTTTCAGCTGTTTTCTCTGCATTTTTCGCAAGAATATCACCATTAAGACCCTCTATTGCATTCGTTAGAGTGGCAATTTCAGCTTCTAATGCCTTTTTTTGCTCAAAAAGTCCCTGATTGGCTTCATGTTGCATTTTCGCAACATATTCTTCATTGATCTTTGGGACGTGTGCAATAACCCCTCTTACAAACTCCTCAATTTTATCGTCTGTGTTGAGATATGAGTTTATGATCTCTGTTTGCAATTCAAGCCGTTGCTTACTCTCTGGGGATACTGTAAAAATTGGTTGTAATTTTGAATTTGACAGGGATTCAGTGACAATTTCATTTACCAGTTTTTTCTCATCCTCGGAATAGTTCAAGCGAGTGGCAATACGGTAAAAATATCTTGCAAAACGGGCTGAATCAGTATGGAGTGACAAAGAATCCAACTTATCATTTTGACTGATTTTCATCTTGGTGTAGATGAGTCTTCGGGTCAGGTCTACGGAATTCTCTGGAAATGAATCTTTATATTTCAAATCGAACGAATCAATAACATCAGTTCTTTTGATATTGTATCGATTCAATGACTTTTTATCAGTTACAAAGAGCAACTGGTTATATCGTAGACAAGATGTTGCTTTATTTATTTCAGCACAGAAGTAATCGTCTTCATCGTAATCATAGATTACAAGGAGGTTGTCTGAAAACGTATCCGGAACAACAATTCCATTTTCCAAGAGACGTGCAAGCTCATCATCAGAACCTCCCACTAACCTCTGATGATCTGATGATTCTGGTGAGGACTCTGGGTTTTTCAGGAAGATGAGTTCATGATAAGTGTATTTACATGGAATATGCTTAAAAAAAGCTGAATAGGGGGTAGCATTACATTTCTCAGAATTGGGAATATCTCCCCATATCCAGAATCCAACATCATCATGTTCAGATTGGACGGGATTTTTCTCCAGATTAACTGGTATGAGCATGGGTTCCTCATCTGGATCAGAGTATATTTTCCCGTGAGTATTAGGTCGGGATTTTTTCCAGTCTTCTGTGGATATATCTGCGATCCTTAAGATTTTGATGTCATCGTCACTAAACTTCACCGAAATTCCGATGCAGCAATGTAAATTGGAATATTTTTTTAAATTAGTCATTACTTTTCAACTCATCAGAAGAATTCAGAAATAAGATGGTCATATGCGTGTTGTGGGATTTTCCCATATTGTAGTGCTTGGCGAAGATAGCTACTGACTTTTGGATAATTTCCAAGATTACTCAGAATATATTTAGTTTTCACGGGCGTTGGCATAAACGTGCCTCCCAACAGAACAAGTTTCTTATGAATCTCCTCGTCGTTATTTACCGAGTTACTTATTACTTTCTGAATGCGTTTTGGAATACCTACCTGATAGACTACATCCATTCCGTGGCGTACACAAATACAATCTCCTTTAGAAAGGTCAAAAAATTCAAGAATAGACATTTCATTCCAGTGAATGTTTTTCAGTTGTCTTTCAGAATAATGATAAATGTTACACTTGCTGTCCGATTTAAAGGATAAGTATGGCTTCTCTTTGAGGAAAAAATGGTCGCCATTTTCAAGGGGTTTTTTCTCGTATTCCAGTGTAATTTCCGGGGGAAGATACTGAAAGATCTCTTCAGGACATTCACATGTGAGGTGTGATTCATATTGTCCAGAAGACGATGTTATATGCATGGAACTCTTGACAGAGGGGGACAGTAACCATCCAGCATTAATTCGATTTTTTGGAATAGGTAGACAAGATTGTGTATCTGTTTCCTGATAATAATCTGATTCGTCGGATCTTTGCGCAAGACTGAGGACTGTTGTTGGTTTACGGTAAATTTGCCTGTTTCCAAACTGCACATGGGGAGGCCAAAGAGGAGTTAATGGGGGATGCCACTCAATAAGTTCGACTCTCATTAAGTCTGCAAATTCATGGGCATTTTGGGTGACTTTAGTAAACTGCACTCGGTAGATCGTCCATTTAGATTCATATCCAAAGGTTCTACCCTCCAGTTTTCCTGCAAACTCATATTCGAGAAAATCGTTATAACTATCCGGGATTTCAGTGGCTGTTGCAAAATAATAGTATTTGTCTGTGGTAATTTCTCCATAATCGGATATACCCCGAGCATAATCTTTGCTATATGCAAACAATGCACCAGATTCCGGGAGTCCGGATAATTCTTCATCCCAGATATTTATTATATTGTCACTGACTGAACATTCACCATATTTGAGTGAATAATTGTCATATATCCACATCAACCGAATGAAAGTGGTTTCTCCTGAAATTACCTGATTAATGAGGAGTTTGTTTTCTTTGAGTTCCGCATTGTTCGGATTGATAATCTGTATTACAAGATGTTCATTTCTGGCGACTACAACAGTCTCCTCATCCAATGGAGGGAAACCAAGAAAAAGTCCAAAGGTTCCCCCGCTCTTCGAAATATAAATCCGTTTTGAACGGCGACCAGATTTACGCAACTCCTGATATTGTTCTGCATATTTGCTATCTGAATAGTTGGGACAATTATGAGTATTTGGATTGTTTGGTGTATGTCTAAAATAGATCCTCTTCAATGTGTTTATGAATATAACTGGCTCCCTACACTCAGGACAAATTAATTGGCTATTTTGGAGATTTTGAATGTATCGTGCATCTTCAGGATCTTTAGCATAGATCATATCTTCAGATCCAAAACGTCTCTTTCTTATTGCATAATCCACATAAAATCCCCTTAAATAAGGAAATATCTCTTCAACCAAGATATATATTCTGAATTTATTCTTAACTCTCAATTCCCTGAACACATTTTAAAATGAGAAATAACCGTTTGATCAAAATAGAATGATTATATATTTACTTTCAATGAATGTGCCCCCCAGTCGGGAACTGATATTCCAATCTACTCTAACCGATCCAGAAGCCATAACTGATCTCATATTTGACAGATCAGAATGGACACATTTTGTTCCACATGGAACATATTTGAACCAATTGATAAAAGAGAGAATGCCTGTTCCGGGCCTTCCCTGACTTCACACCATACAGCCGAGGAGTATGCATATTGAGAAAAAATGATGGGTATTACCGACCCATTGCCGAGAGATGGATATGATGTGTTACTGACTCGCCCATGGTAAATGAAATATAATGTTCAAGTATGCAGCCCCCCGGTGTTGTGGTTCATTTTTGTTGAGAGATCTTTATTCCATGCCTTCAGGCGTATCATTCTCCAGATTGCAGCGCTCCGTTCTACCGACCCGCCCCACATGTATAAGAGTACCCCGCCTCCCTAATCATCCGGTCAAAGTCACTTTCATAAAATCTGTCCTGAACAATACGGTACTTCTCAAATTCATTTTCTGCACATTCCTTTGCCTCCTCTGCTGAAACAGTGCCACTGTTTTCTAAGAGGTCCCGGTCGTCAAACAGAAGGAACTGGTCAAGACGCTTTGCCCAGTCCTCCATGGTCATCGGGATGTTTCGTTTTGCCCGTTCTTCTGCCAAATCAAGCCAGGCGTTTACGATTCGCCCCAGTGAATCGAGCTCATCGGAAGTCAGGTAATTTTTGGCAACCGCAACATCCGTCTTCAGGATTTTGCCGTCAGGACTTTTTTCCCAGGTGGAAAGGCCCATGTGCTCTTTGTTACTGTCTGCACGTTCCCGGATGAGTTCGGCTGCAGTGTGCCCGGGGATGGCAAAGTGGAGTTTGTTCTGGACTTTTGCAAAGAATTCGCGGGTTGTGGGTGCATGCGGGTTATAGTCAAGGCTGGTGGCATAGATGTCAGTGATCTTCTGATAGAACCGCCGTTCACTGAGTCGTATCTCCCGTATTTCAGCAAGGAGGCGTTCAAAATAGTCCTCCCCAAGGAATGTCCCGTTCTCCATCCTCTTGTTGTCGAGAACATACCCTTTGATGGCAAATTTCCGCAAGACCTGCGTTGCCCATTGGCGGAATTGTGTGGCCCGTTTTGAATTTACCCGGTATCCAACAGAGATGATCGCATCGAGATTATAGTGTTCTATGGTGCGGGTGACAGTACGCTTCCCTTCAGGTTGAACTATCCGGAAATTCCGGATAGTTGCGTCCCTTGACAGTTCCTGTGCTTCAAAGATGTTTTTGAGATGTTCACTGATTGTCCGCACATCGACACCGAAGAGGGCGGCCATCATTTTCTGGCTTGTCCAGATAGTCTCATCCTCATATCTGACCTCAATAGACCCTTCACCGCCCGTTGCAGTAAATATCAGAAATTCAGCGGTGCTGTTTCGAATTAACGTTCTTTCATCTCTGTTCATAGCTGGTTTCCGTTTACAGACTTTATTCAGATATCACGACAGAAATAGATTTGTCGCACCCCTGATATTGACATATTCAGACTGATAATAAACAGAAAACTGCCCCCATATTCTACTCATTCTTTTCCCATTCAAGAATACGTCGATACAGAATATCATGAATCCAAAAACCGCCCTGATTACGCAACAGGTCCATCTCCTCCTGCACTGAAGCAACATGTCCTTCTTTCTTTCCCTGCATTAAGAGACCTATAATTCCTGTGACCGGAATATTGTAGAGTCCTGCGATACGTCGTGCTTCTGCTTCATCAAGGAGTAGTATATCTGGTTTGGTTTCAATGGCAAGAACAATACTCTCCGCTTCGCCTGCATGTAAATCCTGTTCAAGCAGGTGTACTAAATCAGTGTTTACCGGTTCCCTGACAGAGATCCATCCGGAATCGCGGGCTTGCCTGATTTCAGCTGCTCCCGGACGTGCACCACCTTCTTCAACAACTTCACGCCATACGGCCGGAGGTATACATATCGATGAAAAACGGCGGAGTATATTTAAACGACCAATTGCCGAGAGGTGGATAAGAGGCGAAGAATTACTGACCGCTTGTGGCATATGCAATATCCTGATCGAGTTCATCGTCTGCATAGTGGCGAGGAATCTTCCGTGCTCCAAGCAACGCCTCCCATTCCCACCGGGTCACTCCTGCAAGATCACATGCTTTCCCGGAAGAGAGAATTCCCCGCTGGTAGAGTGCCAGAGCAAGTTCCTGTTGAAGTTCGGCCTGGATAGTATCAGGAGGGAGACGGAGTGCCTGGACGATATCGAAAGGCACCTTAATTGAAATGTCAGACATTTTTACGTCACCTGATGAATAGGGGTTAGGCGGAGAGATCATATAATACCCGCGCTGCATCTATTTTGCCACGCATGGCAGCGCGAATCACTCACCCGTAATATGCATCCGCCCCTCAGACCCGTCCCGATACAGCGTCGCGACTTCCCCAATCACCACAACCGCCGGGGGCTTCACGCCCGCATCTGCTGCAACCTCCGCAATCTTATCAAGAGGTGCACAGGTCACGCGCTGGTCGGGCCGCAGGCCGCGTTCAATGATCGCCACCGGTTTTTCCGGTTTCATACCGCCTGCCACAAGGGCCTCGGAAATCTTCGGGAGGTTTTTCACGCCCATCAGAATGACAATCGTCCCGGTCGTCTGCGCCAGCCAGTGCCAGTTAAGAGCGGACTCCTCTTTCGTGGGATCCTCATGCCCGGTGAGAATCGTCACCTGGCTCGCCCACTTCCGGTGGGTAACAGGGATGCCCACGCATTCGGGGACGGCAATCGCACTCGTGACGCCGGGCACCACCTCAACCGGGATGTCGTGTGCCCGCATCGTCTCCATCTCCTCACCACCACGACCGAAGAGGAAGGAGTCACCCCCCTTCAGGCGGACGACGTGGAGGCCTTTCTTCGCATACGCGACCATCAGATCTTCAATATCATCCTGTTCGAGCGTATGGGACGAGCCGTATTTTCCCACATCAATACATTCAGCCGTCTTTGGCAGGGAGGCAATCACCTCAGCGCCGGGGAGCTGATCATAGAGAATGACATCGGCCGCGTCGAGCACCTCGCGTGCCCGGATGGTCATCATACCCAGCCCTCCGGGGCCGGACCCGATAAGATATACTGTTCCGTTCATGATAATCCCAGAGTCTGCCGGGCCTCTTCAATCAGGTCCCGGCCAATATTATGCAATTTTCTGCCGATGAGACGGCCTTCCTCCACCGAATCGCCATTGTCCTCTACCCGTTCGTAGCGGCTGCCGTCAAGGGAGAGGACTTCCGCGAGAAGGAACCCATCCTCGCAAAAGACGCCCTGCGGTGTGAAACAGCCGCCGCCTATTTCCTCCATCACCGCCCGTTCAACCTCAGTATCCTTCCGGGTCTGCGCATGATCCAGAACCGCAAGCTGTTCAGTGAGTACCGCATCATCCCGGCAGACCACCGCGATCGTACCCTGGTTGGGTGCGGGCACAAACCACTGCGGCAGCAGCTGTGTCCCCGGCAAATCAAGGTGCAGGCGCTGCATCCCCGCCTCTGCGAGGACAATCGCGTCATACTCACCATCGTGCAGTTTCCGCAGACGGGTGTCCACATTGCCGCGGAGTTCACGGACTTCAACATCCAGACTGCTCCTCAACAGCTGGGCACGCCTGCGTGTGGATGACGTCCCCACGACACGGATATCCTCGATGTCGCACTCGTGCACGAGGAAGTCTGCCGGGGAGTCACGCCTGAGCACCGCTGCCGTGCATAGACCCTCCGGCCGGTATGCCGGTATGTCCTTCATGCTGTGCACCGCAAAGTCAATCTCGCCTGCGAGGATGGCATCATCCAGAGCCCGGACAAAGATGCCCTGCCCGCCCACCTGATGCATCGGCACCTGGGTGCGGGCGTCACCCACCGTATTTACCTCGGTGACGGCCGTCTCAATGCCCAGTTCTGTGAGCATTCCACAGACCCTTTCCGTCTGCGCCATCGCGAGGCGTGAGCCACGCGTGCCTACGGTCAGAGGCATGTGCTGTAGGCCCCGGCAATCGCTGCCACATCTTCCTCAGTGTGCGCCACAGAGAGGAAATTGGTCTCGAACTGCGACGGCGGCAGGAAGATGCCTTCTTTTCGCATCTTATTCCAGAAGACCGCGAATGCCTCGGTGTCGCTCTGCTTAGCCTCGCGGTAATCTCTGGGCGGTGTCTTGCGGAAGAAGAGTTTGAACATCGAACCGAGGCTCACAAAACCGTCCGCCTTTGCGGAAGGAACGGACTCCTGAATAGTTCGTGCGTTCTCCGCGAGCGTGGCATACACGCCGGGGTGGTCCCGCAGCTGCTGCAGGCAGGCAATACCTGCCGAAAGTGAGAGGGGATTGCCGGAGAATGTCCCTGCCTGATAGACAGGGCCTGCCGGTGCGGTCAGCGCCATGATGTCGCGCCGCCCGGCAAAACAGCCGATGGGAAGACCCCCGCCGATGATCTTGCCGAAGGTCGTCAGGTCGGGTGTGATCCCATACTTCACCTGTGCACCGCCGATGCCCAGCCGGTAGCCGGTGATGACCTCATCAAAGATGAGCAGGACATCGTGTTCCTGAGTTATTTTGCGCACCTCTGAGAGGTAGTTGTCATCCGGGAGCACCGGGCCCACATTGCCGAGCACCGGTTCAAGGATGAATGCCGCCACATTCTCATTATTATCCAGCAGTGCAGACAACGTTTCGGTGTCATTGTAGGGCACCTGCAGCGTGTGGCGCACCACATCCGGGATGACCCCTGCAGAGTCGGGCACGCCCATCGTGGTCGCACCGGAGCCCGCCTTGATCAGCACACCATCATGAGCACCGTGGAAACCGCCCTCTATCTTGATGATGTCCTCACGACCGGTAAAGCCGCGGGCAAGGCGTATGGCTGCCATCGTTGCCTCCGAACCACTGGAGACAAAGCGCACCATATCAACGGACGGGTGATCCGCAATGAGCATCCGGGCAAGTGTCAGTTCCTTCTCCGCCGGGGTGCCGTAGAGCCAGCCGCCTTCGGTGCAGGCGCATATGGCCTCACGCACCGCCGGGTGGGCATGCCCGAGAATCAGGGGGCCGTAGCCGAGACAGCAGTCAATTAACTCCTCGCCGTCCTCGGTTAAGAGGCGCGAACCCGCCGCCTTCCGGGTATAGAAGGGATACGGCTTTATCGCACGCACCGGACTGGAGACACCGCCGGGCATCAGGGTCTGCGCCTCAGAGAAGAGTTCCTCACTTCTCATTTCAGCCACCCCGCTGCATCCCGTGCATAGTAGGTGATGATGAGATCAGCACCGGCCCGTTTGATGGCCAGAAGACTCTCCAGTGCCACCGCCTTCTCATCAATCCAGCCGTTTGCTGCTGCCGCCCTGATCATCGCATACTCGCCGCTCACCTGATAGGCTGCAACCGGCAGACCAAGGGAGCAGACCGACTGCAGTATGTCCAGATACATACCGGCAGGCTTGACCATCAGTATATCAGCACCTTCTTTCAGGTCCAGCTCGGACTCAAGGAATGCTTCACGCGGATTGGCCGGGCTCATCTGGTAGGTCGTCCGGTCGCCGAACAAAAATCCGGAATCTGCTGCGTCACGGAACGGCCCGTAGAGGGCGCTTGAAAATTTCGTGGAATACGACATGATTGCCGTATCCTCATAGCCCTCGCAGTCCAGCTCTTCTCTGATGGCCATCACCATACCGTCCAGCATACAGGACGGGGCGACGATATCGGCACCGGCTTTGGCATGGGATACTGCTATCTGCGCCATCAGTTCAAGGGACGGATCATTCAGGAGGTCAGGCCCGCATGGGGTCTCCCCGACGATACCGCAGTGGCCGTGGTCGGTATATTCACAGGCACAGACATCGGTGATGACAACAAGTTCAGGCACCGCCAGTTTTATTTCTCTGACCGCCTGCTGGATGACACCCTCCGGGTTGTATGCCTCTGTCCCCCCGGCATCCTTTCGGGCGGGGATGCCAAAGAGAATGACGGCATGGATACCTGCCGCGGCAATCTCTTTGGCCACCTCTGCGATCATTGTAAGGGGGTAGCGGTACTGCCCCGGCATGGAGACAATCTCGGCGGGTGCTAATGCGGCCTCGTCAATAAAAAGCGGGGCCACCAGATCATCTCTACTCAATACAGTCTCCTGAAACAGGGGCTGCATCGTCCGTTTTCTCAGTCGTCTCAATCGTCTTTCCGGAAACATTCGTTATCTCCTGCAGTTACTGCGTGCACCAGGGCCTGTGCAGATTCAAGTTCACCGCTCTCTGCGCACCGTCTCACGGAGAAGGTTACGTCATTGAGCAGCTTCTTCACAAGCACCCGTGACAGGTCATCGATGATCTCTTCAGCAGATGCACCCGATGACCGGAGGCGTGCGGCTGCTTTGTCGCGTTCACGGCACCGGATCATCTCTGCCCATGAATGGAGATGGGCGAGTACGTCACTGGCGCCGGTCCGGTTGAGGAGGGTCACAAACTGCATCAGTTCAGCGTCCAGGAATGCATGCGCCTCTTTTGCCTCCTCTTTCCGGCTGTTCATATTATTCTCACTGACGGTGCGGAGATCGTCGATGGTGAAGAGATACACCCCGTCAATGTCGCCGACAGCCCCCTCTACATCACGGGGCTGGGCAATATCGATGATGACAAGCGGCTTTCTGCCTTCATCGAGCGGCCATATGCGGTCCCGCATCGCATCGCATACCTCATCACACCGGATGATGGGGTGGGGTGCTGCCGTACAGGAGATGATGACATCTGCAAGAGCGGCATAGCGGAAGAGTTCGTCCAGGCGGACGGCCTTCCCTCCCACCAGTTCCGCCAGTTCCTCAGCGCGGGCAAAGGTACGGTTGGTGACGTAGATGGCGGTCAGGTCCTTTGCCGCCAGTGCCTGGGTGACAAGCGTGCCTATCTCACCGCCGCCCACCACCAGAATATGGCGGCCGTCAAGGCTCCCCAACAGGTCTTCTGCCAGTTCAACCGCAGCGGAACCGATGGAGACAGCTCCCTTGTTGATGTTCGTACGGCGTCGCACCTCTACGCCGACGTGCACCGCCTTTGTGATGCAGCGCTCCATGAGCGGGCTGCAGGTATCGTTCTCGCGGGAGAGGGCGAGGGCCGCTTTCAGCTGTCCGAGTATCTGGTCCTCCCCGACGACCATGGAGTCCATCCCTGCAGAGAGACGGAGCAGGTGGCGCAGGGCATCCTCCCCTTCCAGCATCCGGAACCCGTCCCGCCCCTGTTCCCGGAGAAACGCCTCTGCCATACAGGCATCCCCTTCCACCAGAAACTCAATCCGGTTGCATGTCTGGAGCAACAGTGCGCCTTTAAACCGTCCCTGTGCGTCTGAAAGAAGTGCCGCCTCATCGGGAAAGCGGAATGACTCCAGCTCTGCGATATCGCTCCCGTGATGGCTGATGCCTGCGATGGCAACCGATGGAATAAGTCCGTTCTTCATAGATATTTCCTGAGGGCCTGCTCTTTTGCCTGCTCTGTGCCGTGGCGGAGGGCATCCCACATCGCGGGGTCATCAATAACGGCATTGAGAATCCGCGAGCGTGCCCGCTGGTCTGCGACCGTCTGTTTCAGGTCTTCGCGCAGCGCCTCCTGCAGACGGACCATGCCGTCGATATCCCCGCCGTGCTCTTCAATGCAGAGGCGGAGACGGCGTGCCATGGCGGGACTGCGGCCGTGGGTGGATATCCCTATACAGTAGGTATCCCCCCGCACCACGGACGGGATGATAACATCCCCCTCCTCTCCTCCCGCATCATTCACATGCGCACCGCACCGGCGGGCCAGACGACCGATTCTCTGGTTTATGTCCGCTCGTTCAAGGGCTGTGATCACCAGAAAACTACCGGAGAGCAGGGAACAGATCTCATCGTCATGCATTGCAGCCAGATCACACTCCACCGTCTCCGCGGGAATTTCTGCAAAATCCGGGTGGAATGAACGACTGAGGACCACCACATGCGCCTCATGGGCAAAAAAACGTGCCTTGCGGGCGCCAACCGCACCGCCGCCTGCAATCACAACCTTCGCACCCCTGAGGTCCATCATCAGTGGTATCATGCCTGAATAGCATTGATGCTGCACGCATTTAACCGTATCACCTTTTCATTCAATAGTATGTCATAAACGGGCCGGATCACCGGGATTTCGTTCTACCTGCGGTGATACCGGTGAACAAACGGGCACAAATAAAAACGTTTATAAAATTTCGTGAAATCAGGCAGGAATTCGTAAACAGAGGATGCAAAAACTCAATTCGATACCATTATATTCTCATGGAGTGTATATTGTAGAGCACTGAGATGCACTGGCATCACAGGGCGAAAATGTGCCGATAGTGTAGTGGTTATCACTAGGCGTTGCCAACGCCTAAACCCGGGTTCGAGTCCCGGTCGGCGCACTAGTTTTTATATTATTCATGCATCAGAACGGAACGTCTTTTTCTCCGCACAATGTTCAGAACCGGGAGCGACAGCAGTGCAGGAATATATCTCTGCCTAATTCTCAGAATCAAAAGTCATATCAGTTATTTTGAACCGGAGGAACAGGCAGACACACAAAAAAAGGAAAATAATCTATACTGCAGGTATGCGCTCACCAGCGCCGGGAGATCAAGAGGAGAGCCCCGGCACCAAGAATGGCGCCCGCGATGGGAAACGGAGTTTCTTCAGCCGGTGATTCAGTACCACCCCCAACATTCGCCTCTGCGAAGTGAAGGTTGCCCTGCGCACGGACATCCGAGGGATTGATTTCAAGTGCCCGCTCTGAGACAGCGATCTCCTTATCATACTCACCCATCTGCCCGTAGGCAGTGCCCTGAATGATATATGACTCGATCATATCCGGGTCAAGCGCAATTGCTGTCTCTGCCGCCTCAACCGCTCTCTCATACTCGCCGAGGTTGAGGAGCGCATCGGCGGTGACCACCCAGGCCTGCGTCTGATTCGGATTCAGACTGGTTGCCTTCTCTGCTGCCGCGAGTGCAGCCGTGTAGTTGCCCTGTGCCGAGCTGATACCGGCCTTCGTCACCCAGACAAGCGTGAATGTATTGTCAATTGCGAGTGCGGCATCGGCATACGCCATTGCCGAAGTATAATTCCCTGCCTGCGCCTCATCCACGGCCATGTTGTAGAGATCAATCTTCTCAACACAGATCTCTTCTGCAGATGCAGCCGGAACACATGCAGCGATGAGGAGTGCTGCCAAAAACCAGACGCCCATAGTATCTCTTCGTGCCATCCATCTGAGATTGCCTCCGGAGAGCATAATCAGTTGCGGTCAAATCCATTATGGCACCCGGCCACCCATATCCTCATGTGAAGAAACTCTGCGGTGTCGGAAACAGACAATGCAGAGACGGAACGTACTGCGGATCACGAATACGGAGGGGAAAGACGCGATGATACGATGCCCGCGATGCAGAAGCACGAAGATTTACCCGGTGGCAGGCGGGTATGGCGGATACTATTACCGCTGCAAAAAATGCGGCTATTCCGGCGCTCTGGTCATTGAGTTTGATGATGACGTCACGCCAAAAGAAGAACAGGAGCTGCAAAAGGAATACCGGGAGGAGGTGCAGGAATATGAACAGAGGCGCCGCTCCCTCTTCTGGATCATCATGGCCCTCATCTTCATCGCCGCCATTTTTTTCGTTGGGTTCAGGTAACCCCCTCAGAAGACACCGAACATCTTCAGCGCACTCAGGAAGAGCAGACCGACAAACCAGCCATTCGAGGTGGCGTGCAGAGATACGATGCGAGAGGCTGACCCCGACAAAGGACGCAGGAACGGACGTCACCACAAGTATCTCCCGGCAAGGGCCCCTGTTACCCCGAGAATCAGCACTGTCTGAAGAAAAATATCCATCCTCTGCTCCGATGCCGCCGCTATATCGCACCGGCACTGCGATTACTCTCCAGATATGACCTGAACGCATAAGAAAGAACCGCTGAAAGTAATGCAGACTTACTCCACCACAAACTCATAGTTCCTGTGCAGGCACCACACCGGGCACATACTGCACGGGAAAAAGAGAGATGGCCATCAGTTCCGGTAAAACAGACAGATCCACTGCCAAATCTGCGGGCCACGCCGAATAAATCCATTGAAACAGGCATGGTACGCGTTGCAGAAACCTGCCATTTTTTTATCATACAGATGAAATATTTCAGGAATGCGCCTTTCATATCTCGGAAAAAATCACCTGCACTGGTGTGATACATGCGGGACACCGGTACTGGGAAAAAAATGCAGCTGCGGCACGCAGACACGGGAGGTGGCCATCACCCCTCCCGGCGATATCAGGCCGGCATTTGACGACGACATCACCCATATAAACAGGGTATACCGCGATCATTTTGGCGCAGACCTGATACCTGAAGGGCATGTTGTCATACTCAACAAGGTACCGGATTTTGACCGGATGGAAGAGATCATCATGGGCGGCGCTGTTGTTGGTGCCATCCGGTTCTACCCGGATGAGGAACGCTGGGAGGCCATGCCACGGCCCGCAGCCGCTCTCTATATGACTCCTTCCCTGCGGTATGTGGTGGTTGACCCGGGTGCAGAACCCTCCATCCGGACCAAGGGGGCGTCTGTGCTCGCACCCGGACTCATAAAAATCGAGGAGCATGTCGAAACGGGTGACGAGGTATTCATCCTGACGCCGGATGAGCGCTGCATCGGTGTCGGCAGGGCAAAGGTCTCTGCAGCCGAGGCAGAGACGCTGGAACGCGGCACCATCGCACGGACACGGAAGATCAAACCGGTCACCTGTGTCCCGGCAGAGAAGACATGGGAGAATGTGCTCATTGCCAATGAACGCATTCTCGCAGGTGTCGAGGACGAGGCAGTCAGCTTTGTCCGGCGTACAATGGAGACAAATCCGCTGCCGGCAAATGTATCCTTCTCCGGCGGAAAAGACAGCCTTGCAACACTGCTGGTGGTCCTCAAGGCGGCAGGGAAGCTCCCCCTCCTCTTTGCCGATACCGGCCTTGAGTTCAGGGAGACCTACAGGAATGTGCAGGATGTGGCGGACCACTACGGCCTCGAGGTGCTCCGGACCGATCTGTCGTCGCGTTTCTGGGAAGAGATGGAACGGCAGGGCCCGCCCGCGGTCGATGCACGCTGGTGCTGCAAGGTCTGCAAACTCCAGCCGATAAAGAAACTTATTGAAGATACATGGGGCGAGTGCCTCTCATTTATCGGCCAGCGAAAGTATGAATCATATAAACGGATGAAGAGCCCGCGTGTCTGGCGGAGCAATTTTATCCCGTGCCAGCTCTCGGCCTCACCCATACAGCACTGGACGGCGCTGCATGTCTGGCTCTACATCTTCCGCGAGAATGCACCGTATAATATTCTCTATTCGCGCCGGATTGACCGTATCGGGTGTTTCATGTGCCCTTCATCCGACTGGGCGACGTTCCGGATGATCATGGAGGACTATCCGGAAGAGTGGCAGCGCTGGGAAGAGGCACTGAATCAATACAAAGAAGAGCATGACCTTCCAGATATCTGGGTGGAGAAAGCGCTCTGGCGCAAACGGGGAGACACAGAGGATGACGACGAAAGTAGCTATACTTGATTATGGAATTGGAAATCTCCGGAGTGTAAGCCGCGGGATGGAGAAGGCAGGGGCCACACCTGTAATCACAAAGGATACCGCAGTGATGATGGAATGCGACGGCGTCATCCTCCCCGGTGTCGGAGCCTTTTCAGAAGGGATGGATAAGCTGGGCATTCTTCGCGAGGCACTCTGTCAATACGCAGAAGACCGGCCCGTATTAGGCATCTGCCTCGGCATGCAGATGCTGCTTGAACGGAGCACAGAATTCGGTCTGCACGAAGGGCTGGGACTCGTCCCCGGAGAGGTGCTCCCCTTTGAGAAGACCCCCGGCATGAAGATCCCCCACATGGGATGGAACACCATCCACACCGAACAGCCCTCCCCCCTCTTCGAAGGCATTGCACAGGAGAGTTATGTCTACTTTGTCCACTCGTTCTATGCAAAGACCAGCCCGGAGCATACCCTCACGACAACCGACTATATCTGCAGGTTTTCATCCTCGATATGGAACGGCAATGTATACGGCGTGCAGTTTCACCCGGAGAAGAGCGGGGAGACCGGGCTTGCAATACTGAAGAATTTTATTAACATGCTCTGATACGCAGGATATATTTTTTTCAAACATTTTTCGGATTTCTGCTCTCCTGCATTGCACCATATGGTGTTGCATTCTAAACGATTTCCCCCAACACATCCCATAAACAGTAAACTCCCCCTGCACAACATACAAGAGAAGACACCATCAATGACCTGCATAGACCAGTGCAGTGCGAACAATTGACCAAAAAAGGAGAAATTATCCAGAAATTTATTTTCTGCGGTACATCGCCACCAGTTCAAAGAGGAGCATGGCGAAGATCGCCACGAATCCGCCGGTAAAGAACATGACCGCGAGGATGTTCGGGATGATCGCCGGAGACAGATACTCCTCTGCAAGTGATGCCACCACCGGGGCAGGCATACGTGTTGCACTGACTTTATCGCCATTTGCCCCTGCTCCGGTGGTCTCATTCGCAGAGAAGCTCATCACCTGCACACCGTCGGGAGCACCTTCCGGCCCGGGGAGTCCGCCATCGGACAGGAACCCGAGCGTCGGAGCGAGGGCAAACAGCACCAGCGACGCACAGATGATCAGTGCAAAGAGGGACGCATATTTCAGCAGTATGGAACGGAGGTCTGCCTTTGCAGGAGACATGATGACAACCTGCTGGCACACACCGTAGACCTTCACCACCCGGCCCTTCTCACTGTAGCGGGTGCGCACAATCTCAACAAGACCTGCATCCAGCAGGTTTTCAATCTGGTACTTCAGGGTCGTTATGGGCTGACTCAGGCGTTCAGATAACTCAGAGAGCGTGAGCTCATTCTCAGAAAGAGCGGAAAGTACAACACTTGCCGTCGTGCTGGCCATCGCCTTTCCGATCTTCTTTGCCCGTTCGTCACCGGGCTCAAGGACAAGCACCCCGTCTTCAGTCATTCCAGCTGCTCAATAATCATCCGGCGCCCGGCGGCAAGCGCCTCGTCAAGAGATGCTGCCGAGGCACCGCTGCCCTGTGCGAGAGACGGTTTGCCGCCTCCTTTTCCGCCAAGTATCTCACATACACGGCGTACAATCTCACCAGCGTTCACGCGCTCCACACCGGACGCAACCACAACATGCACCCGGTCTCCGGTGCCTGCGAGAAGGGCAATGCCCCCTTCGTTTGCATACGCTGTCGCCATCGAAACCACCTCTTTGGGAGAGGCGGCAACGGCATGAACCGTGACACTGACACCTGCGATATCCTCCACCGGAATACCGGCCACCTCCAGCTCGGCGATCTTCTTCTGCAGGCGCTCAATCTCCTTTCTCTGCTCCTTCCACTCGGTGAAGAACCGCCCGACCGATGAGGGGAGGTTCTCGCGCTGGACGCTCAGGGTTGCAACCGAGGTGTCAACCAGCCCTTCCAGCCACTGGTTGTATGCGACAGCGGCCATGCCTGCGGAGAATTCAAGGCGTTCAATGCCGTCCTGCACATGTTCCAGACGCATAATCCGCACCGACCCGATCTGGCCGGTACTGCTGCAGTGTGTACCGGCACAGGCCTGCACATCGCCTGCCACCCGGACGATACGGATGCGGGCACCCGGCGGCACACCGCCCTGATAGAGGTCAAACCCGTACTTCTGTTCGGCTGCGGTCCGGTCCTCCCATCCGATATGCACCGGGAGGTCATCCAACACCAGCCGGTTTGCGGCATCCTCAATCTGCTGCAGTTCTTTCTCAGAGACATGACGGAAATGCCGGATATCGAGGCGTGAACTCCCGACCCCTTTCTGGGCACCGGCCTGGTGAATATGCGGGCCAAGCACCTCTTTTGCGGCATGCAGCAGGACATGGGTTGCGGTGTGATGGCGCATCATCGTCTTCCTGCGTTCCTCATCAATCATTCCTTTGACATGTTCGCCGCGTCTTAAGGGTTCGCCGGTGATATGGTGCACGATCACACCACCAATCTTTACCACATGGTCAACCTTGCTGATACCTTCTTCAGAGACAATCTTACCAATATCAGCCGGCTGACCGCCGCCCTCCGGGTAGAAGAGCGTCTGGTCAAGCACCAGATACTCATCAAACTGGTCCAGCACAATCGCATCAAAATCGGTCGCCTGCGGGAGGTCGTAGTAGAGCATCTTTGTATCGGGCATGGCCTCAACCCTCTCGCGGATTGCGGCATACGGATCTTCTGCTTCCCCCGATACCTCGGATTCTGAATGCACATCTGCAATCAGGGAGTAGAAGTTATCCGGCAGGTCCACACCCGCACCCTCCCTCTCTGCGATGTCACGCACGATCTCAGGCGGGATGCCATGAGAGTCGTAGAGCGTAATCAGTTCATCCAGAGGTATGGGCAGATTCTTCTTTTTATAGGCAACTGCCGCCTTCTGGACAATTCTGCCGCCGCGTTCCATCGTGACGGCATACTTCTCCTCCTCATTTCTGATGATCTCCTGCACGACACTGATCTCCTGTTCAAAGGAGGCAAGGCCGATGGTTCGCATCTGGTATTCAATGAGATCAGCGAGCGTCTCGTCCATCTCAATCTCATTCATCATCCGCAGCGTCCGCCTGAGCACCAGACGGGCCAGGTAGCCCTCCTGTGCATTGGACGGCACGATACAGTCACCAAGCATATAGGCAAGACAGCGCGTGTGGTCGGCAATCGCGTAGATACGCTCTATCGGAGCAATGATGTCCTGCAGTTTCTGGTAGGGTACACCGATATTCTCTGCCACGGTCCTGCGCATCTCATAGAGATTGGAGCCGGTGATGTCCATGAGCCCGGCATACTTTGCATTCAGTGCGAGAATACGGGCAAATTCGGAGTTATTGAGGAGACTGGTGAGGCCCGCAGACTCTATCAGACGACTGATCAGTTCAGGGAAGACTGCGTCATAGACCGTTGGACTGCCCTGCGAGGCCCAGACCATACGTTCCAGACCATATCCGGTGTCAACAATCCGCAGGTTCATCGGATAATAGGGGACACCCTCCATGTCAACGGGTTCCCTGCCGTTGTCACGCTTTGTCATGCTCATAAAGACAAGGGTTGCCACTTCAAGCCCGCCGATGAGCACCTCCACACTGGGGCCCGCGTTGCCGCCGCCGATCCATGGATGTTCCTTGTATGTCACACGGCTCAGGTCAGCCCCGACGGACGCGAGAAACCGGTCACAGAGGCTGACGGTCTCATCCTTCCAGTATATGTTATCCTCATCCGTATTGAACGCATGATGGGCCATCATCTCAAACGTAGTCAGATGGCGGCCGGACCGTCCCACCGAATCCAGATCATTTAACCGGATGCAGGGCTGGGATATAGTCAGGGGGTTTGCAGGCGGGGGCACCTCACCATTGGTCACATACGGCTGAAAATCCGCAATGGATGCGATCGTCAGATATATATCATCACGCCAGCGGGCAGCCACAGGGTAGCGCCCGATTCGTGTATGGCCGTTCTGTTCAAAAAAACTCAGATACGCTTCACGCATCTCGTCAATGGTATGGGGAGAGAAGACCGGGTTGCCGATGAATGAATATGGCTCACACGGTGCATCACCGCAGTATTCACGCTCAGGGTCCCGTGTCCAGAACGCTGAACCGCAGGCCTGACAGATCTTCCTGACCAGACCGTTCTCTCTGAAATATTCAAGCTGATATTCTTCCTCGAGCATGGGTAATCACAGTAACCTGATTATAATAATCACCACGGGATTCCATATAGTGTTTGTTCCTCACGGTTTTCAGAACGAATCCTGGTACCATTCGTCACGCTCTACAATCGTTCCAAGCGCTTTTGCCGTCCTGTAGGCAAGGATATGCCAGCACTGGGATCCCCGGTACGTGAAGTCACCACAGGTGCAGAATTCCTCATCCACGACATAGGTGTCAGTGGTGCCAATCACCACACAGAAGTCACGATACTGTATCACCCGCCCGTTTTTTGCAGCAAAAACCGCTTTTTCTCCTTTCATGTCATAGAGGCGGCAGACCTCTGTGATCACCTCAGCTGCGTCACTGCCGACCATCAGTGCTGCACCATTGCGGGGATGTCTTCAAGAAAGGTCCAGCCCATCCGTTGGGAAAGCATCCGCATTCCCGGTGCTTCGGTCGCATAATGGGTGGATTCAATGAGGGGAATACCTGAAGAACGCATGACACTGTGTTTCAGCTCCGCCGAGAGGAATGCCTCCGCTTCATGCGCCTCAGCCTCAGAGATCAGGTCGGGGGAAAAACATGAGCCACCGGCAACGGCAAGGCGGCAGGGCACAGGCACATCCCCGTAGACCCGGAGGGGTGCACCCAAGAGGTCAGCCACTTCATCCGGGGAACGGGTGAGGGTGCCGATGACACCCAGTGAGAGGGGGACAACCTCCGTGAGATGAAGCGTCTCTGCCAGTGCGTCATTGATGCCGCCCTGTGCATGGTCAAAATTGGTGTGCATCACATAGATATTCAGCCCTGCGGCAAGGGCTGTGCCAATGATCCGTCCTGATTCGCCTCCGATGCGGGTGAGAGGATTCCATATCGGTGTGTGATGCACGACAAGCATATCCGCCCCCTCTGCGACCGCTGCCCTGACCACCGGGAGTGTCGCATCAAGGGCGCAGCACACGGTATTCACATCTTCATGCCCTTCAATAATACGGCCGATTCTGCCACCATCGAACTCCTCTGCAAGCTCAGGCGGTGCAATCTCTTCAAGCATTGCAATAAAATCAGCAATCTGCATAGTGAATATGTAGAGAAACAACCGGGAATAAAGTTATTGATTGCAGGACGGAAGAATGCCATCAGACAGGATTCGGTGAATGCTCCAATTACTCAGAGTAATAAACGTAAGCTTTAATTATACACCATATCATATAATACTACATGGAAAAGACCATTGAACTCATCAACACCCGCATTCGCGACGGCAATGCCCGGGCAATCAGGGCAGATCAGATGCCGGATATTGTTGATGAGCTGGGTGTGGAGGGCGCACTCAGGGAAGTCGACGTGGTAACAACCGGCACGTTCGGCGCCATGTGTTCCTCCGGTGCATTCTTCAATTTCGGCCATTCAGACCCCCCTATACGGATGGAGAAGGTATGGATGAACGAAGTGGAGGCATATGCAGGCATTGCGGCAGTGGACGCCTACCTCGGCGCCACCCAGAAATCGGAGACACAGGGCATATCATACGGCGGCGCCCATGTGCTCGAAGACCTCGTCGCAGGTAATTCAGTCCGGTTACGGGCACAGTCACGGGGAACTGACTGCTATCCCAGAAAGACACTGGAGATTGATCTGACCCTTGAGGATATGAACCAGGCCACCATGGTCAATCCGCGCAATTCCTATCAGTCATATGTGGCGGCATCCAACACCTCTGACCGGACCCTGCACACCTATATGGGCACCCTGCTGCCCAATGCAGGAAATGTTTCATACTCCGGTGCAGGCTGCCTCTCACCCATACCCAATGACCCCGGCCTGCGCACCATCGGCAGCGGCGTCCCTATATTTCTCTGCGGCGCCGAGGGCATGATCATCGGGGAAGGCACCCAGGCATCGCCCGGCAATGGTTTCGGCACCCTGATGACGACAGGGGACATGAACGACATGTCCACCGATTTCCTCCGTGCGGCCACATTCAAGGGATATAACAGCACGCTCTATGTCGGCCTCGGTGTGCCCATACCCGTTCTCGATGAAGAGGTGGTGCGACAGACAGCTGTCCGTGATGAAGACCTGAAGACCACGATTGCAGATTACGGCGTCTCCAACCGCAACCGGCCGGACCTGCGTGAAGTCACCTACGCCGAACTGAAGAGCGGACTGGTGGAGATGGACGGTGAGGAGGTGAAGACGTCGTCTCTCTCTTCGTACAAAAAAGCGCTTGAGGTCGCTGATGAGCTGAAGTCATGGGTCGAGGGCGGAAGAATGCAGCTCGCCCTCCCCACCCGCAGAATAAACACAGAGAAAACCGCACGCCCGATGCGCGACCGGGCCCGTGCACCCCAGGTCCGCGACATCATGAACACGAGCCTTGTCACCATCAGCGAAGACGAGAAGATCCAGACGGCGGCAAAACGACTGCTCAGAGGGGAAATAAATCACCTTCCTGTGCTTGACGACACAAACCGGCTGGTCGGCATCGTCACCACCTTTGACATAGCGAAGGCAGTGGCATCCAACGGGAAAGGCGGGACTGTGCGTGACATCATGACAAAACGGGTGGTATATACATCACCTGCTGAGGCAGTGGATGTGGCCACCCGCAAACTGGAGATGAACAATATCAGTGCCCTCCCGGTCGTGGACGAAAACGGCAAACTGGCCGGGATTCTTTCTGCAATTAACCTGGGCAAACTCTTTGAACGGGGGTGGAAACGATGAAACTGCTGGTCACATTCTCCCGAAAGGGCGGCAAACAGCCACTCATCGCACAGACCGTAAAGGATACCGGTGTGCTTATAAACGTAGAGCGGGCGTTTATCGAGTCAAACGAGGGTGAAGTCCTCATCGACGTCCCCGACGAGGATACAGAGATCATATCAGCTGCGATGGAGAAGGCGGGCGCACGCGTGAAGAAGATCGAGGATTCGGTCATCAGGGACGAGTCTGAGTGCGTAAACTGCGGTGCATGCATCAGTGTCTGCCCGCAGGACGTGCTCTCCTTCGATGAGACATGGACACTCTGCATTGACAGTTCAAAGTGTGTCCTCTGCGGCAAATGCGTGGAAGCCTGTCCCCACCAGGCACTTTCACTGCTCCCATGATCCGGGAACATTTCCAGTACCGGACAACCATCACCACCATCCTCGCCGAAGAGGAGAGACATATCAGAGCAGCCAAAAATGCAATGGTGGACGCCCGGAGTGAACTGGAACGCGAGATCATCCGGGACCCCTTTTTTGGGTCAACCTATGACCCGTACACCACTGAAATATCCTCGCCGGTGGCACAGCGGATGGCTGTTGCATCAGAATCCGCAGGAGTCGGTCCGATGGCCGCGGTCGCAGGGACAATTGCATGGTCTGGTGTGGAAGCGATGCAGGATGCCGGGGCCACCTTCGCAGTGATTGATAATGGCGGTGACATCGCCCTCATTACAGACCGTGAGGTCACCATCGGCATTCATGCAGGCACATCTCCCTTCTCCGGTAATCTTGCCTTCCGCGTTTCGCCACAGGACGCCATACTCGGCATCTGCACCTCCTCTGCCACCGTGGGCCCGTCGGTCTCGTTCGGGACGGCCGATGCCGTTACAGTATTCTCCCGGAATGTGTCACTTGCAGACGCCTGGGCGACGTCTCTGTGCAATGACTTTACCGAATGCTCGGATGCATTTTTTCAGGCGCGTGACCTCAGAGGCGTATGCGGCATCTGTGCCATCGCAGGTGACCTCCTCTGCCGGTGGGGCAGGCTCCCGGATATCGTACGGGCATCAGTCGATACCAGCCTGATCACCGCAGGCAGATAACAACAGATCAGTTGCTGTCCACCCATTCTGCTGCGTCCCGGTATGCGCCCTTACCCCTGAAGGTCATCAGCTCCGCCTCCCCGTCTGTGACCAGCATCTCAGGATGAGCATCCGCGACACGGAACCGGATCTCATAGATGTCGCGCTCCTCAATCAGCACGCCTTTTGGAAGTGAGGATGCAGATGATAGCATGAGGCGTTCTGCTGCAAGAATTTCAGGTTCATAGCGGAAGAAATACCAGAATACCTGATAGGCATTCAGAAAATCAGAGACCAGCAGTTCATTTCTCACGCCTTCTTCAAGTTCATCAAGGACAGACACCAGTTCTGCCACATCATCGTCACTGATTGCGAGGATACTGTCGGCAAGTTCTGCCAGTTCAACATAATCAGTCATATCTCACATTCCTTTTGCATGTAAAAAACTATATGCCCGCATCCGGGTAACCTTTGAATGTGCGAGCAGAAGAGAGAGACTGGCAGATATACCATATTATCGCAGATAAATCCGAAATAACCGTGGATGAGATCTGCAGGATGACAGGCACAGAAGAAAGCATTGCAGAAGAATCACTGGAGCGCCTGCAGAGATACGGTCTGATTTCCCGAAAGAATGAGACCTGCGCGGTAAAATCCATCCAGGAAATTCTTATGACCGCAGAACTAAAACGGGCAATGAAGGATTCCCCCATCTATATGGAGGATGGCGTCATTAAAGTCCGGCAAGAGAAGGAGGACAAGTAATGGTGTCGGATGTACGGGTCCTGCGGCTGGGCCACCGGCCGGAACGTGACCAGAGAGTAACAACCCATGTGGCCCTCACTGCCCGGGCGCTGGGGGCAAAAGGCATGTATCTTGCAGCAGACGACAAGGGCGTGCGCCAGTCAGCGACTGATGTCGCCAATCGCTGGGGCGGCGACTTCTTTGTCGAGAATAATGCGTCATGGAAGAAGGTCATCCGTGAATGGAAGGATGCAGGGGGCATAGTAGTCCATCTGACCATGTACGGTCTGCGGATGACGGATACCATCGATGAGATCAAAAAACATGAAAAGGTGCTCGTGGTCGTCGGTGCGGAGAAGGTGCCGTCAGACATCTACGAACTCGCCGACTACAATATATCGGTCACCACACAGC
The DNA here is from genome assembly GCF_009914725.1 of Methanogenium sp. MK-MG. Classification (GTDB taxonomy): domain Archaea; phylum Halobacteriota; class Methanomicrobia; order Methanomicrobiales; family Methanomicrobiaceae; genus Methanogenium. The sequence goes on from NZ_JAAAWJ010000015.1 coordinate 32,607, forward strand.
CCCATTCAGAGATCTCAAGCCTGGCCCTCATCCTCGACAGGCTCTTTGACGGAGGTGAACTGAACCGCGAATATCCGGATGCAGAGATGGTAATAATTCCGTCTGAACACGGCAAGAGGTTTGAGGATTGAAGGGCCGGGTCCTCGTCGCCGGGTTTGCAACCCGCCACGTGGTCAGGTCTGCATATGCCGCAGGCTATGAGGTCTGTGCCATCGACCATTTCTGTGACCAGGACCTCACATGGTACACAAAAGAACAGCAGACCTTTGAGGAACTGGCCGAATTACCGGATCTCATCGGAGACATCTGTTCACGCCATACGTTTGACTGCATCGTCACCACCTCCGGCGCAGAGGAGATGGACCTCGGGCGAAACGTCTGCGGGACACCGCCTGATGTGGCTGCCCGGTTCTGTACAAAGACCGGCATTCAGCAGTTCTTTGAGGAGCATGGCTTCCCGGTGCCACCTCTCCTTCACGAAGGGGAGTATCCCGCGTTCATTAAACCTGACACCGGCGCGGGCGGCTGGCGCAATGCGCTTGCCGCCACCGCGGACGACGAGGCAGCATGGACTGAGTGCTGGCCGGACACCCCGTACGTACGCCAGCATCCGGTGGAAGGTATCCCCTGCAGTGTCTCCTGTATCGCTGACGGCACGTCTGCACGGGCCCTCAGCCTGAACCGCCAGTTTAACCGCGGCGGGGAAGGGGAACGCAGATTCGGATTTGCAGGGGCGATAACACCTTTCCTATCGGAAGAACGCGAAAGCATCCTCAGCCTTGCAGAGGATATTGCAGCAAAAAGCGGGTGTATCGGTTCACTGGGGATTGATTTTATGCTGACAGCTGACGGCATCCGCACCATTGAGATCAATCCGCGGTTCCAGGCAACGCTTGACATCGTGGAGATTTCTACAGGGACAAATATCTTTGAATTGCACCGCAATGCGGCCCGTGGCATCCTTCCCGCTGCCCGCCCAATCCCAAAAAAGACCGTTGTGCGCTCCATCATCTTTGCAGAACACGACTGTGTGGTAAAGGATGACCTGAAATCACTTCATCCCGACGTTGCAGATATACCATGGCCGGGGACGGAGATTGAAGAGGGAAGTGCGGTCCTCAGCGTCTATGGCCACGGTGCGGATGAGGACGAAGCACTCGCTGCCTTGGATAAGACTATTACCAGAGTACACAGATATATGAGCAGATGGTAGAGGAGACAGACGTGCTGGATAATCCTGCGGTTCGGGCATATTTGATCCGGATGGTGGGAGAAGAAGGGCTTACCCTTCTGGAAAAATTTGACCGTACAGTTGAAAAGACCGATGAGCAACTGGCTGAGGAGACCGAAATTAACCTCAATTCAGTCCGGAATACGTTGTATACACTCTACGGGAAGCGTCTCGCCCAGTACCGGCGGGAAAAAAACCAGGAGACCGGGTGGCTCACCTATAAATGGACACTCAGGCTGGATAACCTGAACGATGCCCTCACCGAGGACATGGAGAACGCATTCGACAAACTGGATGCACGGGAACGGTATGAAGACGAGAACGACTTTTACATCTGTAATAACTGCGGCATCGTCTATACGTTCACTGACGCCCTTGCACTCGAGTTTGCCTGCAACTGCGGAACCCAGATGGAACATTATGATAACGAACTTCTTCTTAATGCACTCAAAACGCGTGTTGCCGCAATGAAGGTGACACTGGGCAAAATCTGATGCTCCCATCAGAAGACCCGTTTTTATTTCTTCACCGGGCCGGGTGCCCGGATAATGTAATAGCCCACTGCCATGTGGTGCATGACCTTGCCTGCCGCTACGCAGAGTCACGGCCGGTGGACAGAGAGTTAGTCTCATGGGGTGCGGCCCTCCATGACATCGGCAGGTCACAGACCCATTCGCTGGCCCATGCCCAGACAGGCGCAGACATCTGCCGTGAATACGGTCTCCCTGAAGAGGTGGCACGCATCGTTGAGTGCCACATCGGCGCCGGTCTGACAGCAGAGGAGTGCAGGGCAGAGGGTCTGAAACCGATTGACTGTATACCGCGGACACCTGAAGAGAAGATTGTGGCCCATGCGGACAACCTGGTCAGGGGCACGAAAATCATTACCATTGAAGAACGGCTGGAGATTGCCACAAACACACTCCCGGACATCATTGTAAAACGCATCGCCGCCCTTGCAGCAGACGTGGAACGTCTCTGAAATAGTCATGTGCCGCCTCTCTTTTCCAAAGCCGGTGTTATACCGACTGTCCGATGGATAGTGGAGAGACCGTTGTGCGGAAAAAAGAGGAATGCTCTGGTGTTCGGTCAGTTCTCTAATGTCAGATAAATGCCACTGATAATGGATGCATTGAGTCAGATAATGGCAGAAATATGATCGCATGACATTATGTATTTCCCTGACTGACCGGTCAGATATTGCTGATGTTATCCGCTCTCTGCATGAAAAATGTCAGGAGAAAAATATATCCGGATTGCCAAACAAAGTATACAGGGATATTTATTAAAATGTTCAGTTGCATGACTGGGTAAAAACATATGGATTATAACCAATGTGATCCTTTAAACGATCAGATCTGTCTGACAGGTCTGTATTATGATAGTGTTTAATCTGGGTATGCATAAAAATGAACAATTTTATGTTTATGCCTTAATGATAATTTTCGTCGATAAGTCCGGACAGTGATGTCTGTATTTACTCAAGAACCAGAGGTGAATTAATTTTGAAACTTGGATTTATAATACCAGAATTTCCGCATGAAAAAAGGGTTGCTCTGCTGCCCGAACATATTGGAGACTTCAATAATGAAATCGTAGTTGAAAATGGATTTGGCCGGAACCTGGGGATCGAAGATGAAGAATATATAAAGGCCGGATGTGTTATTTCTGACAGGGAAACCATTTTTTCAACATGTGAAGCCGTGTTTTCACTAAAATTGCTACAGCCTTCGGATTACCCGTATATTAAGAAAGGTCAGATTATCATAGGGTGGACACACCCGTCTGGTTCCGGCAAAGAATTTATGGAGTCTCAGGCAAAACCGAAAGGACTTGTTATTGTAGACCTGGATAATATTCAGCCCTGCATTTATTACAACGATCATGTGATACCCATAGACTGGCTAAAATCGAATTTTATTTACAGGAACAGTTTTATTGCGGGATTATCCTCCACATATCATGCTATTTTGTCATTCGGAATGATTCCTACATCATCTACGAGGGTTGCAATACTTGCCCCGGGTAATGTTTCCCAGGGAGCATTTTCAGCAATATCAAAATGGGGAGCTGATGTCAGGTTGTTTTACAGAAAGACAATGCCTGAGTTTAAAGCAGACCTGGAGAGCTTTGACATTATTATCAATGGAATTGAAGTTGACAGGCCTGACCTGCATATTTTAACGCTTGATGATCAGAAAAGGCTGAAGAAAAATTGTCTTGTCATAGATGCCGCGGCCGATGCGGGGAATGCTATAGAAGATAGTCACTACACATCCATAGACAATCCGATATACAAAATAGATAACGTCCACTATTATGTGGTAAATAATGCTCCGTCTATCTTCTACAGGGATTCCAGCAGGATAATAAGCAGCTCTTTTAGCAGGCAGATTTATCACAGGGATGTGCAGGTTTACTTTGATCTGATTGAAGAATATAAAAAAGCAGAATAGGTGTTGTTTGTGAAACTGGGTATTTTTAATGAGTTTATGGGACTGGAAAAGGATTATATAAATGCATGTGAAGAACTGGACATTGAGTATGAAGTGATTGATATCATTTCATCTGACTGGATTGAAAATATAAGGTCATCCGATTGTGATGGTTATCTGGTCAGACCTTCGTATAAAAAAGATGCATGGAAACGGATGTATGATGAAAGATTATACTATATTAAATATATAACCGATAAGCCAGTCTATCCCGTGTACAACGATATATTTTTACATGAAAGCAAAAAAAACATGGCATACTGGCTACAGATACACGACCTGCCTCATCCCAAAACCTGGATTTTTTATAACAAAGAGGAGGCAATGGATTTTATAGAAAACAAAGCCTGTTTCCCGCTGGTATTTAAGCCGAATATAGGAAGTTATTCGATGGGGGTCAAATACATCAGCAGAAAGCATCAGGCAAAAAGACTGATTGATAAAGTTTTTACAAAGTATGGTTTTTATAACAGTGGTTATGCGAAATGGCAGAAGACAGAATCCGGACTTTCTGTTCCGTTAATGGATGACAAACAGTTCAATTATATTACTTTTCAGGAGATGATCGATGTAAAACATGAATGGAGGATGATTAAGATCGGAAAGTCCTACTTTGGACACCAGAAAATGAAAAAAGGTAAATTTCACAGTGGAAGTGGTAAGGTGGGGTGGGTTGCACCTCCGGAACAGCTTCTGCGGATGACTCAGCACATATGCAGTCAGGGCAATTTCAGTTCCATGAATATTGATATTTTTGAGGATTTACATGGAGATTATTATGTCAATGAGTTGCAGCCCTTTTTTGGTGCTTATAACGATTCACAGATGTACATAGATGGAAAGCCGGGAAGATATCTGTCAGAAAACGGTAGCTGGGTTTTTGAAGAGGGATACTTTTGCCGTAACGCATGTTGTAATCTGAGGGTCCGGGATTTTGTAGAGCAGCTTGAGGAGTATCCGGCAGAAGAAGTCAACCCCAAGTTACTGACCTGAGAAAGAGTGTCAGACTATATCCTTCCGTTTCTCCTCCATTTTGCCGGAGGGGCGGAGTGCAGCAGGCTGGCTGACAGCGGCCCTGGATGCAATTTTTTTCTCTCTGTCACCAAATGAGTCCACATCTGTGAGCATGAGAGAAATCTCTGATTTTAAAATTGTGAACAACGCCTGAGTATAAGAGAATCGCCGATTTCCGGGGGGTGCAGCCCCCCTGGTGGAGAAACGCTATATACAGAGGGTTTAATTTATTCAATAATGAGTTTTCTGACCTGCGGGAGGGCACGCAGGGCCTCATAGACAACCGCTGGCAGTGCTTCATCGACCACAATGACCAGCTTCGGGTCTTCTGACAGGTGGGAGTCGGTGACAAATATCTGGCGGATGGATATACCATTGTCGGCAATGACCTTCACGGCCTCACCCACCACGCCCTTCTGCGCTGCATTATCCGGCATAATAGTGATCACAGTGAGACCGAGGGACGCTGCGATACGGCTGACATCCGGTGTGGCCCGAAGGTTGAGAAAGATGTCAGTAATGGCAGGAAGGGATAATATCCGCTTCACCGTGGCGTCAACGACCCGGCGGTCGGTCCCGATCTCCTTTGAGAGATGGGTCGCAGGAATTTCTATGCCATTTACCGTGACGCGGCCCTGTTCATTGATGCCAAGGCCATTTTCCAGAAGAAACCGTACAACCTGCGCCTGGGAAGGTGAATCACTGAATGCATCCAGTATCTTTGCCCACATTACGTTAGAATTAAACCTGATTCATAAAAATACCACCCATCGTCACCGGCAAAAACCGGAGAATGTCTGTCCGGGCAGACAGGGAACCAAAAATCAAATCAAAACATATATTTCCACGGACGTCATTCTGTATAGAGTAACATGGCGCAGTCGCCTGAACTCCCGAATTCGGTTGTTTCGGTCTGTGTTGATGTCATGAAACCGGTCCTGGCTGTTTCTCACATTCCTGTGCGGGGGTTGCCGAGCCAGGTCAAAGGCGCTAGGTTGAGGGCCTAGTCTCGTAGGAGTCCGAGCGTTCGAATCGCTCCTCCCGCATTTATTCACTTTTAACACCTGACAGCCAGGTGCAACTGTTTCGCTCAGCATTATTCCATATATAAGCAATAGATAAACAATGCTGAATGGATAATTTTTTGGTTTTTACCAGGCAGAATAGTGTTTAAATGGCACATCCTGCACGTCTGTGCCCCGAAAAAATGTATCCACACAGAAGCCCGGAGCGAGCCTTTCTCAGTCGGGACAACTGATACATCCTCCTCAAAATATTCACCAATAGCGACCCCAAAATAGTCCGCAATAAACCGTATTTTTAGCAAATAAAAGGCAGAAAATGCATATTTTTTCGGCAGTAAAAATGATCAAAAAATACGGTCATTTCACCCCCCGATTCCCCAACGCAGGGAGCGAAAGAGGGAAGAAAACGGGTGACAAAAAACAGGAGGGAGAGACAGTAACCCACGTTTCAGATATTCATCCGACCGGTTTGCACCCCCACACGAATGTGCAGTTCACTCTTTAAACCGGTAACACTCTTCAGGAACCCATATATCAAAGCGGGCCCCGACTCCTTCCTTTCCCGTCTCACGAATGGTCATGCCGGTGATCGAGAGGATCTCCTGCACCAGAAATAGCCCGTAGCCGGTATTTTTGCCGGTCTTCTTCCAGAAGATCTTCTCTTTCATACTCTCCTCAACACCACAGCCGTCATCTTCAAATATAAGCAGCCCCCCGTCGCCCTCTTCATGGAATGAGACCGTCATTTTGGTCACCCCTTCTCCGTGACGCACCGCATTGTCGAACAGATTGAAGATCACCCGTCTCAGAAGCGGGTCGGCAAACACCTCAAGATTGCCGGTGGAAATCTCTGTTGTGATCTGGCGGAATGCAGTGCCTTCTGCCACTTCCGTTACCAGTGACCAGATATTCATCCATTCTGTGGTCTTAGATCCCAGCATCTCATACTCCTGGGTAAAGGTGATCTGTTCCTCCATCGTTGCAATCACATCGTCCATGATCCTCAGGGGCTGCTCTGCTTTCGCCTCATCACCCAGCTCTTCTTTGAGCAGGGCAGAGATCATCGTGAGTGCCTGGATCTGATTCAGGATATCATGCCGGGTAATGCCCGAGAGCAGTCCCAGTTTTATGTTTCCATTCATCAGTGCTTTTTCCGCTTCCTGTGTCCGTTTCAGTTCAGAATCGAGCTCAGCTGATGTCTGTTTCAGCATCAGAATATCAGACTTCAGGCGCACCACAAGAATATTGACACTCCGCCTGAGTTTTTCGGTCTCCGCTGACCGCGCCTCCTGTATCGGGTGATCCAGATGCCCTTCTGCGATATAGTCAATATCTGACATAATCGCCTTCACCGGCCGTATCAGGAAATATGAAATATAATATGCAAAAAATACCCCGATACCAACGCCAAGCAGACTGAGGACAAACACATTGAAACGCAGCATGTTGAGCGAATCCTGCAGGGGCTGTGTGGTAAAGACAATCTCACCGACAAGATTCATCTGGGACGAAGAGGGATATCCGGCATTATTCAGATCAATATAGATATAGCGGGTGATGGTTTCATTCGGTTTATCGGTGATATCAAAGCCAAAATGGTCAGCATAGACCTGCTTCACATGTGCAAGAGTATCCCCCTGTGCAGATGCACCATGACCTGCCAGCCGGCGATAGGTGACATCAAAGATCGAAACCTCACGGAGGGCAGAGCCATCCTCAATCAGCATATCTGAAATGGCGGTGTATGGAAAGTTTTTGCGCTCTGCCATAAAGGACTCAGATGTAAAACTCACTTCCAGCAGATACCGGTGGTCAGGGGTGGGCATATAGGCATATTTTTTCCCCACATCAGGATCTGAGAAGCTGGTACTCACCCGGTCGGCAGAAAATTCATCTCCCTCCCTGACTGTGGTGATTGACGAATAAAATCCGGGAATCGTGCTGAAATCAAATCCCCTGTCAGGCTCAAATGTGGTATATTCAATAACACCGCTTTCATTGATGATATAGAGATCAATCTCCCAGTCGGAAGATTGTTTCATCCTGTTTTTCAGGGCATCGAGATCGATGGTGGCCGGGTTCCCGCCTGACTGCTCATATGCCTCAAGAAACGGGACGAATGCATCCTTCAGCTGCTGATCATAGGCTTTCTCATAGAGAATGAGCCCTTTGTCTGCGAGAATCGCAGAGTGAGTGACCGATATTTCCGTCTGATCCATCTTCTCCTCAAACTGGCAGATGATATTCTCTTCAACCGAGGAGTAGAGTATTGCAGAAAGAAATACTGTCAGAACAATAAATACCAGAAAGATGACGAGACTAAAGCTTGTCTGAAGGGACGGCTGTTTTCGGTCATCTTTTGTCATTACATTTTTTTGGGTGATGGTATGATTTTAACATATCTTTTCAAATACACGCAAAAAACGGAAGAATACAGGCATAAGCTGCTTATTCGATGTCATGCACCCCAACTGCCCTGAACGATTTTTCCCCATCCCTCGCCTGTGGCATGGCAATCCGAACCTTCATTGATAGAGAGACCTAAAATTTTGGGTATGAAAAGTCCCTTTCATGTGATGCTTATACCGACACTTGGCTGTCCGTCCAAATGCCACTACTGCTGGAGTTCAGAAGAGGACTCGCCGGTGATGAGCCTGGAGACCATCCGGGAAGTGGCGGCCTGGCTCAAAGATTTTGACGACCGGCAGGTGACAGTCACATTCCATGGGGGAGAACCCCTGCTTGCCGGGGCTGACTTCTACCGTGAGGCGCTCCCCCTCCTCTCAGAAGAGCTTGCACACCTGAAACCGGCGTTTGCCATTCAGACCAATCTCTGGCGGATGACACCTGAACTTGCACAGATATTTGCCGCATACAAGGTCCCCATCGGCACCTCCATTGACGGCCCGAAAGAGATTAATGACATACAGCGGGGCGAGGGATACTTTGACAAGACCATGCATGGTTACCGTATTGCGCGTGATAACGGACTTTCCGTGCGCTTCATCTGCACCTTCACCTCATACTCCGTTGACTACCG
>NZ_JAAAWJ010000016.1 GCF_009914725.1 Methanogenium sp. MK-MG
GATGTACATCATCATATAGCAAAAACAGGATCGTCCCCCCGTCCTGTGTGATCATCCCCCCATTATTCTTAATAATTGAAATTGCTGTATCAACACCGCCATTGCGTATAACACTGGAGAGTGAATCAACCACATACCGTTTCCCGGGCATCTCTGAGAGGGCATCACCCATCTCATCCGGGGTCACCGGCGTCATACCGACAGACGGACTGCTGTCTGAAATAAGATACCAGCTGTCATCGCCACCGGTTGTCTCAACATCTGCTTTCCAGAACTGTTCGGCAATCTTTTCAATTCCCGAAACAGGGGATCCCTGAATGACTATAATAGAACCCTCAGGAAACCCCCCCCCCAATTGATAATCCAGACCAATGATACCTGTTGATATCTTTTTATGACCAGTGATTTCAACCTCTTCAATATCCACAGGCATTTGCAAAAATGTTGAGGGGCAGAATTATTTAAACTATGCCATATACCTGCATTCTTTTATTTCACGATGAAATGATAAATGTCATTCAGGCCCATATGTCTCACGAAGTTCCCGACGCAGCAGTTTCCATCCTCCAACCCGGGGGAGCTCATCAACAATAACCATCTTTCGCGGCACTTTGTATCCTGCCAGGCGCTCACGGGCATATTCCTGCAGACCGGACAGGGAGAGAGATGCACCGGGCAGAAGTGCCACTGCTGCATATGGAATTTCACCCCGGTGAATGTCCGGCACCCCAAAGACGGCCACATCATCAACCGATGGATGCTCAATAAGCACCTTCTCGACCTCAGTTGGATATATTTTCCAACCCGACATCACGATCATGTCCTTCTTCCTGTCTGTTATAGCGAGCATCCCCTCTTCTGAGAGATACCCGATATCTCCCGTTAAAAACCACCCGTCCGAAAGGAAGACTGAACGCGTCTCTTCTTCCATCCCCCAGTACCCGGATGCAACCGCAGGCCCTCTCAGCGCAATCTCACCAATCTCTCCGGTGTCGCACTCAGTAGCCGAATCCTCAGTGTTGACAATCTTCACTTCTGTAAACCCAATCGGCATACCAACACTTCTGAACTCATCTGCATACTCATAGTCCTCAGGGCGGATGGCAGTCCCGGTGCCCACTACGATGGTCTCAGAAAGGCCGTATGCATTGACAACCGGAATTTTAAACCGCGAGAAAAACTCCTTCCATATACTGGGGTGGAGGGGCCCGCCACCGCTGATCATCTCCCGTACTGACTGCATTCGTTGCTCTGTTCCCGGTGGGGTCCGCAGAAGAGAATGGATGACAGGCGGCATACCTGCAATAACTGTGGCCTGATACGTCTCCGTGAGGTGGATATACTCATCAAGGGAGAAACGATCCATAATCACCCAGGTGGCACCGGCCCGCAGTGCTGAAATACCCCAGGAGACACCGACATGGGCCATCGGATAGATGCCCAGGTATACATCATCTTCACGATACCTGAGGACTTCGCGTTCATTATCCATCGCTGCCATCCAGTTTCCGTGGGTGAGCATGGCCCCCTTCTGTTTTCCTGTGGTGCCGGACGTATACTGAAGCTGACAGAGATCATCTGGTCTGCAATTACGGGCACGGGTAATAAACGGAACTGAGAGACATTCCTCCTCAAATGATGGAGTGTCTGTTATTACCACATCGGCTGTAATCCGGCCGGTAGAGACGTACGTTTCAATCTCTGCATTTCCTGATGAATCGGTAACAATGCAGACAGCGCCGGAATCTTCCAGCAACATGGCAACTTCATCTGTCCGGAGGACATTATTGAGTGGAACTGCAACACCACCCATCCGCCAGATTGCAAAGTACCAGAAGAGATACTCAGGCGAGGGTGAAAGGTAAATTCCTACCCGGTCACCAGCAGCAATTCCACGGGAGATAAGACATGATGAGAGTCTGCATACCTGTTTTAGGAGAGCACAAAAGCTGTATTCAGCCCCTGATACAGGGTGAATAAGGGCAGGTTTGTCTCCCAAACGGGCATTGACATCAAGAAATGTGGTACAGTTCGGCATTCACTAAAACCTCAGATGATCTTCGGTGTATTATTGTATACATCAGAGGATAATCATTATGTTTTTTAAAAAAAAATTACTGGTATTCAGGCAGATGTACCTGCATCTGCTGGGGAAGACCACCCTTGAAATACTGCTGGATACGATCATACTGTTCGCGCACACGCTCATTCATCATCGGACGGACTTTCAGAAGCGCCTTCTCAAAGTGCTGCAGACCTACTGCTGCGGCACCATCCCGCATCGCAAACATCGCAGCCTCACGGCAGAGCAGGTCCAGATCAGAACCCACATAGTTTTGTGCCTTCCCGGCAATTTCCCGGAGCAGCGAGTCCCGTTCAGGATCTTCAAGCTGAATTCTGTGCTCCTCTATCATGCGGGCCACTGCACGCCGCCTCCTTCCGGTTGAAAGGATTTCGTCACTGACATTGGTATCAGCAATTTCGGTTGCCAGTATGTCATCTGCAGTCACTTTCACCATATCATCTTTCTCCTTTCGGTATGCTTCAGCAGCAGTGCCAAAGAGCACCTCAATACCACCTTCATCATAGGATGCAGTCCCGGTTACCAAGGCCTCTAATGCTGAGTTTTCAATCGGGATGCTCCGGGAGTGTATGGAAAGGATCTGGAGACGGCCTTTTGCATCCGGTTCATGCACTGCAACAAGACGATCAAACCTGCCGGCACGCATCAGGGCTGGATCAATGATATCGGGCCGGTTGGTCGCCCCCATCACCACAACCCCTGTCATATCCTCCAGGCCATCAAATTCTGTCAGGATCTGGTTGACAACACTCTCAATCACATGGCTGTCCTGACCGGATCGTGCAGGTGCAATGGCATCCAGTTCATCAAAAAAGATGATGGAAGGAGCCACCTGACGTGCCCTCCGGAAGATCTCGCGGACCGCACGTTCACTCTCACCGACCCACTTTGAAAGCAGCTGTGGCCCGCGGACCGGAATAAAATTCGCTCCGCTTTCATGTGCCACCGCCTTTGCAATGAGGGTTTTTCCCGTGCCAGGCGGGCCATACAGAAGCACACCATTCGGAGGGTCAATGCCCAGGTTCAGGAACCTGTCCGGTCTCGTGAGTGGATATTCAACTGCTTCACGCACCTCTTCGATTTCACGTTCTGCACCCCCGATGTCATGCCAGGTCACATGCGGCACTTCTATGAGCACCTCACGCATTGCACTGGGGCTGACTTCCCGGAGTGCGTCGGCAAAGTCACGTGATGTCACCTCCATCTTTTTCAGAAGTTCCAGAGATATTTCATCATTTTCCAGGTCAATTTCAGGCAGATAACGCCTGAGTGCACGCATTGCCGCCTCTCTCGCAAGTGACTGCACATCAGCACCTACAAACCCATGGGTGCGGGAAGCAAGGTTCTGCAGAAGACGTTCCCGTTGACTCTCGATCTCTTCAACCGCAAGTTTATACCGGTTTTCTGCTTCTTCCCGGGATTCATCAGGAGCTGCATCAAGAGTCTCCTCCAGAGATATCCTGCGCACTTCTCCTTCAAGTGGCATGCCGCATGTGTGAATCTTCAGGATCTCAAGGCGTCCGGTCTCATCGGGAACGCCAATCTCAATTTCCCTGTCAAACCTTCCCGGCCGGCGGAGTGCCGGGTCGATGGCCTCAAGACGGTTCGTTGCTCCGATCACAAGCACCTGTCCCCGTTCCTCCAGACCGTCCATCATGGTGAGAAGCTGAGCAACCATCCGGCGTTCGACTTCACCAGTCACATCCTCACGGCGCGGAGCAATGGAATCCAGTTCATCTATGAAGATAACAGATGGTGCATTGGAATCCGCCTCTTCAAAGATCTCACGGAGACGCTGTTCGGTTTCACCATAATATTTTGAGAGAACTTCGGGACCAGCAATTGAGATGAAATGTGCCCCGCTCTCGTTTGCAACAGCCTTTGCAATGAGTGTCTTTCCCGTGCCGGGAGGGCCGTAGAGGAGCACACCCTTCGGCGGTTCAATACCAAGTTTCCGGAACAGTTCCGGGTGGCGCATGGGCAGTTCAATGGTCTCCCTGACATTCTTCAGCTCATTTTTCAGGCCCCCGACATCCTCATAACTGATATCTCCGAATCCATCAATTCCTGAAGCAGATTTATCTGAGAACTCAATGATGGTATCCTTGGTGATGATGACAGCATCCTCCGGTTCAACCGTCACAAGCCTGAAGGGAATGAGCTGCTGCTGCATAAATGGAAGACCGGCAAGTACAGGGACAGTATCCCCTTTTGTCACAGGATAGCCAAGCAGGCGCAGCATTGCCTGGTTGAAATTAATAGGAGGCTGATTTGACAGGTCTTCCGGCGGTGCAAGAATGATACGGGACGCATTGGTTTCTGTCTCCACCTTCACCACCTCTATTTTATCCCCGCTGCTTACACCGGCATTCGAACGGGTGAAATTATCTATTTTCACATTTTCCTGATCCCAGTCATCAGCAAGCATTCGCCATACTTTTGCCACCGTCGTGCGTGACCCGGTAAGCCATACAAGATCTCCCGGGACAAGTCTCAGGGCGTTCATCGTCGCAGGGTCCAGTCGGCATCGCCCAAGGCCCCGGTCCTCAGGATATGCACTCTCAACATTCAGTAACATAGCCAATGGTCACCTACCTTCATATACCCTCTCGGGGTATATGTATTGTATCTATGAGAGTGCTCTGTTTTGACCCATTTTCCGGCGCAGCCGGTGATATGGTGACAGGTGCGCTGCTTGAATGCGGCGCCGACAGGGATGCAGTCACCCGTGCAATGGCATCGATCGTTGCCCCCCCTTCATTTACATTGGTTGATAGATGTGGCATCCGGGCACTGAAAATTGAGACACATGCGGGGCCTGCATCGCGTTCATTCCGTGAAGTATGTGACACTGCCTCAGGTGCCGATGCTCCCTGCGCAGCAAAGGAGATGGCCGTGAGGGTATTTACCCGCATCAGGGATGCAGAAGAAGAGATACACGGCGCTCATACCCATTTCCACGAAGTGGGGGCTGACGACGCCATCGCAGATGTCATCGGTGCATGCACGGCATTCCTCTCTCTTTCACCCGACGTTGTCAGGACTGCAGCGGTCGCTCTCGGGACAGGAACAATAAAGAGCGCCCATGGCATCTACCCGCTCCCGGCCCCGGCCACCCTTGCCATCCTCAGAAAAGGGCAACTCCCCATCCGGTATACCAATGAAGAACGCGAACTATGCACCCCGACCGGGGCAGCACTTCTTGCTGAATTCATGGCAACCGGCAGGGATGAAATAAACGCAGACACCGGGCATGTCACAGCCGTGGGGTATGGAGCCGGCACACGCAACCCGTCACACATGCCAAATGTATTCCGGGCATCAGTCTGCGAATCCGGAACCGAAAAAGAAGCAGACACCATTGACATCCTTGAGACAAACGTGGATGACACGACCGGAGAGGTCATTGCCTACACCATCGGGCGTCTGATGGATGCCGGTGCACGGGACGCATCTGCAATACCGCTCATCATGAAGAAAGGACGCCCCGGTATTCTGATCCGGGTTATATGCACCCATGCACTGTCAGGAAACCTCACCCGTATTATGGCAGAAGAACTGGGTACACTCGGCGTCCGGTGTATCCCGTCTGTCCACCGGAGTGTCATCACAAGATCTGTGGAGCCTGTCAAAATAGTTCTCGGATCAAAAACCGTTACCATACCCATAAAGACCGGCTGGATTGAAACGGAGCCAGTGTCATGCAAGGCCGAGTATGAAGTGGCACGACAGGCAGCAGAAGCCGCAGATGTGCCACTGCGTGAAGTTACGCGCCGTGCTGAAGAGATACGCTGGAGAGAACTCAGGGGTGAAGACGGATAATGGTGAAACTGATACAGAAGAGTACGGGCATCCCCTGCCTGGACCGTCTGATAGGCGGCGGTCTTGAGACTCGCATTATTGTTCAGTTTTACGGAGAACCTGCCTCAGGAAAGAGCACTGCTGCAATGGCGGCGTCAATTGCTACCATGCGCAATGGACAGGATGTAATCTACATCGATACCGAGGGGTTCTCTATTGACCGGTTCTGCCAGCTTGCCGGAGAAGAGGAGGCCGAATCACTTGCCGAACGTCTCATCCTGTATGAACCCGCAGACTTTACCGGACAGGACCATGCGGTTGCAGAATGCGCACGCCTGCTTGCTGACAGGGCGGGCATTGGCCTTATTGTTCTGGATTCTGCAACCGCACTCTACCGAACCGAAAATGGCCCCTCAGGAGAACCACAGAAACGACTGGCACGTGAACTCATCATGCTCCTTGGGTATGCAAGACGGTATGATATCCCTGTGATTGTCACAAATCAGGTATTCACCGATATAAACACTGACAATCTCCGTGGCCTTGGTGGTACCAGCATGCATCACATGTCCAAGATTATTGTACGCTTTGAACGCAACGATACAAAACGGCGTGCAATACTCGAAAAACACCGGTCACGCCCTGAAGGAACTGAAATAACATTTACAATTGAAGAAAAAGGATTCAGAGAGGAATAATGCCGCCAAATACCGTAACTGCCGGCCCTTCCATCGTTACCGTTTCGTTTATTTTAATAGTCAGCGGCCCGCCCCGTGTCTGCACATGAACTGTTGCCGGCACCTTTCCGAGATGGTGGGCCACGGCTGCGGCTGCCGTTGAACCGGTGCCGCACGAATAGGTTTCAGCCTCCACACCACGTTCAAATGTGCGTATCGTGATGCTGTCTGTAGTGTTACACTGGACAAAGTTTACATTTGCACCCTCCGGAAATACCGGGTGTGAACGGATACCGGGTGCCACTTCATTGATATTGACTGCTGCCACATCATCAACAAAGACAACCGCATGCGGAACACCCGTATTTGCAGCATAGACGGTGAACCCATCGTAGTCCATACTGAATTCACCCTCTCCTGTCGCAGGAATTTCGGCTGAGGTGAATTTTGCAGGACCCATATCGATCGTTGCGGTAAATTCACCCGCATCATTGTAGGCCATGGTAACCGCCATTACCCCTGCCTGTGTCTCAACTGTGCACTCTTCCCCTGTGTAATCAGAATCATATGCATATTTGGCAAGGCAGCGGATGCCATTCCCACACATCTCCGCTTCACTCTCATCCGGCTGGAAGAGACACATCCGTACGTCACAGGACTCAGAGGGGGACATAAAAATAATTCCGTCGGCACCGATACCAAAGCGCCTGTCGCAATATAAACGGGCGAATTCTCCCTTCATTTCATCGGGGATTACAGATCCGCCCATCTCATCGATAAGCACAAAATCATTACCATTACCCTGTAATTTGACAAACGGAATTTCCATAATATTTCTGTCTCCTGATATTCTCATCTTTGCCCCGGTGCTGCAAAACCCACTACAGGAGGGGGACAGCCGCAGCATGGACACAGAGAGAAGTACATATTCATCCTGTATGTTACCGGGGGGTAAAATTCCCATCGATCAGAAATATGGAAAAAACAGGATTAAGATGTGCCCCAGAGTTTCAGGGCACGCTCAAGTTCGACGTGATCTGTTGCATATTCAGCAGCCGAGACCCCTTCAAGGAAGGCATCCACCGCCTGGCGCATTGCACGGGCACCTGCGGCGGTACCGTCCGGGTGGCCGTGAATGCCTCCGCCTGCCTGCAGCACGATCTCTGTTCCAAGTGTTTCCAGCTCTGCATGCACTTTTCCGGGATGCAGACCTCCGCTTGCCACCGGGAAGACCGGCCGGAACCCGTGCCAGGGGTCAGTCAGTGCACGGTTATCCAGAATCAGCTCTTCAGTGTTATGCCCCATCTTTCCGCTCACCGTTCCGGTGTGCAGCTGGTCTCCGCCCATCATTCTCACCAGACGTGCAATCGGACGCATCGCAATGCCATGTTCAGGATTTCGTGTCATCGCTGCGTGCATGGTCCGGTGCACATGAATGGGAACAGAGATTCCCGGTTCCTCTGCAAGAACTTCCAGTGCCGCATAGCCGCAGGTGATGACATCAACCATGAGGGTGTTTGCCCCCCTCTCAAGTGCCTCCTCTGCCCGTTCAACGATCCTGTCTGCACGATCTGATATATTGACTGCATAGAGAACATGCCGCCCTGTCTCATCCTTTGCCTCATCAAGGCGTGCCATCACTGCCTCAACACGCTCTGTCATCGGGCAGAATGCCTGGTTGGTGAGTGTTTCGTCGTCCTTGATAAAATCAACACCGCCGGATGCTGCCTCATAGGCAACAAGGGCAGTATCAGCAGGAGTAAGACCCACCTTTGGCTTAATGATGGTTCCCACATGCGGCCGGTTACGGGTTCCAAGAAGGTGCCTGACCCCCTCAATCCCAAAATTCGGACCATTAAACCGGACAAGGGATTCCGGAAATTCAATGTCAGTCAGGCGTACTGCCTCAAGTCTTCCCAGTCCAAACAGATTGCCTGCCACCACTGAAAGATACTGGGGCACGTTGCCGGGTTCAAATATCTCAGCCGGATACCGGATCGCAGTGATATACCCGCGGCCTGACTCTTCCACGCTCTCCACAATGCCGTCAAGCCGCCTCACATAATCCTGCCGGGTGGTAATGGCAGTCCAGGTACCGGTTGTCTCTTCCTCCGCAATTGCCTGTGCAGCCTCTTGCGGGGTCGTCCTTGTGTCAGGACGGAAATAATAATGCGCAATGACGTCTTCCATCTCTCTCATTCCCCATAATGGTGAGTGAATGTATAGTCCTTTTGGAATTCACAAATATCCCACCCAAGATGGTCACGGATGACAAACGGGGCATACGACGGGGCAAATGCACCAATCTCCGTTACGATGAGATCCACATAGGCAGGTGGTGTTACGTCAAATGCAGGATTTTTCACCGTGACATTTGGAGGCAGCTGCCTCTCACTTCCGGTCACCTCTTCAGGCGGACGCCATTCAATGGGTATACGTTCACCAAGAATCGTGCGTGGCGCAAATTTATAGGTCTCAGCAGCAACGATAAACGGTTTTCGGGCTTCATGTGCACAGAGTGCGATCTGTGACGTCCCGATTTTGTTCACGACCGCCCCGTTTGCGGTGACGGCATCCGTCCCGGTTATCACCAGATCAACCTTCGGCATAAACATCCGCGCGGCAGAATCAACAATAAAGTTCACCGGAATACCTGCATCAGAGAGCATCTGTATAGTAATATATCCCTGATTGCGCGGGCGCACCTCCGTTGCATATACCTCGCGCACTTTGCCCTGTTCATGCGCACGGATGATACAGGCAATGGCCGCCTCAGAGTTACAGTGCGTCATAATGACAGCGTCGTCCGGAATCTGCCGTGCAGCGATCTCCGCAATCTTTTCCACGGCAGCCAAAGACTCACGGATAAATGCTGCAGCACGGTCATTTAGTGCATGCTGTGCCTCTTCAAGTGTGGCTGCTTTCCGCACGCCCTGCATTACGTAGCGGACGGCATTCGGCAGAGAGACAGCAGTCGGACGTGTCCCGCAGAGAATATCTGCTGCTTTTTCCATTTCACAGGTAAATGATGCGAGCGTTTCAGAGTCAAGTGATGCCCCATGCTCCTGAAGGGCAGCGGCAGCCGTGCGGGCAATGCGCCCGGCACCACGTATCCGCATTGAGGATATATCTTCAGCAGTCTGTGTGAGAACCATCGTATTCATTTACTTCAATTACACCAATCAGTATTAATGCGACTGTTTGCTGGTGAACACAGATGACAACGGCGGTTGTCTTTGACAGTGCAGGCACTCTCCTGCGTACGTATCGTGTGCTGAAAGATGTCATCAACGACACAGTCCAGAATAATGTGGAGACCATCACGCTTACCGCCTCCTGTAAGGAACGCGCACTAATTCTGCTCTATGTTCATTCCCGTGATATTATCGATGAAGACCCTTCACGCCTGCTTTCCGGGTATCTGCAGGAGAACAACATCGATTTCGGCATATCATGTACCTGCAAGGCAGTCACTGCCGATTATATCCGTGATCTCCTCTACAACGATTCCCGTGCAACAATCGGTGATCTGCAGGGATGTATCCGGACCGTCTGGGGTGCATGCAAAAAAGAGACCGTGGTCGCACTTAACTCAGGTGTGATGCTCAATGGAAATCTCGGTGGCATAGAATTTGTTATAACCGCAGGAGGTCGCCCCTTTTCACGTGCACGTGAGACAATCCAGAACCTGCAGGCGATGGGTATCGGGACATACATCGCTTCCGGGGACCGGACTAAAAAACTGATGAAGATGGCAGATTATCTCGGCGTGCCGCAGGACAATACCCATGGTGTAGCCACTCCTGCCATAAAAGAACAGGTGGTTGAGGATTTGAAACGCCAGTATGACACGGTTGTGATGGTCGGTGACGGAATTAATGATCTGCGGGCCATGAAGAAGGCAGATTTTGCAATTCTTTCACTTCAGCAGAACACAGATAAACCGGAACCACTGCTGAAGGCTGCAGACTTCACCATTACCTCCGTGCATGAAGTGGTGGATATTGTTGACAGGCTCCAGAATTAATTACTCCTATGCGCAATATTATGATAGAATAATAACGTTTAAACCACCGAAAAATGATACTGTGAACGGAAATTATGGTGCCTCTACTAACAGTTGAAGACCTTTCCATAGAATTCGATGGAAATGTCGTCCTCAAAAATATCAATTTTCAATTAGCAGAGGGTGAGATACTCGGTATCATCGGGCGAAGCGGTGCCGGGAAGACGGTGCTGATGCATCTCATCCGTGGTGTGGATACGCCGCCGACAACGGGCAGAATTATCTACCATATATCGGCCTGCAGCAAATGTGGATACGTTGACCTCAGAAGCAAAGAGGGCAGTGCATGCGCAAAGTGTGGCGGGGAGATGATCGCCGACGATGTCGATTTATGGGCAGATGAAAATGAACAGAAGAAACGCAGTGTTATGGTCAGGACTGCCATCATGTTCCAGCGGACGTTTGCCCTGTATGGTGATGACCGCGTCATTGAGAATGTTCTTCATGCACTCTCCGATATCGGATATCCGGGTGAAAAGGCAGTCAACCGCGCTGCAGATCTGCTGGATGAAGTGCGCCTGTCCCACCGGATGATGCACATTGCACGTGATCTCTCAGGCGGAGAGAAACAGCGTGTTGTGCTTGCCCGTCAGCTGGCCAAGAATCCATTTCTCCTCTGTGCTGATGAACCGACAGGAACGCTCGACCCCCGTATTGCATCCGTTGTCCATGACATGCTGCACAGTTCTGCCATAAACAATAATATGGCAATGGTTGTTTCATCTCACTTCCCTGAAGTTATCGTTGATATCTGCAACCGTGCGATGCTGTTGGAAGAAGGAGAGATAAAGGCCATCGGTGAACCCGCCCATGTCATAGATATCTTCATGGAAAATGCCCATGAAGATAGCGAATACAAAGCGACGGAACTTGGAGAACAGGTTCTCCGGGCACGGGATATATCCAAACGATATATCTCTGTTGACAGGGGTATGATCAAGGCCGTTGACGGAGTCTCGTTTAACGTGTCTGAACGAGAAATCTTCGGCATTATCGGAACATCCGGTGCCGGGAAGACTACCCTTTCAAAGATGATTGCAGGCATTATCGAACCGACAGGCGGCGAGATGAACATCCGTATCGGTGATGAATACATCGACATGACAAAGCCCGGTATTGAACAGCGTGGCCGTGCAAAAAAATACCTCGGCCTTCTCCACCAGGAATATGATCTCTACCCTCACCGGAATATTCTTGACAATCTGACCGATTCCATCGGTCTCGAATTTCCTAAGGAACTTGCCATGCGCAAGGCAATCATCACTCTGAAGATGGCCGGATTCACAGAAGAGAAGGCAAATGGGATTCTCAACCGCCGTCCGGATCAGCTTTCCGAAGGAGAAAAACACCGTGTTGCCCTTGCCCAGGTTCTCATCAAGGAACCAAGAATCGTCATTCTGGATGAACCAACCGGAACCATGGACCCAATCACCAAAATTGATGTCAAGCACTCGATTGTGACGGCCCGTGAAGAAACAGACGAAACATTTATTGTAGTCTCCCACGACATGGATTTTGTACGCGACATCTGTGACAGATGTATTCTCATGAGAGGCGGAAAGATCGTAAAGATCGGACCGACCGCTGAGGTGCTCCAGGAACTCTCAGATAAAGAGCGGCAAATTATGACAAACGTCTAAGTGGAGTAGTATACAAATGACAAAGATCCGCCTCGATGGCGAGAGGCTGGAGGTACCGGAAGGAGTAATGCTCGGGGATATTATTCCCGGACACCCCCCGGAATGCAGTGTTGCAGTGATCCGCCCGGCGGACACCACATCTGCAGCCACACGCAATATTCGTGTTACAACAACCGCAGGAGAGGTAGTCATCGAACTGACCGGTGTGCTGCCTTCTGTTTTACAGGATAAAATCTCCGCGGGTGCCCCTGATGCCGGTACACATCCAGAGATACTGATCTTAAAATGGGCTGACCGACAGGCAGCAGCATTTGGCCCGTTTCCCACAGATATCGTTCCGGAACGATCCCCCCATCACTATGCCCGCGGTGATGTGATCCTCGGTTGCGGCGGATATGACCCGGAACAGTCATTCCTGCTCTTCTCAAAGGCACCCCACATCGCCGACCACGGCGCAGCAACAGGGGGGGCCATTATTGGCAGAGTTGTTTCGGGCATGTCGGTTCTGGAGGACTGGAAACCAACAGATGCAATCACGTTTATGGAACGAATAGTCCAGAGTGCGGACGCATCAAATGCCTTTGCCACCACCAGGCGGGATCTCCTGCTTGAAGAGGGCATGAACATCATCACCTATGTCCGGGCACGTGCTGCAGGATACCGGGAAGGAGAAGTAGACACCACATGGGCACAGAGTGTCGAACACCTGCTCCTGACCTACAGAACCGGACGATACCACGTTTCACTGGACGCAAGCACCCACATACGCGATGATCGCATGCGTGAGAGTGAGGTCTTCTACGAGGGTGAACCACACTCCCGGTTTGAAGGCACGGTAACCATCCGGGTCAGTGGAAGAAACCGGGGTTCAGCATATATCTATACCGATGATATCGCCGGGAGCCCAAACCATACTGCAGTAGGCAGTGTGGAACATGGCATCGAACTTGCGCACATTGCAGGCGCCGGTGAAACATTTCTCTTTAATGTGGAACCGGCACAGTTTGATATCCGTGGCATGGCACTCTCTGATGCGAAAGCCTTTGCAGAAAACCGGGGTATCACCCTGAATTCCGATGATGACACAGGAGATCGGGTGATCATTTTACAGACACCGGAGACCACTCTGGAAATTTTAGCGGAAAAGAAGGTATCTGTCACGACAATTCCGATCTCTCAGGTCATCTATGTTGAACTCTTTGATGCCGAAGCACCACTGAGCACATATATATTCCGTTCAGTAACCGGTCTCAGGTGGCATGAAATCGGTGAGATGCCGCTTCTCATCCATTTTGATGACGTTTCATTATTCCAGCCGGGAATGAAAAAAGGCACTAATATCAACAAAGAAAATACACCGGAAGGAAGTGTGCCTGCGAATATGATTGCCATCACCAATGACTCCCGGAAGAGTGCGGGCCTCATCGGATGCAGAACCACTGAAAATACTGAATTCGGCCCAACGTCAGAGCCCTTTGAAGGCACAAATATCATCGGGCGTGTCTGTGAACCGGAGAAACTGTCGACCCTGAAAGAAGGAAGTATTGTCTATATCAGGGAGGTGACCCGATGAAAGAGAGTGAGTATATTCCTACGTACGTGGGTACGATAACCAAATATGTCTTCATTGATTCACCAGACACCACGCCGCAGACACTGTTGATACGGGCGTATGAGATATCAGATGGACTGATGATCAAAGAGACCTGTTTCGGACTACAGGTAACAGGTGTTCCGGAAAAAGTTAAAAAACTCATCACAGAGCTGCGCACGGTTGACCCGGCCCATATTTTTGTCAAAGACCGTGGGTTTCTTCCCGGAGACCCACGCCGGTGCCGGGCAAACCTGGGTGGTGCACGACCCGGGTATTATGGCCATGAATTTGAGAGCGGACTCTTCCGCTACATCTCACACGGCCTTGAAGAACTGGAAAAGAATACAGCACCAACAGTCACGCGGTTGGGGAAGAAGAGACTGGATGAAGGGAAATTACCCCCGAACAGATTACTTGAGATCATCAGAAACGAGGAGGCATAACAGAATGGCAAAAGTGTTTATTTTTCCTGCAACAAGCCTTATTCTCTCAGATATGGTTGAGAGATGGGGCCATGAGGCACTGGGGGCAGCAACCGGTATCCGGGAACGGATTCAGACTGCAAGCCTTGACTCACCGCCTCTCCAGATGACACCGGAGGACCCGAAGAAGGGTCTGAAATATGCCGCTGTTGAGGTACCCTGCGGGGTCAGGGGACGGATGGCCCTATACGGGCCGCTGATTGAAGAAGCCGATGCGGCGATTATCATCAATGATGCAGATCTCTCCTTCGGGTGCATGGGATGCGCCCGCACGAATGAACTGGTAATGTTCATGATACGTCAGCGGAAAGGACTGCCTGTACTCGACATTAAATACCCGGAAACGGATGATGAAGGGTTCGCATTTGTAAGCCAGATAAAAGAATTCCTGGCAGGACTTGGAGGTGAGAGCGATGACTGATCAGCCGGTTCGCATTGCACAGCTCTCCTGCGGGCCCGAGCACAGTGGTGTACAAAAGGAAATTTATGATGCGGCTGCAGCAGTCAATGCCGAGATGTTCTTTCCGGATGTGACGCTCACCGATATCCGCCGTTCCTATGATGCATTCGGGCTTGAAGCACGTTCAGGTGACCTTAAACTCGCCATAGGCCGTGCGATGGCCCTGGTTGAAGGGAAAGTTGAGGCAGATGCAGTATTTATTGCCACCTGTTTCCGCTGTGCGGAGGCGGCCATTGTCCGCAATGAACTGCGTCACTATATCCATGAACACTCTGACCTCCCGGTTGTGAGTTATTCCTTTACCGAACGCACCACCTCAGGGACACTCCTCACACGGATGGAGGCCCTCACCACCATCGCACGGAGAAGGGCGCTTCTCGCACGTGAGGAACAGAAAGGAACGACAATGGGGGTTGATTCCGGGTCTGCGACAACGAAAGCTGTCATCATGCGGGACAATGAGATCATCGGCACCGGCTGGTTGCCCACCACTGAAGTTCTGAACAGTGCCAATGGTGCCATTGAAGCCGCCCTGAAGGAAGCAGGTCTCGAAATGGCTGACATTGAGGCGTTTGGCACCACTGGATACGGTAGGTACCTGGTAGGGGAAAAACTGGGAGCCGATCTGATTCAGGAAGAGCTGACCGTCAATTCAAAAGGTGCTGTATACCTGGCTGACCGGCAGCATGGGGAGGCAACGGTGATTGACATCGGTGGAATGGACAACAAGGCAATTTCAGTCCAGGATGGCATCCCCGGCACGTTTACCATGGGCGGCATCTGTGCCGGTGCGTCGGGACGGTTCCTTGAGATGACTGCCAAAAGAATCGGTGTAGACATCACCGAACTCGGCCCGATCGCGATGAAAGGGATCTCAAAGACAGTGCCCATGAACAGTTACTGTATCGTCTTTGGTACCCAGAGTCTCGTCAATGCACTGGCAGAAGGGAGCTCAAGAGAAGACGTGGCCGCAGCGGCGTGCCGGAGTGTGGCAGAACAGGTATTTGAGCAGCAGCTTCAGGAAGTCGACATTAAAGAACCGGTGATCATGGTCGGAGGTACGTCACTCATTGAGGGACTGGTTCATGAGATGGGAGACCTGCTCCAGACCGAAATTCTTGTGCCGCACCATTCACAGTATATCGGAGCTGTCGGGTCAGCCCTCCTTGCATCCGGGTTTATTGAGGAGAAGTGACTGCCATGAAAGGCCTTGAGTATTTTGAGGTGGAATGTATCGAACCGGTGGGTGCAGAGACATACGCCCAGATTGCAGATGATATTCTCACGGATCTCAACCTGAATCAGTCCATCGGAAGGCTTCACATCTACATTGACCCAAAAATCCCGCTCTTTCTTGCAGTCGGGGTCATAAAGCAGATGCCGGGCCTGGTGCACATCCGTGATTTTGCAAGTGCCCTTGGAACAGATGAAGGAGTGTTGCTGGACATCGGTACTGAGACTTATCTTTCACCTATGCTTTCCATTCTCTGGGATACATACGGCCGGGATCTCATCACCCAGCCGGACCGGTTTACGGTAAAGATTCTGGTGCCCGGTCTGGACCCGCGGGAGATTGAGGATATGATGGTGGTTGACCCAGGTGAAGGGATGTTCCATGATATCATCTATGCAATGCAGTGGATTGCTCCGGAGGGGTTCAAAGTCCGGCGTCAGACGATAGGTGAAGGATTTTTCAGTTATGTGGCGAGTGAAAACACCCTTGATGAAACAGAAATTGACAAACTTCTGAAAGAAAAATTTGCCTGTGTCGGGGTGACCGTATGACTGTCCTGGTTCCCATTACCTACAAAGGAGGGGTATACCGCCATGATATCATCATTGACCTGATTGATGATCTTGGGGGATATATTGTGCAGAAACATATGATTGCCCAGGAAGTGGTGCTTCAGTCCCTGGTACCAAAGGCTGACATTGAACTGATACGGAAAATAAGCCGTCCTCTTGCAGGTGTTGTATATGAAGCCCCGCTCGTTGGTACCGAGATTGCCGTCGTCAGCCCCAGTCTTGAGATCCACCACCTGCCCCATACCTCATGTGATGTGGCAGAGTATCTCAGAAGCGCCGGGGCGAAGACCAATATGATCGGGCTTGCACGTGGATTTGGCAAACGCATTGCCAACCTCAATATCGAAGAACGGGACATCATCAATGAACATGACTGTGCTGTGTTTATGCTTGGCAACTTTGAATCCTGCATTGAGTATAAAATGCCCGCTCTGCGCAGAGGGATTACTGTGCCCATCATTCTCACCGGCCGGCCTTCAACAGAAGCCCTGCAGCGTATCATTGACCCCCCTGTTGATGGATATGTCGGAGGAATCGGGAGAATCGGCCACCGGATGAAACGGCAGGAGGGCGAAATAGACCATCTTGACACACTGGTTGAGGAGGTATCAACAGTCCTTTCCCGGAAACGTGAAGAAGTGGCAAAAGATCCAATTTCTGTAAATCCTGCACGCCTGATGGCAGTTCTTGATGATGCAATGGAAATAACCGAACGTTCAACCCATCCTACGCCAATAGTCGTTCAGATAAGTGCACTTCGTGTCAAACTGCCGTATGATACCTATGCAGACGCAATTGCAGCAATTGAGATTGAAAACGGGGTCAAAATTGGTGATATTACACAGATTCTCCCTTCCCGGATGCGGGATTATATCCTGATTCGCATCAGACCGTTTTCAGAGACGAAGATCATAGTCTAAATACGAAATTATATCACTTTTTTATGACAAACGTCTGTTGATACATTAATGGCACATACTGTGGATTTTGAGGACATGCTTCAGGAAATTCTGAAACGCGGAACAGAGACAGCATCAAAAGACTGGCTGGATGGAATTGAGGAGGAATATGGCAGTGTTCCGCTTATTTTCCAGAAGATGTCCAAAAAACCCGAGGTACTTCTCTCGCACCTGATGTATAAGGATGCTATTTTTGAGACCTCATCCATCGATCCAAAGATGATTGAACTAATCAGTGTTGCTGTCGGTGCTGCACTCAACTGCAACCACTGTGTTGAGTATCATATGAATGCTGCCCTCAAAAAAGGTGCAACAAAGGATGAAATCCTTGAAGTGGTCCTCATTGCAGGATCACTTGCACAGGCGGCCGTTCTCGCAGATGCCTATCGTATCATTGATGTCGGAACAACAAACGGATGCGGTGCTTCCTGTGAAGTCAATGCTGTCAAACTAAAAAAGAATGAGGACTAAAATCCCACGATATTATCTTCTATTTTTTATCCACTCCGGCATACACAAAACAGAAAAACCCAACAATACCTGCAGCACACAAACACGGATATGGGAAAGACCCCGCAGTTGTGGGCAGAGGCGTTGTATCCTCTGATACGTTTTGTGTCACTCCTGGTTCATCGCTGGTATTGTTCAACGTTATCTCATCTCCAAAAGATCCCTCTCCTGAAAGCGGGGTAGTCTCTTCAGCCGTCTCTTCTGTGCCGCCGCTCTCGGCAGTTCCTGAAATTTCTGCTGTCAGCACCGGTTTTGTCAACAGGACGCTTTTCGTCGCATATGATGTGTCGCCCAGGTCATAACGGTCCAGAGGCTGGGGCAATACCCAGACCAGATAGGTACCGGTGTCCAGTGTTCCTCCGGTCCTGCCGGTATCCCATTCATATTCCCACGCACCACTCCTGACGGGAACGCGGGTGAAAGAAGCGGCGTTGCCGGAGACAACCGGGCTTGTGATACTATCCAGCCTGACACCACCGGGTGCAAGATTTGGACCGGTTAAAAAGAGATACATATCATCATATCCACCTCCCTTTCCGGAGAGATGAACTGTTTCTCCCATCACTGTAGATGACACAGCAG
Organism: Methanogenium sp. MK-MG; assembly: GCF_009914725.1. Taxonomy (GTDB): domain Archaea; phylum Halobacteriota; class Methanomicrobia; order Methanomicrobiales; family Methanomicrobiaceae; genus Methanogenium. The sequence continues at coordinate 18,661 of NZ_JAAAWJ010000016.1, forward strand.
ATACCGGCATTACAGACCAACAGAGAAGACAGGTGCAGATGAGAACGACAGAGATATGACCATTTATTGTCATTGCATTTCCTCACTATGTGATTCTTCTGTACCATCGCTTATATTAAAGGTGTTTCCGCGATTCCTTTCCGTAACGATTAATGCACGAGAATTCATACATGGGAAGATATGACTGGACCACGCGTACTCATTGCATATGCTACAAAATACGGGACAACAAAGAAAATAGCAGAAGAAATTCAGGAAGTTCTGGCAGAAAACGCCATTGAGAGCGATCTCATCAATGTGATGGAGACAGGAACCATTGATTCCTATGATGCTGTGATTCTCGGAAGCCCCGTATATATGGGAAAAATGCTTGTTGAGGCACGGGATTTTTGTCAGAAGTACAGGCCGTATCTCACAGGTAAATGGCTGGCCATATTTGTTGACGGCGTTTCATGCTGCCCTCCGGGGGACAGGGATACATCACCGCTGATTGCCGCAATCGATGAAATGTATGAATATGTGAGACCGACGATGAAAAAAGGATTTGCAGGTGCTTTCAGTCACACAGATCTCCTGGAGGCAGATGCCCAGATCGCTGACATGGTACATCCCCCGGTAGGGGATTTCAGAGACCATGAAGATATCCGCATCTGGGCACGGGAGGTTGCTTCAGCAATTTCAGAACACAGTGAAGCACACTAAAAGGCGAGGTTTCTTAAAGAGAAACGATAAAAATTTCATATCTTCAGACTTCTTTCATTTCACCCATAAGAGAACAGCCAATAGCCACCGAAAGAGAAAATACCATGAATAATCGGATACTTATCATATACGCCACCAGATACGGTGCAACAGAGGGGATTGCCACAGCAATCGCGGAAGGTCTTCAAAAGCAGAATTGTGATGTCGATGTACGAAACGTGAAGGAAGTTTTTGACATTACAGGCTACAGCGCTGTTATAATCGGAAGCCCGATTTATTATGGCAAAGTACTTCCGGAACAGGTGGCATTTGTCAGTCTTCACAAGAATATGCTGCATGAAATACCCGTGATAGGCTTTCTCTCAGGATACTCACTCCTTGATATTTCACCGGAAAAAAAGCAGGCTGCATCTGCTGCCTTTGACCAGATAAGAGAACATATTGAACTCAGGGACATTGGATATTTTGCGGGTAAGATATCAGAAGAACAGCTTTCATTCAAAGACAGGGCTGTAATGAAGATCACCGGTACAAAACCAGGGGATTACCGCAACAGGGAAGCAGCCATCATCTGGGCACAGGGTCTTATCGATCTCTGCCTGCTGCAACTATGATCCTGTTTTCCGGGATGCTGCGACACCTCACACCTCTTCATCACTACGTTACCTATTTTGAAAAACAGAGGTATATGCCGCCACCTGAATAATTATATATTTTCTCCGGGATTGTAATGTATCATACAGGAGGTGAGAACCGAATTAAAGCAGGTAGAAAAGGCACAAGTCATACAGTCATGTCAGATAGCTCCACTCTCAACAGGTCACGGCACAAATACATCTGTCATAAACGCGGCACCTCGAAGATCATCTGGCATACTTACAGATACTACCGGACCTGTTGCATATACACTCTCTAAAAAATATCAGAATCACACAATAACCCATTTATTTTGTTCATGTACCTCCCTTCCTGCATATCTGGAGAAATTTTCTGGATTTTAGCCTGAAATAATTACCGTAAGCAGATCCATTGCGCAGGAGAACAGAAGAGCAGGTCCCGGCCTGAGACCGGGGACGGGGACCTGCATCAGGGAGTGGGCAGAGATGCAGATACATACCCTGGAACAATGTTCAGAAGAAATCCGCGAGCGTCGTGTGTGACGGATCCATCTCCTGCCATGTCCAGCCCACTGCCTCAATGATACGCGATATCGGCTGTTCGACCGAGCGGTTCAGCATTTTTTCAAGATCTATTTCAAATTCAGGTGGGATCTGGTCTGCGTATTCAAAGCATACGACATCGGTCTTCGGGTATTTTCCCGTCACATTTCTGATATACACGCGTTTGGGTTTACTCCCGGAGAGAAAATTTGTCCCCAGGTACTTGTTGGAATATTCTGCCCCCCTGATGTGTGCATCCTTGTTCTTGTAACTGTCCAGGGATTTGTTAATACCACCGGGAGTGCCGATTTCATCAAGAGAATAGGTGCCTTTTCGGTATTGTTTGATCACATCACCAAGATATGTTTTAACCGCAGCCCTGCCGGCACCCCGAAGGATCTGTTCCATCACATGCTGCTGGACCTCTTTTGTCACCTGAGATGAATCAGAACGTTTCATCTCAAATCCGACAATATCAATCATATCGACCTCCTTCCCCTCTTTCCAGACCAGGTGTCCTGCATACCGCTTCTTCTTTCCTGCCTGGAAGAACCGCCGGTAAATCTTTTCGAATTTAATGGAGAAGTAATGCGTTTCAGCGCCAAGGACGTCACGTGCAAAGTCACCGTAGCTCTTGTTGAGGCGTGCCTCAATCGCCCGTGCCATTGCAATGGTCTCTTCTGTCTCTGCGACAGGGAGTTCTATCATACAGGAGTCCGTGTCCCCATAGAGCACGCTGTATCCCATACCAGTGATCACGTCACGGGTGTGGGCAATGATCGCCCGTCCCACTGAGGTGACTGCAGATCCAATCTCCCGGTCATACAACCGAAACCGGGCATAGCCGGAGACGCCATAATAGGTGTTCATGATCACCTTGAGGACATTCTGCTGGATGTCATACAGCAGGTAATCCGGTGTTCCATAATCAAAGGTGTCCCGCAGTGCTTTCTTCTCGTCGCGTTCATTGAGGAGGTCTGCGATGATGCTCCGCGTCAGCCCGTCCGGCGATTTTCTGAACCTGATGCCATTGGGCGCATGGAGTTCTCCTTTTGGATCCTTCGTCTCCATTGATGCATTGATGGTCATCATGCACATCGGGTACAGGGACTTCAGGTCAAGCACCACAACATTCTCCTTCACACCCCGTGAAGGGTCAAAGACCGTTGCACCCTCAAACTCATCGCCTGCGGTAAACCCCTTGGAGGGGAGCACATATTTGCCAAATGCCTTGCGGAGCACAAAGATGTCGATAACATTCGAAGAGTTGAGCGTCCGGTCCAGCGGACAGCCCACATACCGGGCAATTTCCCGGTAGAACCCGATGATTGTACTTTTCGCATCAATGCCCACGCAGAGCTCCACATCACGGAGATTGTATGCCACGAGGTCCTGCGGATTATCCCGCCAGAGTGCGCTCAGGGTGCCCGTGTAGCGGACCTTGCCTTCCCCGAGTTCCTCTTCCCCGATGGCGTCCAGACGGTATGACTCCTTGCGTGAACTCTGCATCTTCCGGTATCCCATCAGAAGGTCAAAGAGGGCCCTTCCACGCAGCAGATTTCTGGCACCGGCACCCGGAATCCTGGAGAGTGAATCGGGTTCAAGGCCAATGGCTTCCATGCGTTTTGTGATATAACTGATATCAAAATCGACAAAGTTCCATCCTGAAAGGATATCGGGGTCTGTCTCACGAATATATGCAGCAAGACCCCTCAGGAGGTCACGTTCTGAGGTATAGGTGATGATGTGATGGTTCGGCCGGACAGGGCCGGGCACCGGACTCTCCGCCTGTCCCGGGGGCTGCAGGTAGAGTGTCACATAGGCATCATCGAACGAATCATGACAGGTGATGCAGACGATGGCGTCACGGTTTGGTTCCGGGAATCCGCGTTCATCTTCACACTCAATATCCATCATACAGACGCGTGCCGGTGCATCCACCTCTGCAGGTGTGATATCGCGGTAATCTGCAGGTGTGCCTGGGACGATGGCTCCGCCGGTCAGCCCCCTGTCAATCAGGTAACGGGTGGCAAAGGGAATGTCTGCTTCATAATGCGGTTCATAGTAATCGCGCACCTCGCGGACATCGCCCGGTGAACGGGTGTAGATTCTGCGGAGCGCCTCTCCGCGTATTGAGGTATAGACTGCGGTGGTGTCAACCTCTGTCTTCGGATGCAAAGGGAGCGAATCAGCCTTTTCAAGAGGCGCGTAGAAGTATGGCTGAAATCCGGTCACATCTATACGGTGGGCTGTGCCGGAGGTGTCGCGCCCAAAGATATAGACCACCGGCCCGTTAGGGGTGTTTGCATACTCAACCTGGTTTATCGCAAGGCTGAGTTCACCGTTGTTACTCATCTGCCCTCCTGCAGAGTGCGCAGGATGCTTCGGCAGCCTCCATGAACCGTGCCTCTTCCCAGGCGTCAAGGTCCCATTCAATAATCTCTTCAATTCCGCTCTGCCCAATCTGTGCGGGTACACCAAGAGAACAACCGGAAACACCGTATTCACCGTCCAGGACACATGAGACGGGCAATATGGTGTGGGCATCCTCAGCCACGGTGCGTATCAGACTCACGATATGCCATGCCGGGCCGAATACTGTTCCCCCCTTACCCCGGATAACTTCCATACTTGACCGGCGCATCTTTCCCAGAATTTCATTGCGTATATTCTCCGGCACATCCTCCGGCAGGGATGAGAAGAGCGGCACCTGGTGTTCACCGTGCTCACCCAGAACCCATGCGTCACCAGAAATTTCAGATTCTTCCAGGTATCTGCCAAAGCGGGCCGCATCAAGCTGACCCCCGAATCCGATACACCGCTCACGGGGAATGCTGCAGCGGCGATGCAGGTAATAATTATTTGCATCCATTGGATTTGTTATTGTGATCAGAACACCGGAATACCCTTCCAGAAAGCCAGCACACTCGTCGACTGCAGGAAGGTTTACTGAGAGGAGGTCTGCACGGGTTTTGATATCAGGCGTCCGTGCCCTGCCTGCAGAAAATACAGCAATATCAGCTTCGCTGATATCATCAGGGTCAGTTGAGACGGAGAGATCAATACCGGTATGGAGAATATCAAGCGCCTGTGCACGGGAGAGTGTAGCATCGATGTCATAGAGACATATGTCATCTGCAATTCCCAGCACTGAAGCAAGGTAGGCCACCTCACCACCAATCTTTCCGACACCCATCACCGAGAGGCTGGTCATGGATCAGTTATGGGTATGCTAATAATAAATAACTACAATTTCTAACCAGATGGTCACGTTAATTCCGGGAGATATAACAGTGGGCGGCGTCAGGCTGCATAATCACTGCATGCTTGCAGCAGGAGTGCTGGGAACAACCGGTGCATCCCTTGCACGGATGCTCAAATCCGGAGCAGGCGGCGTTGTTACAAAGTCAATCGGACCTGAACCAAAAGACGGGCATAAAGGCCCCTGTGTAGCCGTCTATGACGGTGCCGTGATGAACGCGATGGGCCTCCCAAACCCTTCCCATGAGTTTACCGGGGAACTTGACGGGCTTCGTGGTGCGCCGGTCATCGCATCCATCTTCGGCGGCACCCCCGAGGAATTTGGAGAAGTGGCAGACTGGTTTGCAGGAAAGGTGCAGGCGCTTGAACTCAATCTCTCCTGTCCCCATGCGGAAGGGTATGGCGCGGCAGTGGGGGCAGACCCGGATATGGTCGAACAATGCACACGGATGGCCAAACGGTCCGGACTTCCGGTATGGGTGAAACTCACCCCGAATGTTACCGACATAACAGAGATTGGCCTTGCCGCAGAGCGCGGCGGGGCAGACGCCATTGTGGCGGTGAACACGGTGAAGGCCATGCGGATATCAACCGACTTCAGGCGCCCGGTGCTGGGAAATGGCATGGGCGGCCTCTCCGGACCTGCTATCTTCCCGGTGGCCGTCCGGTGTGTCTGGGAGCTCTATGAAACATGTGAAATACCCATCATCGGATGTGGCGGCGTATCAAGTGCGGATAATGTGGTGGAGATGATGATGGCCGGTGCGTCAGCTGTTGAAATCGGCAGTGCAGTCATTGAAGATGCAGAAATTTTCCGGCAGATCACAGAGAGCCTGTATCGCCGTGATGGCGGAGAATGCCCTGAGGATATTGTGGGGTGCGCTCATGCATGAGATACCCTCTGTTCCGGTTGTAATCACCGACATCATTGAAGAGACACCATCTGTCAGGACATTTGTCTTCTCCCGCCGGTTTCCGGCAGAACCCGGACATTTCTGCATGGTCTGGGTGCCTGGCACAGATGAGATACCGATGGCATTTTCAGCACAGAATGCCATCACCGTGCAGAAGGTGGGAGAAGCGACAGAAGCGCTCTTTGCCCTCAGTCCGGGGGACCGGATCGGCATCAAAGGACCGCTTGGGAACGGATTTCCCCCCTCAGGCAGAACGCTCGCAGTCGCAGGCGGTGTCGGGGCAGCGCCACTGCGCCTTCTTGCCACATCCGGTGCGGCAGATGACTTCATACTGGGTGCACGCACGGCAGATGAACTGCTCTTCCTAAAAGAACTCTCCAGCTGCACCAGCCTTCAGTGCGCCACTGACGACGGGACCACCGGGCACCACGGTTTTGTCACCGATCTGCTGCGTGCAGCAGATCCGGTATCCTATGACACCATCTGTGTCTGTGGCCCTGAGGTGATGATGAAGGCGGTCCTTTCCATCCTCTGTGAGGCAGGATGTCCGGAGAAAGGGCAGTTCAGCCTGCACCGCTACATGAAATGCGGTGTCGGAATCTGCGGCTCGTGCTGTATTGACCCCTCCGGACTGCGTGTCTGCCGTGACGGGCCGGTATTTACCGGAGATATTATTGTAAACAGTGAATTCGGGTCATACGCACGGGATGCAGCAGGGCGCCGAAAACCCTTCTGATCACATTTTTTTGTCCGGCAGCGGAACAGACCCACCAAATCCTTTTATCATTCTCCCGCTACTCTGGATAGCATGGAAGATGAAGCCTACCGCAGGGCAAAGGCGCATGTACAGGAAGTCAGGGGATTTTATACCCATTTTGCCACGTATATATTCATCAATCTCCTCCTCTTCACCGTCAATGCAGTCACATCCTGGGGGAACTGGTGGTTTTACTGGGTAACAATCTTCTGGGGAATCGGCATTGTGATGCATGCGGCATCGGTCTGGGGCGGCAGGCATTTCTTCGGAAAAGAATGGGAGGAGAAGAAGATTCAGAAGGTTCTTGAGAAAGAGAATAAATAAGCAGTTTCCTTTTTTAGCGATGATACTGCCTGTGGGCATTGATCATGGCAGCACGGTAGACCTGCTCGGCAAGAATCAGCCGTGCCATCTGGTGCGGGAAGGTCATTGGTCCAAACGAGAGCAGCAGATCAGCCCGCGACCGCACCTCCGGGGCAATGCCCAGACTTCCGCCAATGACACATGTGATTCTGCTGTTTCCTTCCAGTATGGCATCATTCAGGTAGCGGGCAAATGCCTCTGATGTCATCAGCTTTCCTCCGAGATCAAGAACAATGCACAGGTCCTGCGGACGGACATGGGAGAGAATACGGCTCCCTTCTTTTGCAAGAATGCGTGTCTTTTCAGCCGTACCTGCATTGTCAGGAAGTCGTTCATCCGCCACTTCCGTTACGATAAATTCCGCCATGCCGGTCAGCCGCCGGGCGTACTCTGCAACCCCGTCCCGGTAAAACGGTTCTTTTGCTTTTCCCACAGCAATGACATGAACCCGGATCACCGCTCATTCCTCCGGGAAGGCAGCGCGGAGACGGGCGAGATCATCTGCATGATTGATATTGGTAAAGGTCAGGAGGTCGGGGTCATATTGGCGGAGGAGACTGCAGTCCACATAATGAACCGCAAGGCCGGCCATGAGATCACGCATGGACCATGCCTCGGCACCGTCAAACCGCTCAACCAGTGCCTGCCTCCGGTATACCGCATGAAGGGGTTCTGTCATCCCGTTCTCCCAGCGGGGAATAGCAGCGTCAAACCCCTCTGCGGCACGGAAGAGATATTCGATCACCGCACCGCTGACACAGGGCATATCACAGGCAACGGCAAAAATCAAGTCTCCTTCTGCCTTACATACACCGGCATGAATCCCGCCGACAGGACCACGGCCCTGATGCAGATCCGGGACAACCCTGACACCTGCAAACCCGGAAAAACGCCGACACTGGTCATTGTCACGGGCGACAATGATGACTTCATCAACAATTTCGTTCAGGGTGGAGACCAGACGTGAGATGAAGGTCTCGCCGCAATGATTAAAGAAATATTTTTCCTTTCCTCCCGCCCGGCGGGCTTCTCCGCCTGCAAGAATGATACCTGAACGCATGGAAAAATCACGAATCTCCCTGAGTTTCCCGGAACCGGATGAGCCGGGTGATGAACACATTTGCAGGGGTGGGAATCTCATGTGCGTCCCCCTTTGTCACCAGTGCACCGTTCATAAAGTCAATTTCTGTGCGTTTCCCGGCTGAAAGTGCCTGGTACATGGATGAATTGTGACCAGCTGTTGCAGGGATCTGGACATCATGCAGGTAGTTGAGATACGCATCCGCAGTGGTATATTTCAGCATGATTCCTTCAGCATCTGCAACGGCATAGGCTTCCTCTACAATGTCAGTGATCACCTCCCAGGCATACGGATTCAGAAGGGCGCCGTAGGCTACACCCATCACTGCACCAAGTGGATTTAACGCCGCATTGTAGATGGTCTTCCCCCATATGGCAGAACGTATTGTATCTGTTGCGGTGGCAACAATCCCTGCCTCTTCAAAGAGTCCGGCAAGAGTTACGACCCGGTCGTCACATCCTTCCGGGAAGAGGCCAAACTGTGCATCCCCCCCGATAACCGATATGTGAATATCAGCATCCCCCCGCCATTCAAACCCGGTGATGATCATGCCGCCAAGAACATTGTCGGTGTATTCGCTGATGATCTCCTCGTTCCCAATCCCGTTCTGAATGGATGCCACGGCAGCATTTCCGAATCGGTCATGAAACTGCTCACAGATCTCCCGTGTCTGTGTCGCCTTGGACGTGATGAGGATATAATCATATTCATCGTCCGGAAGGTCGGTTGTGCAGGGAAAGAAATAGGTCCCGTCGCCCCAGAGACCGGTAAGGCGCAGGCCAAGACGTGTGACGGCATCTGCCTGCCGTGTCCGCGAAACTGCATGGACCTCTGCCAGTGATGAAAGGCGGGCAGCAATGGAAAGCCCGACCGCACCTGCCCCAAGTACTGCTATCTTCATGGTCTCCCTGTAGTTGATAGATATGCCCTCCGTACATTAAAAGATCATCATTTATGATCCCGGGGAATCCTCAGTCATAATTGCCTTGATCCGGAAACTGAGTCATAAAAAAGGAATACCTGAATCCGTTGTTTTGTTTCGTTTCCGGCGGGAATCCCCCAATGAAAAAGCGTTCTCCCGTCCGGAACTGGTAGAGGTATTTTCCCGACTCATCCATTATGTTCCATCGCAGTAATGGCGGATTTTATTGATATGGCAGGGGTAAATCCACCGAACTCGCTCTTTGCAAATGACCCGCGATGTACACCGGTTCTCAGCGCCAGCCTTTTGCCTCATCGGCAAACGAGGAGAGCGTGCATGGTATCATCTCTTCCTGCATCCATGGAGGAAGGCCACCATGGACTTCTGTTTCAAGAAACCGGCTCTCACCGATCAAAAGAACACCCCGGTCTTCCGGTGTGCGCAGCACGCGGCCCAGTGCCTGCAGGACGCGATTGATGGCAGGCATGGTGTATGAGATGAATTCACCCTCTTTCCCGAACTTGTTCTTGAAATACTGGTTCGTCATCCGCCGCACTTCGGTGAACGGCGCAAGCGGCAGGCCGAATACCAGAGCACCTGAGAGCAGCTCTCCCCGGTAATCCAGTCCTTCACTCCATTTGCCGCCGCATACACCAAAGAGAATGCCATATTCCCCCCGTGACGGGAGTGACATAAACTCCCGGAGGTCGCCTGCGGCATCCGAGGACGACGATGATTCAATAAAGACCTGCTTGCGGTTCAGGCGTGACGGAAGCCCTGCCGTGAACCGCTCCAGCAGTTCATAGGACGGGAAATAAACCGCGAGGCTTCCGTGGAGAGTCGCAAAACTGCGGATATATCCTTCAATACGCTCAGTGTTTCCGGCATCCCGTCGCATCCGGTAGATGGATGTGACATCCTGTGCACAGAAGAGTGCACGGTTCTCCTCTGGAAATGCATTCGGAAGGCTGAGGGTCTGTACCGGGAGGTCTTCAAAGTAGAGGCGCCGGTAGCTTTCCACCGGAGAGAGCGTGCCACTGATGAATATGGCGCAGGCATGATAGGAGGCGATGTCCTTCATGGTCGCTGACGGGTCGATATTGCGTACCTGAAGGGAGATTTCATCGCCTTTCTTCCGGTAGAGGGTGAGGAAGGCGGGGTCGTCAAGCGCCCGCATAATCCGGTAGAAGAAGGCCGTCAGGCGTTCCACCGCACTTTCTTTGAAGTCTCCCGCCTGTTTCTGTGCCTCATGATAGGTCTCTTCTGCCCGAAGGAGGTCGTCAACAATTTCATCGATACGCTGGTAGAGACTGCCGACGAGCACAAACCGGACAAAAGTCGAGGGGTCAAACCAGTCCTCTTCCTTGAATGACCGCTGCAGGGAGTCCATGAACTGCCCGACACGGGGCAGCATATTAAGAAGGGCATCCACCCCTGCGACACGCCCCCGCATTCTCCCGAGTTCGATCATCCCCTGGTCAAGGGAGGCCCTGAGGAGGGTGACTGACTGTATACTCTCAACCGTATCCCCGCAGTTATGCGCCTCGTCAACAAGCAATAGTGCATTCTCCGCTTCAATGCCCAGGGACTGATAGAGCTGGTCACGGATGTCTGTGTTAAAGAGATGATGGAAATTAAGGAGAATGACATCAGCGTCCCGTGCGGCCTGTAATGTCACCTCATATGGACAGAGACCTTTGCAGAATTCATGGAGACGGTCTGGTGCAACCCGGGTCCGTGCCACCTGATCTGCACGGCTCTTGAGGGTGCCTGAGGGCACCATCCGCAGGCCGTCTGCTCCCTCGACAAAGACCCGGCTCCGGATGAAGTAGGGGCAAAGGAGTGGGTGCTCTGCATCCTGGCGCCGGATCTGTTCTTCAATTACTTTATCGTTGGCAGGTACATGCGCACCTTTCCGCGCACGTTCGCGCATCAGTGATGAGGAGAATGCCTTCAGGCCCTCACATACTCGGTATGTGTCCCCTTCTCCCCCCATCGGGCACATCTGGCGTTTCCCGACAAGGTAGGAGTATCGCAGATTCGGATGTTTTTTTCGTACGAGTTCAAGTTCACGCACAAATGTATTGAGCTGGCTGACCGTCCGGACTGCGACAATGACCTTTCTGCCGTTCGCCTCATTAAGTAGGGCTGAAACTACACTTGATTTACCACTGCCTGTCGGGGCATCAATCATCCCGATGCCGCCTTCCCGCGCACAGGCAGCTGCCATATCCAGCATATCTTCCTGGTGGGGACGGTATGACCCGTACGGGAAATAGTCACCTCTGACGCCCATTATCACCCATATTTGTCTGTGGTGTATCATCTACTCTTGGGTATGCACTGGCGGGACTCGTCAGCAGACAAAGAAATTTTATCCGGAAGGCAGAGATACATACCATATGGAATCATCACGCCGTTTCGGCCGGTCTGCTGACAACCGGATGCTGGGGGGTGTCTGCGCAGGCATTGCCGGCTACCTGCATATCAGTCCCACGCTGGTCAGGATTGTCTGGGTGGTGCTTACGATAATCACGCAGATTCTGCCCTTTGTACTGCTCTACATCGTCCTCTGGGCCCTGATGCCGGAAGAGAGTGACCCGATGATCATCGATGCAGATTACCGCATCAGAGAATAATATCTGCTTTTTCTCCGTATTTTCTGCAAACTATTTTTGCGCATCCAGCCGCATGTACTGACTACTATGGCAATTCACCCTATCGACTTTCGTTACGGCACTCCGGAGATGCGAGCTGTCTGGGATGAAGAGAATCGGTTTCGCTGTGTAGTCTCAGCTGAAGTAGGCCTTGCTGTCGCAGAGGCAAAGGCAGGAGTGATCCCGCAGGCTGCTGCTGATGAAATAGAGGCACACGCACCGGACGCATCCCTTGCACGCGCAAAGGTAATTGAAGAAGAGATTAACCACGACATGATGGCCATCGTGAAGGCCCTATCTGAAGTCTGCGGGGGGTCTGCACGATGGGTCCACTACGGGGCCACATCAAATGATATTCTCGACACTGCAACTGGTCTGCAGGTAAAAGATAGTCTTGGCATCATTGAGCAAAAACTCAGAACACTTTTGGGCGTGCTCTTACAGCGCAGTATCGAGACAAAAACCCTGGTCTGCGCCGGGCGTACCCACGGGCAGATTGGTGTACCCACCACCTACGGTCTGCGGTTTGCCATATGGGCGTCTGAGGTATCCCGCCACATTGAACGGCTGGAACAGCTCCGGCCACGGGCAGCGGTCGGGCAGATGACCGGAGCTGTTGGAACACAGGCATCACTCGGAGATGCCGGCACTGCGGTCATGGCACATATGATGGAATATCTCGGGCTGACCCCGGTGGACGTCTCCAGCCAGATCATCCAGCGTGACCGGTTTGCAGAGTATATCATGTTCCTTGCAAATGTGGCCACCACTCTTGACAAAATTGCTCTTGAAGTACGGATGATGCAGCGTTCTGAAATCGGTGAACTGGAAGAGGCCTTCGGTAAAAATCAGGTGGGTTCTTCCACGATGCCGCACAAGCGCAACCCGATTAAGTCAGAACAGGTTTCAGGCCTGTCGCGTATCGTCCGGGCCATGATCGAGCCGGCACTGGCAAACAATGTCCTCTGGGATGAGCGTGACCTCACAAACTCTTCCTGCGAACGGGTAACCTTCCCTGAAGCCAGCATTCTCTGTGACCACATCCTTACGGTCATGACAAAGGTGCTCACCGGCCTGCGAATCCGCGAGGATAATATCCGGAAAAACCTGGATCTGCTCCATGGCGTAAACATGGCAGAATCCGTGATGATTCAACTGACGAAGCGCGGGATGGATCGGCAGGACGCCCATGAACATGTGCGTGTCGCATGCATGACTGCCCTGGAGGAGAGACGTCCGGTTGCAACGGTATTTTCAGAGGACGAGAGCGTTGCCGCTCTTATCTCCTATGATGAGATTGTGACGCTCCTGAACCCGGACAATTACATCGGAACCGCTGTGACTCAGGTTGAGGCCCTCGCTGAAAAACTGGGGCCGCTCACCACATAACCGGGAAGAGATTTTTTCCGGAATCCATTTTTTTAAAAAATGCGAAATCAGATTTATATCAGTATATACAGTTCATGTTGTCTGGATCTACCGGGCACTGACATACTCCTACGACTACGTGGGTAGTTGACATTCTTTTTTTAGTCAGTGAAGAGATGGTACCTGAATAACTGGAAATATCTGGAATGGAAAAGAGATGGCAGCAGAGATTAGCCTGAAAGGCTGGATAGAAACAGGCGGCACAGTACTTACCACTGAAGAGATTGCCTGCCGCCTCTCCCAAGGGACCGAATGGCTCACCTCATGCGGAGGGGAGTTCTTCCTTGCCTGGGAGGATGGCTGTGCCCGTGATCAGATGGGCATTGTCCCCGGCAGATGTGATGCAGGTGTGATTATGGAGAAGACACTGGTGACAGGCCATGTGAGGCCAGAACCCCCGCTTCTGCCGCTTGCAGATGCCATTGAGACCGCAGTGCGACTCCGAAATTCCGAAGGAATCGTGGCATTCTCCGGTGGTGTTGACTCCGCTCTTATTGCAGCAATTGCAGGACTTCCCTGCGTGACCGTGGGAACAGAAGGTTCACACGACCTGTGCCATGCAGCAGAGGTGGCAGTTGAACTCGGCCTGGATCTGATCTGTGTCACCGTCACTCCTGATGACGTCGAAAATGCCCTGCGGGCAGTAATGAAAGTCATCCCCCGTGTCACCCCGGTCGATGCATCGATTGCAGCAACACTCTATTTCGTCGTACGCTGGGCGGGTGAGAACGGATATTCCCGCATTCTTGCAGGCCAGGGGGCAGACGAACTCTTTGGAGGATATTCACGATATCTTGATGCTGCAGATATTGAGCGTCTTTTTAGGGAGGACTTTGCCGGCCTTGCAATGCAGAGTGCACGCGACCAGGCGGTGGCAAATCTTTTTGGATGCCTGTTCTCCTGTCCGTTTCTTGATGTACGTGTTGTGCGCGCTGCAGAAGCAATTCCTGCGCATAAAAAGGTATTCAGGGGAGTACGAAAACATCCTCTCAGAAAGGTCGCATGCAGGTATATGCCGCGGGAAACCGCCTGTTATGATAAGAAGGCGATGCAGTATGGCAGCGGCATCTGGAAGGTCATCCAGCGGGCCGCACGCAAAAATGGTTATAAAAACTCAGTACAAGAGTACATGAATCAACTCTGAAGGGCGCGATACGTATGGTTTTTGAAAACGATGTTGAAGGAATTGCAAAACTTGCAGATATCCATATACAAAAAGAAGAACTGGCAGAATTCACCTCCCGGTTCAATCATATACTTGAATATTTTGATATCCTGGATACTGTCAGTGAAGGTGAAGAAGGCGAAGCAGATCTGGTAAATGTCCTGCGTGAAGATGAGGTTACTCCTTCACTGACACAGGAAGCAGCATGTGCCAATGCCCATGAGACAGAAGACGGCTATATCAGGGCACCAAGGGTGATGTGACAATGGTAAAAGAGTATTTCTTTGAAGAAGCAGATCGGACGAATGCATTCATCACCCGTCTGGACCTGGCCATGTATGAGGAGACTGGCGGCCCGCTTGAGGGGAGAGGGATTGCTGTTAAAGACAATATCTCGACAGCAGGCATTCCCACCACCTGTGCATCCCGTATCCTTGCCGGATATGTCCCGCCCTATGACGCACATGTAGTAACACGCCTCAGGGAAGCAGGCGCTGCTATCGTGGGCAAGACCAATATGGACGAATTCGGAATGGGGACAACCACTGAAAACAGTGCATACGGCCCCACCACAAACCCGCACGACGCATCACGAGTTCCCGGAGGGTCATCCGGTGGCAGTGCTGCCGCAGTCGGTGCCGGCATGGTTGACATGGCACTCGGCAGTGACACAGGCGGATCAATCCGCTGTCCTGCCGCATTCTGCGGCATTGTCGGCCTCAAACCGACCTACGGCCGTGTCTCACGCTACGGCCTCATTGCATTCTCCAACTCCCTGGAGCAGATAGGCCCTCTGGGCAAAACAGTTACCGACGTCAATACGCTGATGTCTGCCATTGCAGGCCCCGACCCCCGTGATACGACGGCCTATGATCGTCCCTATACCCACACCCCATCCGGAGATATTGCAGGCATGAAAATCGCTGTCCCTGACGAATTCTTCGGGGAAGGTGTGGACCCCGCCGTTGCAGAGAGTGTGCGCACCGCTATCGGAAGACTGGAAGACGCCGGTGCCGAGACGCTGACCTGCTCCATTCCCTCCATGGCATACGCCCTTGCCGCATACTATGTGACCTGTATGAGTGAAGCATCCTCAAACCTCTCCCGCTTTGACGGTGTGCGTTTTGGTCCCTCTGTTGAGACAAAACGGTCTTGGCACGATGAATTCCGTGACCACCGGGGCGCACTCTTTGGAAAAGAAGTGCAGAGCCGTATCATGCTGGGGACGTTTGCCCTTTCTGCCGGATACTACGGGAAATACTATGCAAAGGCACAGGTGGCCAGGGAGAATGTGCGCAGGGACTTCCTGAGAATATTCAAAGACGCTGATATCATTGCAGGCCCGACCATGCCACAGATCGCATTTAAACTCGGCGAGAAGAGTGATCCTCTCTCCATGTATCTTGCAGATATCCTGACCGTGCCAGCAAACCTCGCAGGCGTGCCTGCCATATCGGTTCCCTGTGGAACCGTTGATAAGATGCCTGTCGGCCTGCAGTTGATCGGCCGTCACTTTGAGGATGAACGGGTTGTGGATGCTGCGTTTGCCTACGAGACGGGGGTGGCCTGAATGACTGACAAAACCGTCATCATCGGTCTGGAGATCCACTGCCAGCTCAATACAAAGACAAAGCTTTTCTGTGGCTGTTCTACTGATTTCCAGGGAGATGAACCAAATACTCATGTATGCCCCATATGTCTGGGACTCCCGGGTGCGATGCCGCGCCTGAACAAACAGGCAGTGCTCTATGCCCTGAAGGTCGCAAAGGCCCTGAACCTGACCGTACCGGAAGTCTCAGAGTTTTCACGTAAGAATTACTTCTACCCCGACCTGCCAAAGGGCTACCAGATATCCCAGTATGACAAGCCAATCGCAGAGAAGGGCATCATGGAAGTTGATGACGACGAGGGACATCCCAAAAATATCCGCATCACCAGAATTCATCTGGAAGAAGATCCCGGGCGTCTGGTCCACAAGACCTCACGGGACCGGGCAGGCTACTCCCTTGTTGACTATAACCGGAGTTCCATACCCCTGATTGAGATTGTTACAGAACCTGACCTCCGGTCCCCGAAGGAGGCACGCCGCTTCCTGAACAAACTCCGCTCGACACTGGAATACCTTGAGGTCTTTGACGGGGAGCGTGAAGGGTCCATCCGTGTGGACGCAAATATCTCCATAAAAGGCCATAACCGTGTGGAGTGCAAGAACATCTCCTCATACAAGGGAGTGGAGAAGGCACTCAACTTTGAGATCACCCGCCAGCGCAACCTCATCAGGAAGGGTCAGAAGATTGTGCAGGAGACGCGCCATTTTCAGGAAGGGCGGGGCATCACCACCTCCTCACGCAGCAAAGAGGACGAAAACGACTACCGGTATTTCCCTGAGCCGGATCTCCGCCCCCTGAGAGTTTCGGGGTGGGTGGATGACATTGTGCTACCCGAACTTCCGGATGCACGCCGTGAGCGGTTTATGACACAGTATGGCATATCAGAAAATCATGCCCGTACCATTACCGGCGACCTGAAGGTTGCAAATTTCTACGAATCAGTTGCGGAGGCCGACCCGGCCATTGCAGCCACATGGGTGGCAGACATTCTCCTTGGTGAACTAAACTACCGCTCCATGCGCATCAATGACGTGCCCACAATGAACATCGCAGATCTCATTGCCCTCATCCGTGATGACACCATCACCGACAAATCCGGTGTCGAAGTGCTCAGAACGATGCTTGACCATTGTATGGGAGAGGATGTGGAAACCTGCGAGATGCCTGCTGACATTGTGACCCGTCTGGGCCTTACCAAGGCTGCGGGGGATGATTTCACTGCGGTGATAGGTGAGGTGATTGCCGCAAACCCGGATGCCGTTGCTGATTACCGGGCCGGGAAGAACGGAGCAATAAACTTCCTGGTGGGGCAGGTCATGAAAGCGACACGCGGACGGGCCGACCCCAAAGAACTCAACATTGCGATGGCTGCCGCTCTGAAAGAAGCAGAGGAGTGAGCACGGATGCACCTTATCATTGCAGAGAAGAATATTGCAGCCCGGCGTATTGCAGATATCCTTGCCGGTTCAATGTCCTCCAATAAAAAAGGGGCAAAGGTCCGCACGGGAAAGGAGAATGGTGTCAGCACCTACCGGTTTGATGATGTCGTCACCCTGGGGCTGCGGGGTCATGTGGTAGAGATTGATTTTGAACCGGGATACAGCAACTGGCGTTCAGAGGTAAATACACCACGGACACTCATTGACGCGGCGATCATCAAAAAACCGACCGAGAAGAATATTGTCTCCCTGATTAAAAAGCTCTCCAAAAAGGCGACTCTTGTCACCATTGCCACTGATTTTGACCGTGAAGGAGAACTCATCGGCAAGGAGGCCTTTGAGATCGTGCGTTCAGCAAATACAGACGTGCCGGTCCAGCGGGCACGGTTCTCTGCAATCACTCCACAGGAAATAACCACTGCCTTTGCAGACCCCGCTGAGATTGATTTTGATCTCGCAGCAGCAGGTGAGGCACGTCAGATAATTGACCTCTTATGGGGTGCATCCCTCACACGGTTCATATCAATTGCTGCAAAACGCGGCGGGAAGAGCATTCTTTCCGTCGGCAGGGTGCAGAGCCCGACACTGGCAATGATTGTCAACCGGGAGAAAGAGATTGAGGCGTTTGTACCGGAACCCTACTGGATGCTCTCGGTGGATACGGAGAAAGACGGAACAGCGGTCACTGCACGCCATACCACCGACAGGTTCCTGGACAAAAGTGAGGCCGTGAAGGCAGAACAGAACACCTCTGCACCACTCGTTGTCACCAGCGTCAAAGAAGGGACACGGGTCGACCGGGCACCGGCACCCTTTGATACCACATCGTTCATTGTCGCAGCAGGCCGCCTGCGTTTCTCTGCGGCAAACGCGATGCGTATCGCAGAAGATCTCTATATGAACGGCTACGTCTCCTATCCCCGTACGGACAATACGGTATACCCGAAATCACTGGATCTCGAGGATATTTTACAGGAACTGAGGAAGACCAGTCTCTCCCGTGCGGTGGAATGGACACAGGCACACCGCAGGAAGGCACCGACCCGTGGTAAAAAATCAAGCACTGACCATCCACCGATTCATCCGGCAGGTGCCGCGAAAAGAGAAGCCCTCACGGATGACCAGTGGAAAATCTATGAACTCATTGTCAGGCGGTTTCTTGCGACACTCTCACCGGACGCACACTGGGCGACGCTGAAATACCTCTTTGACGCAGGGGCCGAGACCTATACTGCCACAGGCTCACGCCTTGCAGAGGCAGGCTACCGGGAAGTCTATACCTATAGTGAGGCAAAAGAGACCATCCTTCCGGAGATGCAGGCGGAGGACCGCCTTCCGGTTCTTGCCGTCAACAATGAAGAGAAGTATACCACACCGCCCCCGCGGTATTCCCAGTCAAAACTGATTCAGCGGATGGAAGAGCTGGGTCTTGGCACAAAGTCCACCCGGCACGAAGTGATCGGCAAACTGATCTCGCGCCGGTATGTGGAGGGCACCCCGGTCCGTCCCACCCTCGTCGGGATGGGTGTGGTGGAGGCAATGGAGAACCATGATGTGCCCATCACGAACCCGGAGATGACAAGCACCATTGAACAGCACATGGAGGAGATCAAGGAGGCAAAACTCACCCGTGATGAGGTTGTTTCCGAATCACAGGCAATGCTGCGCCGTGTCTTTGATGCTCTCGAGGCAAACGAGGACCAGATCGGCCGTGAGATCATGGACCGTAACGATGAGGAGAGAATCATCGGAAAGTGTCCGGTCTGCGGCCATGACCTGATGATACGCCAGACCAGAGGAATGTCACAGTTCATCGGATGCACGGGATATCCCAACTGTACATTTAATATTGGCCTTCCCAGTGCAGCATGGGGCACAGCCATTCGTGAAGATAAGACCTGTGAAACACACGGTCTGAATTTCGTTCGTCTTATCCGAAAAGGAGCACGCCCATGGGAGATCGGTTGTCCTCTCTGCAACCACATCAACTCCAACAGTGAGGCATTCAGGATGATGCCCTCTGCAGACGAGGAGATGGTTGCACGCCTGCATGCTGCCCATATCTACAGCGTGTATGAAGTGGCAAACATCGAACCGGAACGGCTGATAACAGCACTCACTACAGACGCGGCAACCGTGATCACTCTCCGGGAAGAAGCCAAAGATGTCCTCGAAATCCTCAGAATACGCTCCGAACTGAAGAAGTTTGTCCGCAAACATGTGGTGCCCCGCCGGGGCCGTTCACCCGCCAAAGTGGCTGCAGCCCTTGTGGAGGCAGGCGTCAGTGACCTGGGAAGTCTGGCTGCGATGACACCTGAAGCACTCACGCAGATGCACCTCTCCGCGGCTGAGGCAGAGACCCTGCTTAATGAGACACGGGCGGTCTACAACCGCGCCAAACTCCGTGAATACGGGGTGCCTGCAGTGAGCCTGAAGAAATATTTTGAGGCAGGCATCATGACACCGGCAGACTTCTGTGCACTTCACCCGGCATATCTCAGCATCGTCACCGGCATTAAACCGGAGACTGTCTGGAAACATGCCACATCGGTCTGCATCGGGATGGGCGTTGCACCACCTGAGAAGGTGACAGCAAAGATGGTCGAGACAGGACGCAACGACCTTCTGCAGGTCTCCGGTCTGGGTGAGGCGATGCTTGAACGACTCTACCGGGCAGGGATTATTGACACGGCAGGGCTGAAGGCCGCAGATGCCGGACACCTCGCACAGGTGACCGGAGTAACGTTAGAGAAGATTCGTGCATTTCAGGATGCATGCTGATAAAACAGATATATAGCAATGGATGACAGCTGGAAAAACTGGGTTCATATCACAAAACTGGACCCGGACAAAGTAATCGGCAACGATGCAGTCGCAGATATTGCGACAAGCGGAACAGACGCCCTGATGCTCTCAGGGACACTGAATGTAACCCAGGAGAATCTGCGGGAGTTGATCACGCAGGTAAAGGAGTATGACCTGCCCATCGTTGTTGAACCCGCAGGGCCTGAAGCAGTGGTTCTGGATGAAGTGGATGGCCTCTTTGTGCCCAGCGTCCTCAACACCCCCGACATGCGCTGGATGGTCGGAACGCACCAGAGGTGGGCAAAACATAACCGCATCGACTGGACAACAGTGGTTCCTGAGGCCTATATCGTCCTGAATCCTGCATCATCTGTGGCCAAAGTGACGGGTGCTGTCTGCGACATATCTGCAGCAGATGTTGCGGCCTATGCCGAGGTGGCAGACCAGTACTTCTCGTTCCCTGTGGTATATATCGAATATTCAGGTACATATGGCGACCCCGCCGTAGTGGCAGCGGCAGCAGAAGCTGTCTCTGACGCCCGTCTCTTCTATGGCGGTGGCATCAATAATGCAGAGAAGGCTGCTGAAATGGGCAGGTATGCCGACACCATTGTCGTCGGCAATGCCGTCTATGACGACGGTGTCTCTGCACTCAAAGAGACCGTGAAGGCAGTCCACTGAGAGAAAGAGGAGATACACCACATGCCAGAGGTCGAAATTGTCCTTGTTGAACCCCTGTATGAAGGGAATATCGGATTTGCAGCACGGGTAATGAAGAACTTCGGGTTTACCCGGCTTGTACTCATCAACCCGCCCGATGTGGGAATTGAGGCATTATCCCGTGCATCCCATGCAAAGGATGTGCTGGAATCAGCTGTCATTGCAGAATCACTGGACGATGTGATTGCGGAGTCGAATATGCTTGTTGCAACAACCGGGGAACTCTCAAAGACGATATCCCATGCAATGCGCATGCCCTATTATGCCCCCGGTGAACTGCGGGATATTGTCGCTCCTGTTGACGGCAGAATCTCCATTCTCTTTGGCAGGGAGAACTGGGGACTCTCCAATGAAGAGGTACGGCAGTGCGATGTCATATGCACCATCCCGACATCACCGGAGTATCCGATAGTAAATATATCTCATGCGGTCGGTATCATCTGCTATGAGCTTGCACACCTCCCGCGTGGGGATTACATCACCGCTTCACGGCGCGAGATGGATGCCCTCTACGACCATATTGACGAGTTTCTGGATCTCGTCGATCACCATGAATACAAGCGGGCAAATACCCTGACCATGATGCGGCGGATCTTCGGGCGCAGCCTTCTTACCGGGCGGGAAGTGTCAACCTTCCACGGGCTCATACGGCGTGCCGAGTGGCACATCAATGTGGGGAAAAGCGGCGAAAGTGATGATTCAGCCACTGGCGGGAGTGAGGCGGGTCCCGGCCGGCCATGACGCAGGGAGCATTTCGGCAAGATAAATAACAGCTATAATATCTTACAACCCATTTTCTATCAGGTATTATGATTCTCGTTGACTGGCAGATACAGGACCGCATTGAGCGGGGGTTTATAAAAATCGACCCGTTCGATCCGAAGTTTATTCAGCCCAATTCGATTGACATCCGGCTGGGTGACCATTTTGTGTGGTATGAAGAGTCCGATGACGTTATCGACCCCTACGAACAGGATTCAGTTGTGTCCCACGTTAACGAGAAGCATGCAGAGTATATTGATATTCCGCCCGGCATGTTCCTTTTGGCAGAGACTCATGAGTGCATCACACTGCCGGACAACATCGTTGCGACCATCGAAGGAAAATCAAGCATTGCGCGTCTGGGCATTGCCCTGCACCAGACTGGGGGATGGATTGATGCAGGATTCTGTGGGACAATTACCCTTGAGATATCAAATGCAAACCGTCGCCCGGTCCGCCTCTATGCAGGAATGCCAATCGGTCAGCTTGTCTTTTATACAACAGAACGTGCAGAGAATCCATACGGTTCAAAGGGGGATGCAAAATATCTCAACCAGCGTCAGGCAACCCTTTCACGCTACCATAAAAATGTCAGGTGAACCGGTCTGTACCGGGAATCCATACCCTAATTATGGAACAGATCAAAACGATATTTGCGATATATATACCGAGGAGTATCCACCATGCGAATTTTGCTGATTCATTCCGACCAGATAACATATGAGGCCAAGAAGAAAACACCGGTAGCAGAAGAGAACATTGTGCCGGCCGATGGACTTGAAGAGGCACTGACAGCATTCTGTGCTGTGGAAGCGCCGGACGAAGAAAATATCACGGGTGTGGCGG
>NZ_JAAAWJ010000017.1 GCF_009914725.1 Methanogenium sp. MK-MG
CCTTTCCACATCAGCTGACTTCAACGTGGTATCATGGGACTGGGCATTTGGTGACGGCGGAACATCCGCTGTGCAGAATCCTGCCTATCTCTACACCGCAGCAGGTACCTACACGGTCAGCCTGACAGCAGGTGACGACCAGGTACCGGCAAAGACCAACACCACGACCAGGGCAGCATACATTGAAGTTGTCAATGCACCGACCGCTGACTACAACTGGACCGGCATGCCCGCTGTCGCAGATGGATACAGCCCGGTAACGGTCACCTTCACTGACACATCCGTTGCAGACGGCAGTGCAGTCCTCAGCAGCTGGGCCTGGGACTTCGGCGCAGCCGGAACTTCAGCTGTCCAGGCACCTGGCGCAATCGACTTCGTCACCCCTGGCTGGTATGACATCTCCCTGAATGTCACCGATAACGCAGGTGGATATGATGTCGAGACAAAGCAGCGTATTGTCCATGTCTTCAATGCATCACCGGCCGCATCGTTCACCACCGATGTAACAACCGGAGACGCACCCCTTGCAGTCACCTTCACCGATACCTCCACAGGTGTGGTTGATACCTATGCATGGGTCTTCGGCGACGGCGGCATCTCAGCACTGGCAAACCCGGTATATACCTACACCACACCAGGTATCTGGAATGCCTCCCTGACAGTCACCAATGACGGTGGCACCGACACCTTCGGCCCGGTCGCAATCAATGTGACCCAGCCCCCGGTGCCAATCCCTGACTTCACGGCAAATACCGTCTCCGGACGTTCCCCCCTGACTGTCCAGTTCAATGAGACAATCAACGGTCTCTGGACTTCAGTGCTCTGGGAATTCGAGGAATCTGGTCAGATCTTCACATCAACCGATGCAAACCCTGAGTTCACCTTCCACCGCATTGGTGGACACACAGTCAGCCTGACTGCATACAACGCCGTTGGCAGTATGACAGAGACCAAGCTCGATTATATCAGAGTTTCATTACCGGTATCCGATGGTGACTCTGGTGATTTAAGCGACGGAACGACCCCGACCGCGGAGCCAACTGCGGTTCCGACCACCGGACCCGATGTGACACCTGACGTGACCGCGGAGCCAACCGGCGAACCAACGCAGGTTGTAACACCGACCCCGACTGCAGCACCGGTGACCCCGGTGCCAACAGCCACGACAGACACACCCGTTCCCACAACCACTCCCGGCTTTGGGATCATTGTGGCAGTCCTCGGATGTGCAGCAGCACTGGTGGTCATCCGCCGGTAATGCACAGTTCATCCCCGTTATCATGGGGAGAACCCGTAATGAACAAGAAGGAGTGATCCCCAGGATCACTCCCTGCAACCTTTTTTTGTCTCTGTTGTCCCGGTCATTTCTGCATCTGTTTCATCCACCTGCATACCCGGAAGGTATTTATGGCGTGCCCGTATACTTTCGCATATGACAGAGGATTTCATCCGGATGCGCTACCCGACCACCTGCTACAACTGTGGTAAAATGGCTGATCAGGAGATCACTGCCTCTTCCTCACGGTCAGAGGTTGTCTGTTCAAACTGCGGGGCAACACGGATATTTGTGCCGAGGTTTGAAGAACCGGCAGCACCCAGCGCATTCGCTCCCATTGAGTGTTACGATGTCTGGGACCTGCTGGCTGATGCCACCTGCAAAAACTGTCATGTCACGGGCCCGCACCGCCTTATAATCGGATGCAGAAACTTTTCAACTCACTGTGAGAACTGCGACTATACCCATTTCTTCCGGTTTGATGTGGAGTATATCCCGGATCGTGACGGACCGAAAGATACCCGATAATTTTATTTTTTATTTCTGCGGCACCTGCAGGTGACAAACAGGGTAGCTGCAAGCACTGACAAAACCGCAGGGATGAGAGAGACTGGTGCAAACTCAGGGACAGGCAGGGGCTGCATTGTTATATCGAGTGTTCGCGTCTCTCCGGATGAGAGCACAACCGACCCCTGGTAGTTCTGCTGTCCCGCATATGTCAGCTTCACCTGGTGCACATCCGGGGTCAGGTTGGTTACGGTAACGGGTGTTACACCCCTGTTCACCGAATCTATACATACCATCGCTCCTGCAGGCGATGATATGATGGAAAGCGTACCTGGCATATCTACCGGTTCTTCTGCAGATATGAGAGAGACTGTTACCGGTGTCACACTACTGTCTGTGATGGTGACTGGTCTGGTGATGTCTCTGTAGCCGTTCTTTTTAATCTCAATAGTATGCGGACCTGCAGAGATGCCGCCCGCAGTCATCGGTGTTCTGCCGTAGTGCCATCCGTCCATGTAGATGTCCGCACCTGACGGATCTGAATGCACAGACAGGGTTCCGAATGCACGTTCCTTCTTCAGGGAGGCATCCATTTCACAGGTATCATCTGCTGAAACGACTGCGCTTTCCGACCATGTCTCATACCCCGGACAGACAAGCCGTATCGTATGTGTGCCGGGTGCAACTCCGGTTATTGTCTGTGGGGTAATTCCGTGCTCAGTCCCGTCAACAAATAGTTCCGCTCCCGATGGGGATGACGACACCGAGAGGCTTCCTGTTTTTTGTGTTAATGGTGTCAGGGTCAAAAAGAGGGACACATGCTGCAGTTCACCGGCTGTCTTTGGGAGAGCTGTTGTAGCGTTCCGGTAGCCATCCATCTGGGCCGTGACCCGGCGATACGGCCTGCTCTTTGCAGAGACTACCTGCACTGTCAGTTCTCCTTTTGAAATATCTCCCATATATTCATCGTCAAAGAAGATGGCGGCCCCGTTTACGTCCAAATATATATCGTAGTAGGATATTTTCTCTATATCTTCCCCCATTACCGGGGTGGTGCAGCAGAGGAATATCAGGATTGTCAGAAGCAGCAGGCAGGTACTGATAGATTGCATCGTGATCAACGGAGATTATACCGTGGCCTCTATTTATCTTTGTTCCTGGATGATTGTGGTGTTTTGTAGATCACACTGGCACAAAATATATATTGTTAAATAATAATTGAATGTGCATGTTGAAAGCCTACAAATACCGAATGTACATGTTGAAAGCCTACAAATACCGAATGTATCCCAACAAAGAACAGGAGAAATTGTTCTTTCAGCATTTCGGTGCATGTAGGTTCATCTACAATTGGGGTTTGGAAAACAAAATCCGAACCTATGAATCTGGGGATAAATCAATATCAAGATTTACTTTGAACAAAATGTTGCCTGATTTAAAATCAGAACACGTCTGGTTAAAAGACATTAATTCACAGTCTTTACAGGGCGCTACATTAAATCTCGAAAATGCATTTACTCGTTTTTTCCGTGAAAAGAAAGGATTTCCGAAATTCAAATCCCGGAAAAACCCATTACAATCATTCTCAGTCCCACAAGGATATGATGTCAATTTTGAAACCCATAAAATCCGTTTACCAAAAATCGGATGGGTTAAAACAAAATTACACCGAAGATATGAAGGCATTAGTAAAACTGCAACGGTGTCGGTTACTCCAACTGGTCAGTTTTACATTAGTATTCTGGTGGATGATGGGCAGGAACAACCTGTGGCACAACATTTTGATGAAAACACGACCGTAGGTGTTGATGTTGGTATCAAGGATTTTGCAATTCTGTCCAATGGAGAAAAGATTGGTAATCCGAGATATTTGAAAGAATCCCTTTTGCGAATGAAAGTATTACAGAGACGATTGAGCAGAAAACAAAAAGGTTCCAATAATAAAAATAAAGCAAAACGAGCAGTGGCGAAACTCCATGAAAAAATCCACAATCAACGGAATGATTTCCAGCATAAACTCTCTTTTAGATTAGTATGCGAGAACCAAGCAATTGCGCT
Source organism: Methanogenium sp. MK-MG (assembly GCF_009914725.1). GTDB lineage: Archaea > Halobacteriota > Methanomicrobia > Methanomicrobiales > Methanomicrobiaceae > Methanogenium. Next base: position 3,842 of record NZ_JAAAWJ010000017.1, read on the forward strand.
GGAAACACTGAATGTTGTAGGGATGTTAAAGAATCATAAATTAGCACAGCATATTGCTGATGCATCATGGAGTTCTTTTGTTACCCAATTGGAATATAAAGCACAGCGACACGGTAAAACCATTCTGCGTATCGGTCAGTTTGAACCTTCTTCCAAAATATGCAGCAAGTGTGGTTACTATAATCGAAAATTGTCACTGGCTGACAGAGATTGGGTTTGTCCTGACTGTGGTACACATCATGATCGGGATATTAATGCCGCGATAAATATCTGGAAATTCGCTCTTGATAAACAAAATTTAATTGGAATTTGATAGAATATTCACACCTTCGGAACGAGGGGTTGGGCCTGTGGACTCACGAACAATGGTTCGGGGAATGAAGCAGGAAGCCTCTGGGTCTTTAGCCCAGAGGTAGTTCACATCTGTTTGCCATCCCGGTATGGTGCCGGACACCATTTCTGTCATGAAGTATAGTGGTGCATGACAGGGTGCATTGATTTCAGCCCGGAAGAGGTGAGAGAATAATAACTGTTATATCGCCAAAAAATCGGGCAGTTCTTCCGGATCAAAAAATATTGAGAGTATCATGGCTCTTTCCTTCCTGACATGCAGAAAAAAACAATGCTGCAGCAGACCAGGGAGAGTATGCCTGCAGGAATACCCGCCGGGGACTGTTCGGGCGCGGGTGCAGGGTCGAGGGTGATGTCAAGCGAAGCGGTTTCCCCTGCGGCGAGGTCAACAGATGCGGTGTGATCATGGTATCCGGCAAGGGTCACTTTCACCTCATGCACACCGGGTGATATGCCGGGTATGGTAAGGGGGGTGACACCGGCCAGGATATTGTCTACATAGACATTTCCCCCTGAAGGAGCAGATGTCACTTTCAGGGATGCGGTGGTGATGTCAGGAGTCACTGGTGAAAGCGAGAATGATACCGGTGTGGCAGCACCCGCATTGACAACGGCTGATGTCACCGCGTCACTATAACCGGTCAGTGTGGCCTGTACGGAATACCTTCCGGGTGCAAGACCGCTGATGACGAAAGGTGTTCCGGGTGTGGTCTCTCCATGGTAGATGCCATTTACAGAAACCGAAGCATAGGCAGGGTTTGATGTCACCCGAATCGACCCGGTGGAAGGGGTGGATATCTTCTTCATGCTCTTTGATACCGTTGTCACCTGGTCGGCATAGATTCTCACACGCATGACGGAATCCTCGTATCCGGCCTTCGTCAGTTCAAGGTCATGCAGGCCTGCCTGTAATCCACTGATGGTTTTTGGGGTCGTGCCGTAATAGACGCTATCCAGATAGATGGCAGCACCGGAGGGGTTTGAACTCACTGAGAGTGTTCCCAGTTCCTGCTTCTGCACGAGCACTGCCGTGACCGTGTTTGTCTGGCCTGCAGTGACCCCTGCTGTCTGTGACCATGGTTCATACCCGGTATGCGTCAGCTGAACAAGGTGGTTTCCGGGAGTGAGTCCGGTGACTGTCTGCGGGGTGGTGCCGTAGTAGACGTTGTCCACATATACTGCCGCACCCGATGGTGAAGAAGAGACCGAAAGCGATCCTGTCACCGGCTGAACCGGGTTTAAGGTCAGGTAGACTGAGGTGTGCTCCCCTTCCGGCGGGACTGGTGGCAGGGTTCGTTGTGCGGTATGATATTCGGTCTTTGCGGCAGACACCACAGCATACGGCGCTGCAGTGGTATGCACCGGGACGATCAGAAGTCCTCCGGCAGTCACTCCCTGGTATTCCCCGTCAAACGAGATGGCAGCCCCGTTGACATTGGTATAGATGTCGTAATATGAAATCCCCTCTCCCGGCAGATGGGTAGGTACAGGTATCGGGAGGATGGTTGCCCCCGGTTCAACCGGAAGCGCCACAGCGTCATCTGCAAGAACCGGGCAGATCATCCATCCGGTGATACAGACGATACAGAGGAGAAATAGTATGGAGCGGTATGTCATGGCAATCATTCGCTAATGCCGTGCCGCACTATAAAAATATATGTTCATCACGGGGCACCCGCAGATATGCATGTGTCCCGGATGGATGAAGGAATAAAAACAGAAAAAAGGAAATAAAAAAATGTTTTTTCAGTCTTCTTCCCGTAGCATTTTGATGGCCTTTTTCGGGCACTCTTCGGCGCATATGCCGCAGCCTTTGCAGTAGTCCAGATCAATTTCGAGATCGACACTGATTGCTGCATCCGGACAGTAGAGGCGGCAGAGACCGCATTTATTGCATTTTTCCTGATCCATTACGGGCCGGAAGGTCCGCCATGTACCAGTCTTTCCCGCTGCCCCTTCCCCCGGACGGGAGATTGCCAGTTTTGCACTCATATCTTCAGCTCCTCATAGGCACGCAGTGCCGCTTCAACATTTCGTTCGTCCCTGAATGTCTCTGCAATGACCTGCTTTGCAGATGCCTGTGATATCACGCCAAGTTTTGAAATGGCACCGATAAGAGGCGTGTTGAGAATGGGGTTTCCGGCAAGCACCAGATCAAGAGCAAGGGAGATGCCGGTCAGATCAACCGGGTAGGTCCGGTGCCCTTCCACTTCCGTCCCCTTCTGGCTGTTTATCAGCACTTCGCCATCCGGTTTGATCCCATGCAGGACATCAACCAGCTGCATGATGGATTCATCAAGGACGATGACAAGGTCGGGATTTCTGATCTGTGAATAGATGCGGATGGGTTCGTCATCAATGCGGATGAACGATACCACCGGCGCACCCCGGCGCTCGGCACCGTAGAGCGGTGTTGCGGTGGCATACTTGCCGTCCAGGAATGCTGCGTATGCAATAAGTTTTGCCGCGGTTACTCCGCCCTGTCCACCGCGCGAGTGCAGGCGTATTTCAAACATCAGTCATCCACCCCGAACCAGTGTTCTGTGCCCGGACGTCGTATCCTGACAAACTCTGCAATATCATCATAGGTCACTTCCTGTCCGCCGAGGCCTGCAATCACACTGAACGGCCGGCAGCCGGATTTGGCCTGCAGTTCACCTGCAAGTATACCGCCGTACCCGAATGAGTATTCACGGTCAATGACGACTACATCTTTTCCGTCAAGGTCGGGTACAATGAACGGGCGGAACCAGCGCATGCGAACCGCGCCTGCAGCAACCCCTTCGTCCCGGAGAATGTCGACTGCAACTTCCATCTCTTTGCCCAGTGTGCCCATCGCGATGATGACCACTTCCGCATCCTCGCAGCGGTACTCCTCGTAGAGGTGGTATTCGCGCCCGAAGCGGCGTGCAAACTCTGCTTCCGTCTCCTCAATGACAGGAATGGATGCCCGCATGCCGCGTTCGATATCGTAGCGGAACTTAAAATGCACATTTCCGGGTGTCAGCGTGCCGTATCCACCAGGGTTTTTAATATCAATTGCATGTGGGGTTGCGGTCGGAGGTATGAAGTCATCCGGTTCAACGGTCTCAAATGTCTGGGTGATATGCGTCAACAGGAACCCGTCAAGGTTGATCATCACCGGAAGGAGGACATCCGTATGCTCTGCAATCCGGAATGCCATCATGGTGGCATCATAGGCCTCCTGTACGGTCGAGACATAGACCTGCAGCCAGCCGGTATCACGCATCGACATAGAGTCAGAGTGCTCTGCACCGATGTTCCACCCCGGGCCGAGTGCACGGTTTGCATTTGCCATCACAATCGGGAGTCTGGCCCCTGCTGACATATGCAGCATCTCACACATGTAGACAAGTCCGTGTGAACTGGTAGCGGTAAATGTCCGTACTCCGGTAGCAGCAGCTCCGATACAGGCCGCCATGGATGAATGCTCAGACTCAACCGGGATGTAGCGCGCGGCAAGTGTTCCGTCCGTCACAAAGTTTGCAATCTCTTCGACGATCTCTGTCTGCGGGGTAATGGGGTAGGCTGCAACAACCACAGGTTTTGCATCCCTGGCCGCCATTGCCACCGCTTTGTTGCCTGTTCCGAATGTCAGCATATACCATCAGCCTCCCGCTGGAGACGTGCAATCATATCTTCAACGGTCTTCTGGACCTCTGCCGTCTCCTCAGCAGTGATCTTCCTGAACCGTCCCTGCACGGAGAGATAGTCCTCGACAGGGATTCGTTTCTTCATCGCTGCCTTTGAAGCACCGGTGATGGTGAGTTTTCCACCTTCTCGTTCATACAGCACCCAGAGGCCTGTCTTCACGGCAAGTTTCCCCATCTCAATGGTCTTCTCCGACGGGAAGCGCCATCCGGGGGGACACGGTGCGAGAATATGCATAAACTTCGGGCCCGGAATGGAGAGTGCCTTTTCCACCTTATTGTAAAGGTCCTGCGGATAGGCGGCACAGGCGGTTGCCTGGTACACCGGATTGTGTGCTGCCACAATCGCGTCCAGATCTTTTTTGTGATCTTTCTTGCCGCCTGGTGTGGTAGTCGTCATCGCGCCCAGCGGAGTTGCACCGGACCGCTGCATGCCGGTATTCGAGTACGCCTCATTATCATAACAGATATAGAGGAAATCGGTCCCGCGTTCGAGCGCACCGGAGAGTGCCTGTATGCCGATATCGATCGTGCCGCCGTCACCGGCGTAGCAGATCACGTTTGTCTTCCGTCCCTCTGCGCGGAATGCCTCACTCATTCCTGATGCAACAGCGGCAGCAGAAGCAAATGCGACATTGTAAACAGGTATATTCATTGCGGTTGTGGGGTAGACTCCCTGTATCACGCTGGTACAGCATGCCGGGATCACAAGCACCGTATCCGCTCCTGCGGCTTTTGTCACATAGCGCAGAATGAGGGATGACGGGCACCCTGCACACGCAGATGTGGTTTTGAGTAAAAACTCTTCATCAGGTATGGCCATGGTATCCAGTCTCTGTAGGAATATTTAACATGAATAATAATGAAGTATTGGTTTGGTCCTGCAGGCAAGGCGGGTGCCATCCCGTGCATCAGTCGTCAGTGTGGGGGGTAAAATCGATCACTTCGTCAGTGAAGGTGGAAAGATGTGTCATCAGCGCCGGGTTCAGCCCGTTTTCAACGGCAATGAAACATCCCGGCATACCCAGAATTGCCAGCTTACTCGTCATGAAATGGGTGAATTTTGATATATCCCCGGATGAGAGGTAGATGAGCATCGTAGTGATGCTGTCCAGAATAACACAGATATTTGTGCCTGCAAATTCTTTCAGCATCTCGCTGATTGCCACGCTGAGGTTGGTGAGATTGCGGGGATTATTGATGAAGACCGCACGGTCAATGTCCTGAGGCAGCGTGCCGAGCGCATATTTTGAGACTGCATCAATGAAGATGATCGTATCGAGGTCAATATCGTTCTTCAGATATGTTCGTTTCAGGATGGGTGAGGGCTGATTAAAGGTAATCATGATGATCTGGTAGTGCAGGTGCTGAATCTCCCTGACAAGACGGACATTATTCTCTTTCAGTGCGGATGCTGATGAGAGAATCAGAAATGAATGCCCTTCGTCCAGTTTATCCACCGTAATTGCGTTCATTCCTGAATCATGTTCCTGTATGCCGGGGATATCTTATTCTTCCCGCGAGCGCCATTGCGTCTCCTGAGTTTTTCAGCAACAGTGGCTGCCACATGTATCTGAAGTTTCATGCAGGTCTTCAGCTCTTTCGGGTCGGCGTTGCCCTGTCCGGCCTCACGGAGAATTTTCCTGAACCCGATTTCATTCAGGGCCACCGCTGCTCTGCTGATACTGATGAATTCTCTGGGGGTATCCATACGGGATTCCGGGATATCTTCCATCACGTTTATGGGAATGCTGAGTGCCTGCTCTCTGGCATGCTCCAGGACCGCAAAGCCGTCATCATCCGGCATCAGAAGATCCTGGAAGACCGGATCCGGTTTCTTTTCTTTGGCGATATCCCAAAATCCCTGCTCATTTATCGTTTCTAACGGAGCATGGGTGTTTCTCTCCACGATTGATGCCGGAATCCGCCTCTGAAAATGCGAATCATTGCATACAAGAATTGTACCCATCTTTATCGACCCCCCGATACTCTCTGAAGTATATATAATTGAATTACATAAATGTACAGGTGCGTCCCTGAAATCACCCAAGATTTTGTATATTATATGTCTTAAATCCCTCGAAAACAGTATCCTGTTTTTTACAACAATGAGCCCGGGCATCTGAACTGTTGTCGGTGACAAAATAACTATTTCTTCTCCAAAACTGATGGTAATCCGGATATTTATTGTCACTCTCTTTGCAGTGGTGATTCGTTGTCCGGTTACTGTCGTTCCCCATCAGCGCAGATGATTTCTGAGTATCAGGATCACCAGTCCGGCTCCTTTTCAGGAATTAATAAATACCGTGAATACGGTGTTTCATATACAAGATTAAACGGGGTGAAATAAGAATATGGCTGAAGAACAGGAGAATAATGTGCCCTCACCGGTCGAAGTGCCGGAGGAGGCAGCACCACAGAAAGAGACGCCTGCCCCCTCTACCGATACTGCAGTAATATCTGATGAAGAACGGCAGAAGATCATTGAGGAAGAACGGGAGCGGGTAAAAAATGAGCAAAAACTGCAGGAAGAGGCGGTAATAACTTATAAAAAGGAGCATAAGAAGGGATTTGGACTGGTTAAGGGTCTGCTTGTCCTGATGGTCCTGATTGTTGTGGTAGTGGCCGCGGGGTATCTCACCTTTAATGCCTACGGAAACCAGAGTCCCTGGGGGAACAGTTATCCGTATGTGGCCACCTATGATGTGCTTTTGCCGGACAGTTCAGAAGTCTTCTTCGGGAATGTGCCGGTCCTTGCCGTCGGTTCAGGTAATGAGGTGACCCTGAAGATCGGAAACGAGCGTAAGATCCTTTCCATTGGTACGCCGGTGGAGTTCCCGCCGGCCCATATGACGGTGAAGGTGTATGGAATTACCCTGCGGGAGAATGATTACCACCTGACGATCACCTACCGTGGTCTGGTGGAGAACCGTCTGAATTTCCTGGTCTCTGCCCGCACCTCTGAAACTCCGATGTCATCCTGGATGACCGGGCTCATTGTTCCTTCCAGGGCAACGGTGCGACCGGTTTAATCCATAATCCAATTTACTTTTTTTATTGTTTCAAAGAACCGCGTCCGTTCTGTTGATGCATCTCTCATTCTCCCGGTGCCCTCCAGCGGGGTGAACGTGATACCGCAGTCGATATCCCAGAGAATCAGCCCTTCCGGCGGGGCGGGGGTGACGTGGCGCATACCGGGCGCGGCATTGAGCAGTGCTGTCATGTCGTCTGTGTCCAGTTCATTTCTGCCCATGGCAATGATGGACGATACGATGCAGCGCACCATATTCCAGAGAAATCCCGGCGCCGTGATCTCATATATGTAAAACCCGTCTTCGGCATGAATATGTGATGACAGAATGGTTCTCTCAGGATTTTTGCCGTCAAGGCGGGAGAAATGGCTGAAGTTATGGGTGCCCGTCAGGCGGCTTGCTGCCTCCTGCATGCGGAGAGGGTCTGCTGACCCGTCATCATAGATATAATACCGATAGCTACGCGTCTCTGCATCATACCGCGGATGAAAGGAGTCATCCGTCTCTGCCCATCCGCTACACCCGCAGTCCCACGGCAGGATATGGTTCAGACGTGCGATGGCGCGGTCCGGACAGGAGGTGGTAAAGGCACAGACCTGCCGGCGTGCATGGACTCCGCGATCGGTTCTCCCGGAAAACGCAAACCCGGCTTTGCGCCAGTCGTCGAAGAGGCCGAGGTCCCGGCAGGCACTGATGACCGTTCCTTCAACGGTTCGAAGGCCGGGCTGCATCTGTGAGCCGTAGAAATCCGTCCCGATATAGGCAATATGGAATGCCAGCCTCATCGGTGAATCCGCCGGGTGATCCTGCGTTTTGCACCACGCATGGACTGCCGGGTATAGGTGCGCAGGGGTGTCATCCGGCCATGGATACTGCACTTTCCCTCACGTATGGCATCAAGAATTGCCGGGACTTCAGGTGCTGCGTCAACGAGTGTCACCCCGTATCCGATATATCGCGCATTATGGGCATCGCTTCCCGCCACACAGGGTTTGCCGGACTGTGCCGCCTTCCGGGCCGCCTTCCGGTTCGCGGCACCCGTGATGTAGCGGCTGTTAAATGATTCGACCGCATCCACCATCGCAATGGCGCTCTTCACTTTCAGGGCGGCACCGTGGCGCCATTTGTGGTATGGGTGCGGGATGATGCAGAGTGCCCCTGCCGCATGTGCCAGCGCCACACTCTCGGCAAATCCCAGGTCTGCAGGGATTTTCTCCGTGATGCCCAGAGCAATAAGGTGGCCGTCAGCGGTGGATATCTCGATTCCCGGAATGACCAGCACCGGTGAATCGCATTTCATGGCATACACTGCGCCTTCAGTGGTGTCATGATCGGTGATGGCGATGGCATCAAGGCCCCGCTCTTCCGCCCGTTTCAGGCATGCCTCTACACTGCTCTCCCCATCATGGGAATAATTGGTGTGGACATGCAGGTCGCATTGCAGCATCAGATCAGTACCTTTTTTCATTCATGGCTAATTAAAGTGAATCGTGAAACGTATGCGGGTACTGCTTCCGACAGGGACGATTGCTGAGAAAATTGTGCGCAAAGCAGCGGCAGGGTTTGATGCCGATGTCGTTGTCACCGGGAAAGTCGCTTCCTTCCTGACGCCGGAAAAGCTTCTTTCGATAGCGCGGGGGGGTGACTATGATGCGGTCATCACATCCGGGATGTGCACCGCATCCTTTGCCCCTGCAGAAGAGGCGCTCGGCATTCCGGTCTACCGGGGTCCCCGGCATGCAGCAGACCTCGGGATGATGCTGCGCCTGTTGGGTACAATGGAGTTTTCCCGCACCGTGCCTGCCGATGAATTTCTCACCCGGATGCGCGAAGATGAGGCAAAAAACCGTCTGGAAGAGATGGAGGAAGAGGCGTCCTGTGCCTTTTTTGTCCGGGGGTGCCGTATTGGCGGGACATCACGGATGAAGGTGCTTGCTGAAATAATGGATGCTCACCGTCTGCCTGATATCCGTGCCACCGCAGAGCGGTTTCTTGCAGCAGGCGCTGACATCATTGATCTCGGCTTTGGATTTGATGCCGTCCCGGCAGACGTCAAAAGGGTCTTTGCCGCACTGAGAGATATTCCTGTGCCGCTTGCCGCCGATACGCAGGATCCGGCACTCATTCGTGCCGCCCTCCCTGCGGCAGACATCATCCTCTCCCTGCAGGAGGAGAATATCCCCCTCGTGGGGGCTGCTATTGCGGCTGCCGGTGCGGCAGTGGTGGTGGTGCCCGGTGATGCGTCCCTTGCAGAAAATATCCGTGCGGCAGAGGCGGCAGGCATTTCCCGCATCATCGCAGACCCCCTGCTCCAGCCGGCAGGAAGCGGGCTGGTATCGTCCCTCTCATCCTTTGGGGATGTGGGACATCCGCTCTTTTTCGGGGCGGGAAATGTCACTGAACTCATCGACGCCGACTCTGTGGGAGTGAATGCCCTGCTGGCGGCGATGGCGCATGAATGCCATGCCGCTGTACTCTTCACCAGCGAACATTCTGACAAGACACAGGGCAGTGTGCGGGAGATGCGGCGTGCCGCGGAGATGATGGCACTCATGGGTGACCGGCCGTACCCGAAGGATCTTGGACTCTCACTCTTCTGCATCAAGGAGAAACGCCGCCGGCATGAACCGGCGATTCCATGGGAACATTCCCGTGACGTGCCGCCTCTTCCCGAAGAACTGGTCTTTGACCCTCGCGGCAACCTGAGAATCGGCATTGAGGACGGCTGGATTATTGTGGAACACCAGGGGACTGCCTTCCGGGGCAGGAAATGGGATGAGGTGTTCCATGCCATCCTTGCTGACGGCAGAGTCTCCCTCATGGACCATGCGGCCTATCTGGGGAAAGAGCTCTATAAAGCAGAGCTTGCACTCCGTTTCGGCCGGAGTTTTGAACAGGACGGGGAGTTTTAGTCTGTTTTCTGTTTTTCACTTTTCGTGGGGGCGTGGACGATGAGTGTTGCAATGGGGCTTTCTGTGACAACTGAGGTGCTCACGCTGCCCAGGAGAAACCGCTTTGTTCTGCCCTTTCCCTCTGATCCAAGGATGATGAGGTCTGCTCCAATCTCTTTTGCGGTATCAAGGATCTCGTCACGCGGATCTCCTATCACCATGTGGGGAACAATCTCTACCCCTGCATCTGTGGCTATTTCTGCTGCCTCTGCAAGCATCTCTTCCGCCTCACGCTCGAGCATTCCGATCCAGTGTTCAGAGCGGGGTTCAACGACACCTATCTGCGGGTCAACGATGGTGGATGCATAATACCGGGGATTCACCACATAGATGACATGCACCCTTGCCTCCCAGAGAGGTGCATTGGCGATTGCTGTCCTGAGTGCTTCACGGCTGAATTCCGAACCGTCATATGCGACGAGTAGTGTTTTAAATAACATCCTCTGTTCATCTCCTTTTTGTTATCCACTATATCTTCCGCCATAATCAAGATATCTGCCCGGAGGCTGGCTATTGTGATACCATTATTTGAGGGCTATGCCTACATATATGACAGCAATGGAGATTCGCGGCATCAGAAGAGATTGTCTGAGTACCCTCAGGGCTGTTGGGAGAAGTCAGCATCCGAAGGAATTTGTGGCAGTCCTGCGGGAGACAGACGGGATTATCGAGGAGTTTGACCTGGTACCCGGAACCGTTGTCACTGAGCAGAGTGCCGGATTCTCTCCTGAGATGATGCCGCTTGATGTCCATATGGCGGGGAGCGCCCATTCCCATCCGAGCGGTGCCCTTCGGCCGTCTGATGCAGACCTGCGGTTCTTCGGGAGGATGGGCCGGTATCACCTGATCTTCGGCCCGCCTTACGGGGAAGGGGACTGGCGGGCATTCCGTCGCGACGGGACACCGGTGTCATTCGAGGTGTTCGATTGAGACGGGTGGTTGCAACCGGCACGTTTGACATTCTTCACCCGGGCCATATCTATTATCTGGAGAAGTCCCGTGAACTCGGTGACGAACTGCATGTCATTGTGGCCCGCGATGTGAATGTGAAGCACAAACCGGCACCGGTTGTGCCCGAGGAGCAGCGGCTCTGCATGATCAAATCCCTTGCCGTGGTGGATGACGCCCGCCTGGGGGATGACGGGGATATGTTCCGGCCCATTGAAGAGGTTGACCCTGCCATCATCACGCTTGGGTTTAACCAGCATTTTTCAGAGGATTCTCTCAGAAAGGCCCTCCGGAACCGGGGCATTGATGCGGAGGTGGTCCGCATCGGTGCCTATGACGGCCCCGGGTATGCCGGCTCACGCCTTATAATGAAACGGATTCTTGAGACCCGCTGTCCCGGCGAGGGCAAAGAAACTGATAATACGGACTGAGGAGGAGATCAATATATGGCAGATACGGAAAAGAACGAAACTCCTGAAGAGACTGAATATGAGACCGTGACCTGCCACGCTTGTGACGGGGCAGGCTGCACCTACTGCAACAAAACGGGGTCTGTCGAAGTAAAGAAACCGGCAACACTCTGTCCGAAATGCGGAGGCGACTGCTGTATCTACTGCGGGTATACCGGATGGGAAAATCCCCGTGGAAAATATGAGTGATTATGAGGATTTTTCCTCATCTTTTACTATTAAGTAATCTTTTCTTCCGCTACGATTCTGTTGTTTCTCCGTCTCCGTTTCGTCCAGATATAGACGGCGATGACGGCGACAATAACGATGCCCACCCCGGCAATGCCGGAGATGATGCCCGACTCCACCAGTGATATGATGAACCCCGCAGAGAGGGCGATGGCTGATGCGGAGAAGAGTGAACCGATGCCGACACTGATGAGAATCTTCAGGTGATCCATCCCCAGCATCCGCCCGATGACGGAGGCGGCCACGCCGCCCGAACCTTCGAAGGGGATCATCACAAAGAACGCGAGGCCGACAGATGAGATGTGCTCGATGATGGGGTGCCGGTCAAACTGCTCACGGCCGGTGGTCATGAACCGTTTTGCCCAGTGTCCGAACCACGGTATCCTTAAAGCCAGTGGGAAGTTCCAGATGATGAAGAGTGCCCCCATCAGATCAAAGAGTGTGATGGAAAAGGCAGCAAGCCACCAGGGTATTCCTGCCATCACCATCAGGGGGATGACGGTCTCTTTTCCTGCGGGTGGGATGAAGTAAGCAAGGGCCAGAGCAAAAAATGTCCAGAAGAGTGCTCTGGGGAGGACAAGATAGAGTATACAGGGGTAGAGTATCAGAATCGCAAACGGGAAGACGAAATAGAAGATGTGCCAACTGTTGAGGGTTGGATTCCGGCGCATATCGCTGCACCACTGCAATGCCCGTCTCATCTCTCTCCTCTGTTTTGTTCCTGTACAGCGTTCCACCAGTGATTGCGTTCAATAGCAACCCAGTAGCGGCGCAGGTCTGCTTCTGCTTGCTGGTATGCAGGATAGTACGCGGCAACCTCAGACCAGAATGCAGGTGAATGGTTCAGTTCTTTACGGTGTGCAAGTTCATGCACTACCACATAATCTCTCAGATGTGCCGGCAGGGCATATAGCTTGAGGTTCATATTGAGGTTTCCGGCAGATGAGCAGCTGCCCCAGCGGGTTTTTTGCATCCGTATGCTGCAGCGGCCGAAAGAGACTCTCATCTCATCTGCCCGGAGAGTGACGGATTTGGTGATGAGTGCCCGGAAATCCGCGGTCAGATGCTGTCTGAGGGTCAGGGGGTCTGGTGCCGTGATCACCTGAAGGTCATGGTCGGTGTGGCAGTGGTCCCCCTCGTGGACTGCGTAACCGGTGCCAAGGAGAAGTATCTGGTCCGCTGCTGTAGTGCTGCACCCTGCGGCCATCCGGTTCATTTCCGCCTGGCGGGCGCGAATCCAGTCCGTTTTTTCTGCAATGAAGCGTGCGGCGTCAAACCCCTGTGGTGCGGTTATCCGGACGGTTCCGTCCGGCATCACCCGCATCCGGGCATTGCGAACAGGTTTCCGGGTGATGATCACGCGGTATTCATCTGCGGCATTATTCACGAGAGTAGGTTGTTTGCCCGGAAGCGTAATCAAAGGTAATGGTTTATGGTCGGGCTCTAGACAAGTTTTAGACAAGTTTTAGACAAGTTTTAGACAAGTTTTACACAAGAATTTACACAAGAATTTACACAAGAATTTACACAAGAATTTACACAAGAATTTACACAAGAATTTACACAAGAATTTACACAAGTTCTCCATTGTTTTTGACTAGACACGGGTCAATGAAAAACAACATCCAAAGATATCGATGGTATCCCAAATCTCCCAAAACAGAAACAAAAACAGGGGGTGGAGATGATGTCCCTGTTTCCGGCATCTGCCGGGTCGTTCAGTTCAGCCGAGCGCAGGCTTCGCGTCGGCCCAGGTCTCAACCGCTGCACAGATGGCATCGTCCGTATACGAGGAGACGCGTATCCTGTCGCGGGAGAGGGTGACGTAGTAGATTTCGCTGTTCGCGTCGTGGCACTTCAGTTTGCAGGAGAAGCTGTCCTTCCCGGTGTCGCGGGACTGGGTTCCGCCGATGGCGGTGGCAAGCGTGTCGTCGTCCATGACGTGGCTGGCCGCGGTGCCGAAGGCGGCAACGGACGCGACCTGCATGGAGACGTCGCCGATGGTGTCCGCCTCAAGGTTTTCGTAGACGATCTTCGCGTCGTAGCGTTCCTGGGAACGGGTAACGGGATCGATTGGTACACCCTTCTCGGTGTAGGAGGTACAGCCGAAGGGGTTGGTGTCGATGATATCCTGCACGAGGGCATTGAAGGCAGTGATATCGGCGATGGGGATGGTGAGGTCCCGCACCGCACTCTTGGTGTTGGTGGTCTGGATAAAGTCAGCCATTTTTTGGCACTCCTGCCAGCCGGTTCCCGGGGTTCGACTGACATACAATACTATTACTTTGAGTAATATTAACCTGTCTTAACATCGGACCTCATGCAGAAAAGATCCGGCAGTGTGACAGAAAAATGAGGATGATCTGAGGGGGAAAATGAACGGGGCGCACCGGCAAAACCGTCTGGCCCTCATACGATATCCGGTGCCGCAACGGGGACGAACATTCTGTACAGCGGATCTAAGCTCCGGTTCGTTGTTCCCTGCATGAGGAGTGATCGAGAATGTCTGAAAGAAAATGGGGGAGGGCACACACGGGTGCCTTACCCCTTCACGGATGGAAAATGTCATCGGCCCGGTTATTACCATAGGTAATGGTTATCCCCTTTGCCAGCAGAGTCTGTGCAGGGAAAAATACCGGGAAGGGAAGAGAAAATGAAGGATGACCTGAACACGAAAATCATCGAGACGCACCGCGATGTCAGGTGGATCTGCCGGACGCTCGAAGAGATGAAGGAGACGGATGCAGACTTTGAAGATCGCCTCCGGAACCTGGAAGGCTGGCGGGCCGAAAGGGCCGGGGGAGATAAGCGAACCGGCGGGATTGTCGCGGGCGTGAGCGGGGTGGCGGGAGCACTCGCGGCGTGGCTGGTGCAGTGGCTGGGGGTGGGATGATGTGACTGGACGTAAGATTGGTAGCGGACCGGGAATTTAATAAACTAAATATTCAAATTCTCTTTTTTCTTTAAACCTCAGAGCGATCACCAGGAAGATTGCGGAATGGCCGGTCTCATCCTCACTCCCGGAACACTTGAAAATCTTGTTAATTATGCAACATATCTTCCGAATTCCTATGAACGGGCAGCATGGATGCTTCATGGAATTGCAACACGTCATCCGTTTTATCAGGGAAATAAGAGAACCGCATTTGCCGTAGCTGAGATGATTCTGATGCTGAGTCCTGAAAAAAGGATGATCACCGCTGAAGATGATGCAATTTACCGATTTGTAATGGGGATTGCACAGAATTCGTATTCGATAGAAGACGTAGAAGACTGGCTCGTACAAAATAGTGGGAATATGGATGGATAGTTAGTCAGATGCCAGACGGTTATAGGCCTGCCTGTGCTTATTCATTGAAAGTTCCATGGCTGCTTTTTCAATTGCTGACAGACCTTCCTGTTCTTCTGACTTCATATCATCATCAACCTGAATTGGTGAAACGGGGTTTCCAATCGTAAATGATCCCGTGGGTCCGACCGTCCCTGAGTTTTCGGAGAGGGGTGCCGAACTGTCTGAAGTGTTGGAACGGTATGGGCCAGGTGATTTCATCATCCCCTCCTCTTTATCTGAATCAATCACTCGTGAACACACGTTCATACCCTCCTTATTCATTTACGATAGCTTTCCAGCCTTGAGGAATAGGAGTTACGTTTATATTAATGTTCAGATCAGGCATGCTGCGCACTCCACTGATCTGAAGAACCGAGCGGTATTCACTTCGGATACGACGACTCTCCAAAGTTGCCTGGAACATCTCATATTTTACAGGAGGAAGGGATACAATTTTTACCTGCTGAAGGTGTTGCTGGCAGATTTGGGTTAGCAGTTGGGGGGAAGATTCGCGGGCACTTCGAGTTGTTGAACAGGAGCAGGATGCTTAGACAGGGAAGAATCATCCATCACAATCTCCGGACCCGTTTGGCCCGGCAAAAAGAAAGAAATCTCTCATCGGTCAGGTGCAGCGTGAGTTTTCGTATACGTCCGCCGGGCAGCCTTCATCAAAATTTTGTCTGTATCTTTAAATGAGGGAATATACCCGGTTTCACTCCACTTTGTTCCGTTTAAGATAATTTGACTTCCGGGGGACATTCTGGCAGAAATTACCTGTTTTTCGGATTCTCTAATAGGAATACACGTCAACGGTTTTTTGGTTCCCCGGATTCCGGCAGGGAGGTATTGGCTGTCTGACTCCTGAACGTCAACAGAGGCATTGAAATGAGTCTCTTTTTTATCCTCTTGCCCTGGGAATTTCTTTCCGGGTGATGGTGTGTCACTCATAATTGTAACCTTGTTTAGCAGGTAACCATGTTCTTAGATAATATTTATGTCTAATCCGGATTCCCTGTCGGGCCCGGGAATCAGAAAATTCATCCCCTACACTTTCACCCTCCGCCCGCCCTACCACTAATAACCACCACTCCAACCCCTCACTCATGCCGCAGCGCTATCTCATGCACAATCAGACTCTCATCCGTGACCATGAAGTCTTTGAATTCAATTATACTCCTGAAACCATCCATTACCGAGACCTGCAGCTCCGGCAGCTCGCGGGAGCCCTCAGCCCCGCCCTGCGAGGGGCATGCCCCTGCAACACCAACCTCCGCGGCCCGCCGGGGACCGGGAAGACCACCTGCGTCCGGCGAATCTTCAGCGAGCTGGAGGAGACCTCCTCCCGTGTTGTGCCGGTCTTCGTCAACTGTGAGAGTATCAATACCGCCTTCCGTGTCTTTGCAACCGTCTTCGGGCAACTCTTCGGACACCAGCCGCCGCTCTCCGGCATTCCCCTCCAGCGGCTCACCGGCCCCATCGCAGCGGAACTCATCCGGCGGAAAGCAGTCCTCATCGTCTGCCTGGACGATGCCAACTACCTCGGCCACAACGGCCAGCTCGACGTGGTGATCCGCTCCCTTGTGCGGATGTACGAGAACTATCCGGGGGTGAAGGCCGGTGTCGTCACCACCATCAGCGATCATACCTTCTGCCCCCTCACGGTCATCGACCCGGCGGTGGTCTCCGTCTGGCAGCCCGAAGAAGTCCCCTTCTTCCCCTACAAAAAAGACGAGGTCTCCACCATCCTCCAGGACCGTATCCGCATGGGGCTTTATCCGGGAGTAATCCCGCCGGGAATACTCGACCGGATCGTCGCCCTCACGATGGAGGGAGGTGACCTCCGGGTCGGCATCGACCTCCTGAAACATGCCGTTCTCACTGCCGAACGGGATGCCCGAACCGTCGTCGGGGAACAGGATGTCACCACCGCGTTTGAGACCGTACGCGGCGCCCACCTCAGCCTTCTCATCGAAGGACTGAAAGCGGGCCCGGAACAACTGCTCTCCCATATTATCCGGATGAAACAGGAGGAGCGGGCGGCACCCCTCACCTCCCGCACCCTCTATGAGTCATTCAGGGAGACACGGGATGTCTCCTATACCGCCTTTCATGCCTGGCTTCGGAGGCTCTCCGACCTCCGGCTTATTGATCTGCACCGGCGGGCCGCAAAAGGGAATGCCCACGAGATTGAACTCCGGTTTGACCCCAAATTTGTCAAAGATATTTAATTCAAATTCCTTTTTTGAATACAATAAATTATTCTGAGTTTCACAAAAGAAGAGCGCCATCGCTCATGTAAACAAACCTATTAAATATCAAGCAGCCTGATATATTATTGTCGAGCCTACTTAGTAAAAATTGAGTAACCGACCTCGACACTGAATTGTCGAGAACCCACCGGGAAAGATAGGAACACAGTCACACAACTTGACAAAGTATACTCTGTTTCTGTGAATATCAATTTTTCCAAAGGGGACGCATAGCCTATCGATTAGTGAAAAAGCAGTTCAACTGCCAATACCCGAGGAAACATGAATAAAAAAACAACCAACGGGATGGAATTACACCAAATCAAGAGTCTGGTGAAGAAGAAAATTACCGGCCTCTCCTCCTACAATCTGAATCCAAAAGATTGTGACGCAGAGGCCTGCATCATGCGGTTAGTCAATATCAGCGATCTCTCTGAGGGCGTAGTGGATCATACCACAATTAAAGAGATGAGCGTCAGAGCAACGAAAAAGACCGAAGAGAACCGCATCAGGACGGGGGATGTGCTGGTCACCCTGAGAGGAACCGCCCTCCGTGCAGCACTGGTAGATGAAAAATCCAGCGGTGCGGTCATCTCATCGAATATTGTTGCACTTCGCTTCACTGAAGATATCCTGCCGGACGTTGTTGTTGCATGGTTTAACAGTCTTCGTGGCCAGCAGGCATTGAATGCACTCTCTGGCGGGAGTACAATCCAGGGCATGAAAATTTCTGAAATGATGGAAATCAGGATTCCGGTTCCGCCATTAGAAATCCAGCGCGATATTGTGGAATTTTATGCAACCGTTCAGGAACGACGATTGCTCCTAAAACGCGAAGAAAAACTGCTCAACTCTGTCGAACGAATATACCTACAAAATAAAATGGAGATTTAAAATGACAAAATTTACTTTTGAAATAATGAAGACGAAAGTCTGGGAAGCTGCTGATATTCTCCGTGGCTCCATAGATTCAGCGGATTACAAGAATTATATCCTCGGAATGTTCTTTTTACGCCGTCTCTCGGACGTCTTCGAAGAAGAAGCGGGAAAAATAGAACAGGAAACAGGCGACCATGATCTTGCCTGGAATGACCCGGACGAACACGAATTTTTCATCCCGGAAAAGGCCCGCTGGAAGAACATTCAGAGCCTTACCGAGAACATCGGAGAGGAGCTAAACAAAGCAACTCAGGAGATTGAAGTACACAATGACCTGATGGAAGGGGTCCTTGGGAGCATTGATTTTAATTCCAACAAACTTGGCGAAGTGAAACAGAGGGATACGACACTATCCGCACTCATCCAGCATTTTTCAACAATTTCCATGAGAAATGCGGATCTTGAACGCCTCGATATGCTTGGAGATGTCTATATGTATCTCATCGAGAAGTTTGCGGATGATTCCGGGAAAAAGGGTGGAGAGTTCTATACGCCGCACCAGGTGGTAAAACTCCTCACCTGTATTCTCGACCCAAAGGAAGGAATGCGGATTCACGATCCCTGTTGTGGGTCCGGCGGCATGATCATCCAGTGTGCCGAGTATGTTAAAGAGAACGGTGGCGACCCAAAGGATTTGACACTCACAGGGCAGGAGAAGAATTACGGAACGTGGGGCATCTGCAAGATGAACATGCTGCTGCACGGATACCTTGATGCTGATATCCGCAGCGGCGATACCATCCGTGACCCGCTGTTCTACAATGATGACAAACACCTCATGCAGTTCGACGGGGTGATCTCAAATCCACCGTTCTCACTTGATAGATGGGGGCATGATGTAGCATCAAACGACCAGTTCGGTCGTTTTGGATATGGTGTGCCACCAAAGTCACGGGGTGATTTCGCCTTTGTGCTGCACATGATCAATGTGCTCAACGAGAGGGGCCAGCTTGCGGTCGTTGTCCCGCACGGCGTTCTTTTCCGTGGTGCTGCAGAAGGGAAAATCCGGACAGGAATTTTGCAGGACGACCTGGTGGAAGCGGTCATCGGTCTTGCGCCGAATCTCTTCTATGGAACAGGCATTCCAGCGGCTGTGCTGGTTGTCAACCGGGATAAACCAGCCGAACGGAAAGGAAAAGTCCTCTTCATCGAGGCATCAGGTGAATTCAGGAACGGTAAGAACCAGAACTCCCTCACCGACAACAACCTGACAAAGATTGTGAAGGCATACCGGGAATTTGAGGACGGGGAAAAATTCTGCCGTGTCGTCTCCATGGATGAAATCGAGGAGAATGAATACAACCTGAATATCACCCGGTATGTGGACACAACACCAGACGAGGAGCCTGTCGATGTCGAAGCTGTTGTGCAGGAACTCAACGAACTGCGTGCACGCCGGGCCGAGGTTGAGGGAAAACTCGATGGCTTCCTTGAGCAGTTGGGATATGTGGTTAAATGAGAGATGATAGCAGCCAAATCCCAGATGATGCTGACATTTCCTGCCTGTTTCAGAAAACAGGTATGGGAACCCTTGTCTGTAATTGTGCAATTACCTCTGGGAATAATGTAACAAACGAAACAAATGAAAAAATTTGTTTTGAATGTGAAGCAGGGAAAATATATCGGGAAGTGGGATGTGATGCCTTTACCGCAAAGGTTCGCCTATATCCACCTCGTTTCAATGAATTCTATGTTGAGCAGATATTATGCACGAAAAAAAAGCGTGCAACAACACTGGAACAATGCCGCGAATGCTCTCTTGTGACAGCGCCAACCACCAAAGAAATAATCACCAATACCGTTGGCCTGTTCCAATCAGAGACCTTTTATTCCGCATACCAGAACCTCGAGGATGCACGGAAACGCCTGAGAGATGGAGATTACGATGGGGCGATTACCCAGAGTATTTCCTGCCTGGAGAGTGTCATGAAGACTGTTCTTGACAGGTGTGACACCCCCCATCCCAGCGACCCAAGTGTGACGAAATTATGGGGTTCAGTGAAAAAAGAACTCAATTTTGAGGAATTTGAAGGAGCAGACAAAGTAATCTCCCTTCTTGGCACGTTGTCCGGTGCCGTTAGTCATCTCGGTGGGGTGAGAAACCACCTCGGTGATGCACACGGAAACGGAGAGGATGCACCAGAAGTCCCGTTCATGTTCGCAGAACTGGCAATAAACACGTCTTCCACACTTGCAACAGTCATTGTGAGACGTTTCAATCAAATTAAGGAGAAATAATTATGGATAAAATTACACTAAATGCGCATTTACCCCTGGATACTGACAATTGTATCAGAAGGGAATGCCCGTATTGCAAGAGAGAATTCAAAATAAGGAAGTCAGATTTTGAATCATTGAATCATGAAAATGAGTATTTCTGTCCGTATTGCGGACAGTCTGCAGATGCAAATGAGTGGTTTACCACGGCGCAGAAAGATTATACGATGAACATTGCAGCGAATGCTGGAATTGATCTTATCAATAAAGAACTTACAAAATCGCTCAAAAAACTGGATTCGAGAAGTTTCCGTGTGAAAACAAGGGATGTCCCGAGAAGAAATGAGCTGATCAACCCGGAGAACGATGATATGGTCTTTTTCGCCCTTCCCTGCTGCAACAAACAGATCAAGATATCTGAAGAATGGGATGGAACCATCTATTGCTATTTCTGTGGATTTCCGCATGACAGAAAGGGAGGAGAAGATGACTGAGTTTTCACCGCAGGGGGTGTTTTACTGAGGTCTGAAACAGTGCATCGTCTTCACAAGAACTTTGAGGATTATGTCAATACCGCTGATGGCGTCGAGTTCTGGTATGCGAGGGATCTACAGGTGCTCCTGGGATACCAGAAATGGGATAACTTCAGAAAGGTCATCACCAAAGCAAAAGATGCCTGTTCGAATGCAGGCCAGAATGTAGCAGACCATTTTCCCGACGTCGGGAAAATGGTCTATCTGGGTTCCGGCTCAGAACGTGAGATCCCGGATATGATGCTCACCCGCTACGCCTGTTATCTCATTGCCCAGAATGGTGACCCCAGAAAAGAGGAAATTGCTTTCGCACAGAGTTACTTCGCTGTTCAGACCCGGAAACAGGAACGGATTGAAGAGCATATCGAACTTGTGGAACGCATGCGGGCCCGCGAACGCCTGAAGGAGTCGGAGACGACTCTTTCACGCAACATATACGAGCGGGGAGTCGATAGCGACGGATTTGCCCGCATCCGGAGCAAAGGGGACAAGGCCCTCTTCGGTGGGCATACAACCAAGGATATGAAACAACGTTTAGCTGTAGCAAACAGCCGCCCCCTGGCAGATTTCCTTCCGACGGTGACGATCACCGCGAAGAACCTTGCAACTGAGATTACGAACTTCAATGTGGAGAAAGATGACATGCATGGTGAAGCCCGAATCACGGGTGAACATGTGGTGAACAACAGGGACGTGCGTGAACTCCTCCTTAAACGGGGCATCACACCGGAGGCTCTCCCTCCCGAAGAAGACCTCAAAAAGCTTGAGCGCCGGGTTAAAAAACAGGAAAAACATATCGCTGGTGATGCAGGCAGGCTTCCCAACAACGGTTCTGAGACTCCACAGGAGGGAGACAATGTACACAGATAATCTCATCCCGGTTGCACATGCAATTCATGCCTCACCCAAACGGTATGCCCTCCTCCTGGGTGCAGGCATCTCTGTCTCTGCGGGCCTTCCGACGGCAAGCGATGCCTCAGGGAATATGATTCGGGAGATTGCCGCCGGAAAGGATGATGACTGGGAAACAGTGATACCGGGCGGGGAAAAGACTGAAATCTGCCTCAAATGGTTCGAAGAAGAATTTGGCGAAAAGGCAACTTTCGAACGGTTGATGAGAAAACTGGGTATTACTAAAGATAACCGGAAGGATGGGTTGAAGAAATTTATCTATCCGCTCGATGGAGATGGCAACCCGATTTCTGTCCCTCCAACCGATGCACACCGCTGTATCGCACGGCTGGTCAAATCGGGGATGATCTCTCTCATCATCACCACCAATTTCGATACCCTCCTGGAAGATGCATTACGGGAAGAAAAGGTTCGTTATGAGGTCATCACCGAAGAATCTGATGTCAAACAGATGTCTGTTATCCCGGACAGATGCCGGATTCTGAAGGTCAACGGTGACTTTGAACGGGGAACACTCAGAATCACTCCGGAGGATCTGAAGGAATATCCGGAGAATATTGAAACCTACCTGAGACATATCTTTGCAGAATATGGCCTCGTTATCTGCGGGTGGTCCGGAATTTTTGATACCCGTCTATTACAGATTCTCTGTGCTAATGATATCACCCGCTACCCGATATTCTGGTGCCTGCGGGACAAATCAGTTGTCCCGTCCGTAGTATGCAAGGCAATCTCCCCCACCCGAATTGAAATCAACGATGCCGATTGTTTCTTCACGACAGTCGAAGTAGTCCTCGAACGGTTTTCCCGGTTTGAACCGAGAACCACCCTCTCAGCCGCAGCAGCGGTAAAGAAGGTCAAAGATGCCCTGCGTGATCCCCGGCCCGATCTTTCGGTCCCGGATGTGATCAATAGTGAGGCTGACCGTGTGGTGCATGCGCTGAAAGAGTTTGAATATTACCCGCCCGAGGGTGACGTCATTGCGAAGGACCATCTCCGTTCCATTCTGGAAGATCTGGAACGGATAACCACCCCTCTTGCTGCGATGTGTGCAGCTCTTGCATATTATGAGGATGGAACGTATAGCAATCTCATCAGTATGACTATTGAGCGGCTGTTTGCGATTGAGAAACCTGTGCCTGAAGGAAATTACATTTTTCATGGTTTGCACGATAAAGAGACATATTTCATGCAGCAGCTTGCAAAGATGTGTTTCTATCCCGCGGTCCTTGTGATATATGCATCTGGAATTGCGGCAGTGCATAACCAGCAGCTTTCAAATCTGAGTGCTGTTCTCTTTGAACCAAAATACAGATGTCATACCGGATTTAAACTGGAAAAATTCCCATATTTTGATGATATAAACCTCTGGAAAACAATATTGGCAGATCAAAGTCTGATCACTGATGTTAATCTTGATCGGTTCGGAAAACGTGGGACGCCCCACCTATATCCCTTAACAATCCTCAAAGAAATTCTTCAACCCATAATCCCTTACGAAATAGCATTTTATGAGGATTTTGATGTCTTTGAATTCTTTTCAGGTCTTGCATACATTCATGGGGGTGAATTGGATTTATCACAATGCAATCCAAAAGATCCACCGTGTCCTCTCGAATCAAGAGCTTGGGTCAAATATGTCGGATATATCGGGGACAGACAGATGACACTGGATGATTACGTATACAGATATTGTGAAAAAATCGAAATCTCGGAAATTGAATCTTCCACCGTAAAAAGGAATCTGCATGTATTAATTGAAGCTTCTGGGAAATATTGTCAGTTTTTCAAGATTAAACCAGAGATAGGATTTGGGAACCCAAGTACGTTTGGAGTTACTGCAAGGTGATAAAAATGGATGATATTGATATTCCAAATGGATACAAACAAACCAAGGCGGGCATAATCCCAGAAGTTTGGGATGTCAAAAAAATTAAAGAATTTGCAAAAACAACTGCCGGGGGCACTCCCTCAACAACTCATCCAGAATATTGGGGGGGGTCCATCCCCTGGATGAATTCAGGAGATCTCAATAAAAAAATTGTTGAGGAAGTATCCGGCAGGATTACTGAGCTTGGTCTGAAAAAATCAAGTGCAAAAATAATTCCAAAAAATTCAATATTGATTGGTTTGGCGGGGCAGGGAAAAACAAGAGGAACGGCTGCAATGAATCTCATTGACCTCAGTATCAACCAGTCAATTGCAGCAATCATTCCAGATTGCAATGTAATTCTCCCAGAATATCTTTATCAAAATCTTGATAGCAGATACCAGGAATTACGGGATCTTTCCACGGGTGCAAAAGGGCGAGGTGGATTAAACCTATCCATTATTAATGGGATTTTTGTCCTCATTCCCCCTTACTCGGAACAAACAGCCATCGCCTCCATCCTCACCACCGTTGACGAAGCCATCGCCACCACCGAAGCCATCATCGCCCGCACTGAGGAGCTGAAACGGGGCTTCATGCAGGTCATCCTCACAAGGGGCATCGATAAAGATGGCCAAGTCCGGAGTGAAGAGACACATGCGTTTAAGGACTCACCAATTGGCAGGGTGCCGGTGGAGTGGGATGTCAAAAAAATCAAAGATTTTGCACGAACAACTTCAGGAGGCACCCCCTCAACAAAACATCCAGAATATTGGGGAGGTTCAATCCCATGGATGTGTTCTGGAGATCTTAACAAAAAAATTGTTGATGAAGTATCTGGCAGGATAACTGAAATTGGCTTAAAAGAATCAAGTGCAAAAATAGTTCCAAAAGAATCTATTTTGATTGGTTTAGCAGGTCAGGGAAAAACAAGAGGGACGGCTGCAATGAATCTTATTGATCTCAGTATAAATCAGTCGATTGCTGCGATTATTTCTGATACAAATACGATATCCCCAAAATATCTTTATCACAATCTAGATAGCAGATATGCAGAATTAAGAAATCTTTCTACCGGTGCAAAAGGTCGTGGTGGATTAAACATATCCATTATCAAAGGAATATTTGTCCCCTTACCTCCTCTTCCAGAACAAAAAAAGGTGGCATCTATACTCACAACAATTGATTTTAATTTATCGTTTGTCGAGAAACAGTATCTAAATCACCTCAACAATCTAAAAACTGCCCTCATGCAGGATCTCCTCACGGGCCGTGTCCCGGTGCCGGAGGAGATGAGACAGGAAACTCTGCCTTCCGGTATCGAAGGAGAGGCAGTATGATCCAAACACCGCCTCCCATGCCTGAAGGGATGAAAAAGATGTCAGCAACGGAGGCAGCAGTCGCCTCCTTCTTTGCCATCGCCCAGGAAGACCTTGAGGCGTCAATGGTACTCTATGATAATAAACTGTACCGGCCCGCCATTCTCCTTCTTCAGCAGGCAATTGAGAAGGCAGTCAAATCCCTTGCCCTGCAGATTGGGGTCATTGAACTGGATGGTGTGAAAGGACTTGGCCACAACCCACAGAAAGCCTACACAGACCTCATCATCCAGCTCTCCAACGACCTGAAAAAGAGCATGAAGGATATTGAGAAGCGTGAAGAAATGCAGATCGCCCTTGCATTCATTGGTGAGGATGTCCGGAAATTAATGGACACATTTGAGGAATTCAAAACTCAGGCACTCCGCACCGCGGCTGCATACAACAGATGCAATATCAGCGAAGAGGAAGTTTACGCCCTTCTGACCGTCGTGGACGAAATGAACCAGGAATTTTTTGATCTGGATCAGGTAATCCAGGACAATCTTGGAGAAAAGGTATTCAACGGTCGCCTCATCAAAGTAACGACTGCGGTAAAAATATTCCTTTACCTCATTCCAATGAACCCGGAAGGAAAGAAGAATATGAACAGCAAAATAGACGAAATTGCACAACAGGTCTCTTCTTTGGGTGAGTTATTTGAAAGTTTTTTCATCCTCATTATCTCACAGATTACCGCCGCATTTTCCCTCTTCTACCTCTCTTTGCTCACTGCTCCCCATGCGATGGTGGCCCGGTATCCCAATGCAACGAAAGAGAACATTGACCCCCTGGAATTCTATACTGATGAAGCGCCACTCATCGCAAATCTTCAGGATATCCTTTGGTTCACCGAATACACCTTCGACCAGATGGAACGGTTCTATTCCCATCTCACCTACCTTCCGGAGATTCAAAAGGAGGTATTCCCCCGGAAGGAGAAGGCCCCCCAACTCCTGAAAAAGAGCAACCCGAACATTCAGGGAGGGAATGCCTCATGACCCGGAATCTGGATGAACTTCGCCTCGTTGAAGACCCTGCGGTAGAGGTTCTCACCACCCATCTCGGATGGACAGAATATTCAGTCCGGGACGCCGATGCCCTTCGGCCGTCCCGAAAAGAGCCCGTTCTTATTGGTATCCTCGAAAAGAAGGTTCGGGAACTCAATCCATGGATATCGGATGAGAACGTCAGTCATGTTGTCCGCAACATCACAAATGTCCATGCAACCACTACCCTTGAAGCAAACGAGAAGATACACGGCATGCTTGAGAGAGGAACAACTGTCACGCAGGACCTCGGTGATAGATGGGGACAGCAGGGAAGGGACGTGCAGCTCATCGACTATGACACCATTAGCAACAACGACTTTGTCCTTATCCGTCAGTATCCCGTAGAGCATTACCGGGAATGTATCCCTGATATTGTCCTCTTTGTCAACGGCCTTCCTCTGGCCGTCATCGAGTGTAAAAGTCCCCTTTTGCAAAAACCCCTCAACCAGGGCATTGAACAGATCAATCGCTACCAAGAGAAAGGAAGCCAGTTTAAAAACGAGGGATGTCCCCGTCTGTTTAAAATTGCTCAGGTCCTTGTAGCAGCATCCGGTGACGACGCAAAGGTTGCGACAAATTTCACCGCGTGGCGGCACTGGACGCAGTGGAAAGACCCCTATCCCCTCGAACTCAATGACCTCCAGTCAGTATATAATGTCACGCCAAACTTCCAGAATCAAATGCTCTTTGGCGTATTCCAGAAGGAGAACTTCCTTGACCTTATCCGCAACTTCATCGTCTTCGAACGGGAATCCGGGAAAGTCATCAAAAAGATTGCCAGGTACCAGCAGTACAAGGCAACCAACAAGATCATGAAACGCTGCACCGGGGAGACACATGAAGGCGGCTTTATCTGGCACTGGCAGGGGAGCGGAAAGAGTCACACCATGCTCTGCACGGCTGTGAAACTCCGGCGGGAAAAAACACTGAATAATCCGACCATTGTCGTTGTCTCTGACCGGACTGACCTTGACAACCAGATACACGGGGTCTTCAGTCATTGCGGATTCCCGAACCCGGTCAATGCACGAAGCATCAAAGATCTCAAAGAGATCCTCGGCAGGCCCGCGGGCCTCATGGTCATGACCACCATCCAGAAATTCCAGGATGCAGCGGAAAAATTCCCCCTTCTCACTGATAAAGAGAATGTCTTCGTTCTCGTGGACGAAGCACACAGGAGCCAGTACAATACCCTTGCCGCCAATATGCGGCGGGCCCTGCCAAACGCCTGCTTCATTGGATTTACCGGAACTCCCATCGCAAAAAGTGGCCATGACACATTCACCACGTTCGGGGGCCTCATTGACAAATATGATCATAACCAGTCGGTGCGGGATGGAATTACCGTCCCTATCTATTACGAAGGGAGAATGGCAGAGATTGCCGTCGGAACCCATACCATCAACGAACTATTTGACCGGGTCTTCCGGGACTATGATGAGGAAGACAGGAGCCGCATAGTAAAGAAATTCGTTACTAAACAGGCGATTGCCATCGCTCCAAAACGAATAGAGATGATATGCCTTGACCTCCTGAAGCATTATGAAGAACAGATCCTTCCGAACGGATTCAAGGCGCAGATTGTCGCACCGAACCGCAGAGGTGCTATACGCTACAAGGAGACCATTGACCGCCTGGGCGGGCCCTCCTGTGAAGTTCTCATCTCCAAGATGCATAACGACGAGGCGGAATTCACTCCCTATCACCGGTCAAAGACCGAAGAGCAGGAGATCATCCGACAGTTCAAGGAGGAAGAGGAACCGAACATCATCATCGTCTGTGACAAACTCCTTACCGGATTCGATGCACCCCGCGAACAGGTGATGTACCTGGACGCCCCTCTCAGGGAACACACCCTGCTACAGGCAATGGGACGGGTAAACCGCAGGTATGCAAAGAAAAACTATGGGCTTGTGGTAGATTACTGGGGAGTGAGCGAAGAACTCCGGGCCGCCCTGAACATGTACAGCGAAGAAGGCATCGAAGGGCTGATCCATACCGATTTCTCCGCAATCGTTCTCCCGTATCTTCAGGCCGCATGCAGAGCAACGAAAAACCTTTTCAGTACGATTCCCCGCTCAGATGATCCTGAGGTATTCAAAGAGGCATGCGTTCAGTATCTTGAACCCGAAGACATGCGCCTCAGATTTGACCGCACATTTCGTGATTTCTCCAAATACATGGACATGCTTCTCCCGAACCCTGAGGCACTGAGATTCCGGCCAACCTTCGAGCGCTTCGCCGCAATTCGCATTGCCGCCCGCAACCGCTACAGCGAAGACCGTGACCCACTGGATGATTGTGGGGCAAAGGTTCGGGAGCTCATCGATTCACATATTCGTGCCGGGGGGATCATACAGATGACTGAACCACTCTCCATCTTCTCACCGGAATTCGAGAAAGAGGTTGCCCGGCAGCCATCTGACGATGCCAAGGCAAGTATGATTGAGCACGCCGTTGCCCGTGAAATCAATGTGAAAATGGATGAGGACCCAATCTTCTATCAATCACTTTCAGACCGCCTGGCATCGATTATTAATGATTACCATCAGGAACGTATTGGTGGTGCCGAGCGTATCATGCACCTGCATGAAATCTTGGAAGATGCCCGGCATCCTGAACAGCGGGCGAAGGATATTGGTGTGGACACAGAAGTTGCTCCCTTTTATCTCCTCCTCACATCAGAGGTGGAAGACGGGACGGATCTCCGGACCACGGCCACGGCAATAGTCGAAATCCTGAAGTCACATGTTGTTATTGACTGGCACCAGAAGGAGGACGTAAAACGATTGATGAGACGGGAAATAAAACGGGAACTTCGTTCGGTGGAATACCCACAGGAAAAGATGCAGGATATTGCCTCCAAACTTGTGGAACTTGCCGAACGGAGATATCCCCGATGATGCAGACCGGAACAGTTCGATTTGGAGCTACTGACATCTCATACTCGGTGAAATACAGTGTCAGGAGGGAACAGGTGGGCATCTCCGTATCCCCCGACAAATCGGTCGAGATCATGGCACCTGCAGATACTCCTGAAGTAAAAATCCGAGAAATCGCACGGAGAAAGGCAGCATGGATCTATGAACAGATCCAATGGTTTGACCGGCTTTCACTCATTGATATGACAAAGGAGTATGTCAGCGGCGAGACATTCCTGTATCTTGGAAGACAGTATCGTCTCAAAGTCATATGCAACGGGACGGGGCCCAAAATCAAACTCAGCGGCGGATATTTTGAGGTAACTATCCCGGAAGGCATAGATGTTAATGATCAGAAAGACCTTGTTCGCAAGGCTCTCCTTCAATGGTACTGTTCCCATGCAGAAGAAAGAATCAAACCCATTCTTGCCAGAAATGCAAGAAGACTGGGTATTGAGATGCCCCCACTTAATATCAAATATCAACTGAAACGCTGGGGGAGCTGCACAAAGGACGGCATGATCAATATCAATGTCCGTATCGCAATGGCGCCGATGTCACAGGTTGAATATGTGGTGGTACACGAACTTTGTCATCTAATTCACCGTGAACATTCAGCAGAATTCTGGGCACTTGTCCGGAGAGTTCTTCCGGATTATGAAATCCGAAAAGAGCGTCTGCTTGAAAACGGATGGAAATATGTATTATAAGAGGGGGGTGGATCTCCCACTCATATTTCCCTTAAATCTCTCAGTTGCCATATGGAAATATTGCTCCTCAATTTCAATGTTGATACTATTCCGTCCCCATTTTGATGCAGCAATAGCGGTTGTTCCTGTTCCTGAAAAAGGGTCTAAGACTGTATCACCAACAAATGAAAACATTCTGATTAATCTCTCAGCCAGTTCGGTAGGATATGGGGCAGGATGCTGTCGCGTAGAAGCACCGTGAATATCCCAGATTTGTTGGAACCAACTTTTATGATTGACTTCAGAGATTATCGAGAGGAGCCTCGAATCGAGATCCGGTTTGCGATAACCTCCCGACTTCCTCTGAAATAATATATATTCAATGTCATTTTTCACTATTCCATTTGGTTCATAGGGCTTTCCAAGGAAACTGCTACCACGTTTTGCCTCATATTTTGCATTTGATATCTTGTACCAAATTATTGGGGTTAAATTGTCAAATCCAATTTCTCTGCAGTGTTCCTGAATACTGGCATGTAATGGAAAAACCACGTGGCGACCAACCTCCCTTCTCGGAAGGCACACATCACCAACAACAATTACAACCCTCCCACCGGGAACTAAAATTCTAAAGATATGTGCCCACACTTTATCCAATTCAATCAGAAATTTCTCGTAATCTTCAATTTGGCCTAATTGTTCATCTTTTTCAGGATACTTCTTCAGCGTCCAATATGGAGGAGAAGTCACAATAAGATGAACACTTTCGTCTGGAATGCTTCTAAGATTCCTACTATCCGTATTGATAAATTGATGCTCGGTATAGATTTGCCTGGAACCCTGCTCAATATTCAGCATCATTTGCGGGTCCTTTGCAATTTTTGGTATTGCCTTCTGACCAAATTCTTCCATTATTTGATACGCTTTCTGAGGAACAAAGTCGGTAACTGGAAGGTTTGCTGATTCTTTATTCACTTTGAAAACCATCTCGACGCGAGTATGATTTGTTTCGTGTGAATCCAGGACGTC
Source organism: Methanogenium sp. MK-MG (assembly GCF_009914725.1). Lineage (GTDB taxonomy): Archaea > Halobacteriota > Methanomicrobia > Methanomicrobiales > Methanomicrobiaceae > Methanogenium. The sequence goes on from NZ_JAAAWJ010000017.1 coordinate 34,593, forward strand.
AATACCCATACTTACTAAGGGTTTGATTTATGAGATAAATAAGCCCTCATACAAAATGGTCTTTGACCGTGACCACCCCTTGGAGTGGCTGTTTTATCATGATGTTGAGATGATGGATGCTCCGTGATCCAAAAAAATGAATTCATCTGATTTTTCTATATGGCACTCGCTCATATTCCCCTCCCGAACCCGCCGGGCATCATACGCTTCGCAGACACCCTTCCGCTGCTCTTCGGGGTAATACACCACGCCCCTTCACCACAGATCGTACAACTTCCGGGCAACACCAACGACCGGCGACGTGTGATCCAGGATGCCGGGCAGGGGTAGAGTGGCACCGGACGCCAACGCTCTGTGCGCTGTTATTCTCCCCGGAATGCTTTTAGATAGCGTATAATATTCGATCGCACATTGCATTTCCCTGGTTCGGGAGAGATGTTGGAAATGACAATCAATCCCTGTGATGGCACAATTCCCCAGAAAACAAATGCACCGGATAGTACGCTGCCGCCCATGCCGACCATATAGAGCGGTTCCGTTATTGTTTCGCGGTTCTCATCATAGAAACTGGCATGGATTCCTTTACCGTTGCGCCAGATACCAAACAGTTGCCGAAGGGTAAGCGCTGAACTGGACTGAGTATATGCACTCCCAATCATGGCCGTTGACATTTGTTCATCCAGAATCTCGTCTTCCAGGTTTTCGGTAAACACATCCCAGTGATCAAGGATAAAGGAAAGTTCCCTGATTTTTTCGGTCGGGTCAGATGACCTGCCATGCTGTATCACCCGATATTTTGATGGTTCTGTTTCATTTATTTCGGCATTGGAAATCGGACTCATTATCCCCTAATAGTGTGCGACACCACATAAATATTACTCAAAATAATTTTTTATCACAGCAATTATTCCCAGGAGTAATTTGCGTTCATCTTTGTCTCAGCATATTTTCATCATATCTGCTATTGTTCATCTCAGCCGTAATCGTCTGAATCCGGTATTTACCCTGTGATATTCTATAACCGGCTGAAAAAACTCGCTGGCATGCAGCCCACGTTTGACATCTTGCATCTGAAGTAGCTGAGCTCTGTCTGGCCATCGCTGAAGATTACTACAAGAGGTCTTAATGGAATATTTTTGGACTCTCTTACTCTTGCCATCCTCTATATCCTCCCGTCAAAAATATCGGGAAGACCTCCATAACGCCCGGTAAAGTATCCTTTTTCAATAGATTTGTCAACTCTGTCTTCGTAATCAAAGAGGGAATAGAGTTTTGTACTCTTATTTTTCTTATCCTTCTCCGTAAACCAGATCTGCTCCCTTCGAAAGAAATCCGATGCAAGAATCCTGGTATTATGCGTCGTCACAATAAGTTGAGAATTTGCAATATTGTTGTTTTCATCATGGAAAATTTTCAGAAGGTACATGATCAGATCCGGATGCAGCCTGGTATCAAACTCGTCAATTACGAGAATACGCTGATGGTTTTCAAGTGTATCCAGAATGATTCCCAGCATATTGAAAAAGACGTTCGTTCCGGCAGATTCAAACTCTTCAAATTTATTTATGATGTTTTTTCCGTCATCTCTTATATGGACACTCTTAAGTTCGGTTCCTACAATTTCCTTATCACTCAAAGATTCACCGGTACGTTTCTCAATAAATTGTACAATATGATCCGGGATTTCTGATTTATCCATCTCGATCACATTTCCTGAAACATCAGATATATCAAAATCAGCGTATTTTAAAATTTTAAGAACCTTTTCTTTGTTCTCAACAGATCTATTCATATAATCAATGCTATATTTATCTCCGATATCAGATATCCGTCCGAAATAGCTCAGGTTAATATTGAACCACTCAAAGACCTCTCCAAATGGTTTGTATTCATTGTTGGCCTTGGACAAAAAGAGCACATTCTCTCCCGTGTGCTTAAAAAGTCCCAGTAATTCATCTTCATCGACAAAGGCCTCTAACGTGTCCCTGTTGCGTTTGTAAATGAATATTTCGCCTTTCTTTTTTATGTAGCTGAGTTCTTCAGAAATGATCTCGTTTGCATCGTATGAAAAGGAATATTTGTATTCGGTATTGCCACTGATAAAATCAATTTCAAATAATGTGGGTTTTCCCTCGTATTCTGCACTGAGAACAAACGGGAAGTAGGGAATTTTGTCACCCTTATTGAGATTTTTTGATGTTAATACCAGAAATTTGATCAGATCGAGTGCCTGAATCTGATTAGTCTTTCCTGAGGCATTTGCGCCATATATAATACAACTTTTCAGGAGTTTTGTGATGTCAGGAATTCCCTTCACTTTAATGAGATTATATGCCTTTTTCCTCTCTTTTGAGGTTAACATACTAAGTGTCGTTTTTTCAGCGATAGAACGGAAATTTTCGACACGGTATTCTATAAGCATACAGTGTATACCTATCTTGAATGATATATATGTTTTGATTCTACGAAATTTTCGTAGAATCTAATATTGGATTGGGGTAACATATGCAACTAAGTTTACCACTTCATTCAAATTTTTCAAATTGTGGTGAAATAAAATTTGACCATTCCGGATTTTTGATACAATATTCCCAAAATGATTCTTATTTTATCAAGAAAGTGAATTAACGCAATTTTCCAATGATTTTTTCTGCCTGCACTATTGCCTGCCGGGCATTCAGTTCATTTGCTTTATATGAGGGATCATCGTAATCACTGCTATTACGCCATTGTCGTAGTCGTTGAAGACTTCTTACAATATCACTTCGTCCGGACGTCTGAAAATGGGCTCTAAGATTCAGATGATCCTCTGCAGTATCCTCCGGCTCAAATCCATAGTTGTCTTTTGCATAATATTTCGCATGGCAAAAAGCGGCATAATACGCACGACTGATAGCACTGCGGTAAGCGGCCTCTTCGTTAAAATTTTCGATATTGTCTAAAAGAAAACGTGCAATATCAATATAATGAGACCATTGAAAAGACATGATCAGGATGATTTTGGTTTGAAATCCGTTGTTACCAACAACCAGCCTGAAGTATTTGTTAACGCCACTTCGTATTCATTGCAGACTTCTTCAATCTGATCTAAAATATCGTCATCATACGAATCCTGCCGGACATATATGGAAACATATTCGTCATTAAATTCAGGATCACGATACAGTTCAACAGAAATCTGTGCTCCCTCCCCGAATTTTTCTTTCGTCAGAATAGAAGCATAGAGCAACACATCATAAAATCCCGGATTTCTCACGCTGTAATCAACCACGGCATCGACATTCGGAAACTCAATACCCAGAGACTTGTTCAGTCCAAATAATGAATTTTCAATTGAAGAGTAGGAACTAATGGTGTCAGAAAACATCTCGGGGAAAAATAATTTCGCAAACTCCTCAAACTGTTCCTGCCCTGAATCAGAATAGGTATTACCAAAGAGGCGGATGAAAAGTTTCCATAGCTTTGTTAGCCAGGGATCAGAATCCTCAATTTCATTAAAGCATTCCTCCGGGAATCTGAATTCCTTTTCCTGTTGACCAAATGGCAATAAGACTGAAGACTGATTCAAATACATTATTTCATCTCGTTGAATGATTCTTTCATTTTTTCCGTAATGCATCCATTAAAGAGCTTTTTTAACTCCATATGCGCATTCCCGATCCATTCAATTGCATCTGCCGGCCGGACAGGGTGGTTCGGTGCGGTATAGTATTCCTCTCTGAGAAGAAATGCGTTACTCTCTTTTTTTGAGGGGAATGTCCTTCCCAAATCCAGTTTTGACAACTCTGCTCCGTTTTTATGGACAAATTCACATCCAACAATGAAATTTCCGACATCCTGGGGGAGTCCGGAGGATACGTGAGGATAAAAATTAAAATAATCACTTAATTTTTCAATATTTCCCTCAATTTCTATCTTATTAATGTATAACAATCCAATTCGATCAATTTCTTTGATCTCAACGATTTCCTGTAGTGTAGTATAGACCAGATTAATTTTCTGACTGAAGATTTCCCAGGAAGGATACGGTCTGAGACAGTTAACTGAAATCATCCGGGGATATATCTGAATAAGGATTTTACCGTCTTCGCTGAGAAATACGTCATTGGTGACAGGGTCAATTTTTTGACTGTCTATTCCTTTTTCATTGGCTTTAAATTCAAGTTTATGGCTGATTTTTTGTTTCTTCTCAGGGAATTCATCCTTTAATTTATCGTATAAAATTAAAGCGAGATCCCCATTCCATTCGGTATCTTTTGAGAATCTGAATTCACAAACTGCCTCTTGTATTGGGGAATATTTGAGATCTGCCATTAATAGATCACACAAATAATGTGGTGTTGCATTATCTTAAATGAGTCCTTATATTTTACGGTTCTTAACGGATCATTCTGATTTTTTGAAAAAATGGATAATAGTAATCCTCAGTAATTACTAAAATCCGGATCAAAATAAGATGGAATTAATTCATCCCATACCTTTTTTTGCAGTAAGTTCATCGTATACCATAACCTGCTGCCTGAATTGGTTATACCCGACATATTTCGTTTCATTGATATCATTCGAAAACTCCCATATCGGCATAAACTTAGACATCGTCTGTTCACAGGGTTTCCATACGAGCCTAAAACTCCATTGATCTTCATATCCTTCATCATAAAAGACTTTTTTCGCTTCCTCAAGACTCGGCATTATAATACTGGTAACGTTCTCAAGTGCAGCACATGCGCCAAACATAGCAGTATCATCTTTTATGATAATCATGGAGATAACAACAGGAATTCCGTTCTTTTCAAAGGAGATCAAATAATAATCGGCACTGTCCTAGATTATGCAGCATAATTATATACTTTGGTTGTTTAATGTGACAACATGGCAAGACCTAGGGGTAAAATTCTCATAACATGTCAAATA
>NZ_JAAAWJ010000018.1 GCF_009914725.1 Methanogenium sp. MK-MG
GGCATTCTCACCGTGTCGTAAAAAAAAGCGGCCATTTTAGGCCAGAAAATCCTATTTCTTCTCCCATTTCAGGAGTTCTGTCACCGACGCAAGGGTGGCACCCCGGCGGATCTCTTCTCTGATCCGCCGCTCGGTCTTTTTCACCTCGAGTGCCCGGCGTGCCACCTCATAGGCACGCTCACGCGGCACGACAACAACCCCCGACTCGTCTCCCACGATCCAGTCGCCGGGCCGGACCGCCTGACTGCAGCAGGTGATGCCTGCACCGATTTCGCCGAACCCCTTTGGCTCTCCGGCGTTGGGCACCACACCCGTTGCAAAGACCGGGAAGCCGTATGCCCGGATATCATCCACGTCACGGACGGGGCCGTCGATGACGATGCCTGCCACTTTGCGGTTCATGGCAGAGAGGGTCGCAAGTTCACCCCACGGCGAGACCGAGGTGTCACCGGAGTTGTTGATGACGATGACCTCGCCTGCCTCTGCCACGTCAATTGCCTCAACCGGTTTGGCCCAGTCGCCGCCGAAGGTCTGCACGGTGACTGCCGGTCCTGCCATGTGCACCCTTCCGCATATGGAGACGATACGCTGCATCGCTCCCGTGCGGTGCATCGCATCGGTCACATTGGGGGCGGAGACCTGTGAGAATATTTCCCGGATCTCCTCGTCTTTTGACCGTTGTAGCGGCGGCACAACCGACGGGTCATTGATGGCGGCCCGGATTGTTGCCGCTGAGCCCGTCACATCGTCTGACCGCACGATATTCCCGCCGACAATGACGATGGCCGCCCCTGCCGCCACCGCCTCTGCGGCCGTTGCGGCGTCAAGACCGCCCGCCACTGCCACCGGCACGCTCACTTCACCGATGATGGCAGCAAGCGTGTCAAGGGAGCTTTTGCCGATCATCTGCTGGTCGATACCCACGTGGGCGTTGATAATGTCTATCCCCAGTGCCTCAAGTTCACGGGACCGTGCTGCCGGTTTTTTGGTGTTGATGAGGTCTGCCATCAGGCGCACCCCGTAGAGGCGTGCCGCCCGCACCGCGTCACGGATGACCGCATCGTCTGCGTCTGCGAGCACACAGACAATGCTTGCACCGGCCTTTGCCGCCATCTCGACTTCCATGGTGCCGGTGTCGGCGATCTTCATGTCGGCAATGATCTCGTGGTTTGGAAACGCCTCTCTGAGGCGGCGGACGGCGTCCATTCCGGCACTTTTAATGAGCGGGGTGCCTGCTTCAATCCAGTCGGCACCGCCTGCAACCGCTTCCTGTGCGATTGGCACTGCACGGCCGGCTTCCTGTATGTCCAGGGCGACCTGCAGATGGGGAGAATTCATATCAGATGTCTGGGTATCCAAAAAAATTAAAGATTGGTATTCTTTGGCGGGCAGGAATGCAGGGCCTAATCCAGAAAGGTGTCTTTGAAGGTGACATCTTCAAATGTCTTCTTCTTCGGTGCCACCATCTTCTCTCCCATCGCGGGGTATCCGGCGGGGATGAGCGATACGAGGGTGTACTCCGGCGGCACCTTCATGAGTTCGCGCACGGCCTCGTTGTAGTCCATCTTGTCCCCTGCAACCCAGCAGGATGCAATACCGTAGGCCCAGAGACCGTGAATCAGGTTTGATGTGGCAGCACAGCAGTCTTCCACGTAGAACTTTTCGTCACGCAGGCCGAAGACGGCAAAACAGGCAGGGGCACCGGCAATGAACTTTCCGTGGCTTGCCAGTTCACCCAGTTTCTCCAGGATCTCTTTTTCCATGGTGACACCGAAGAGCCACGGCTGCCCGTTTCGGGCGGTCGGCGCGTAGCGTGCGCACTCCATTACCTGCTCAATTGCCTCCTCGGGGATGGGTTCATCCTTGTAGTTCCGGATACTGCGCCGGCCCTTGATGATGGTTGTTCCAAGATTCATATCCTAGTTTCAGTCATCACCAATATATGCTTCGTGAAACGGTCCCCGTCAGAAGGGGAGGATACCCCCGAGGTAGGTCATCAGGTTGGTGAGTCCCGCACTGAGAATCTCCCGCGGGTCGATGCCGAGGATGGGCATAATAAAGATGATATAAACAAACGTCCCGACGATGCTCCCGATATTGGCGAGTGCGGCAACAAGGACCACCTTGAATAAGGGATTCTTCCGCATATCGTTCAGGTCGTCAGCCTCTGCGATACGGCTGAAGTCAGCGGCCGACGGGCGGCGGATCTTTGCTTCCGTGATGGCCGCAAACCATCCGGCCGCCATGAAGGGGTTCAGGGACGTCATCCAGGCCACCGCAAAGGCGGTCAGTGCCGAGAACGGATGCCCTCCTGCGGCAAAGACGCCGATTGCGGCCAGTATGCCGTTGATGAGCACCCACCAGATCATTGCGGAGAGGAGCACATCAAGGCCGGCACCTGAGAACGCAATGAGTATAAGGAAGAATGCGAAGGTCGCAAGGATAAAGAACCCGATGAACTTCGCCCACGGGAAGGTCTTCGGCTGCTCGGTGAGGCTTGCCTTGCTGGGCAGGGTCTCCGGGTGCTCCAGGTAGCGGTTTATCCCCTCCCGGTGGCCGGCACCGACCACGGCAAGCACCCGATCGTATACTTTGCCAAGGTCATGGATGGCATGGGCAAGGTAAGCGTCGCGCTCGTCGATGAGTGCCGCCGCCCCTTTGGGTGCGAACCGGCGGAACTCGTCCATCGCAGCCGAGATCATATCCTGATCGGTCATCGCATCGATGTCCATCTCCTGCCCGGCCTTCCCGGCGCCGCCCACCGACCCGACCAGGGCGTAGATCATCTTCAGTTTCTCAAAGAGGGGCATCAGGTGCCAGAACCGGCTGAAGGTGATCTGTATGTCCCGGTCTGCAAGTGCTATCGGGATACCCCGTTCCTCTGCCAGTTCAACGGCGGCCATCATCTCCGCACCGGGTGAGACGCCGGTCTCCTTCCCGATGCGGCGCTGGACATAGGCAAGCAGCCACTGGGCAATAATGGCTGAGAAGTTCCCGCCTTTAAGGACGGCGTCAACGGATGGCGGTGCCGCCTCCCCCTTCAGTACCATCAGGCGGCCCCGGTCCAGTTCCACTGCAACAATCTGCGGTTCAAATGTCTCAATTGCGTCGGTCACTTCGTCGACGCTCTTCTGCGAGACATGGGCCGTCCCGACAATCTTTATATCACCCAATCCGTTTCACTCCTTCACTGTCCACGACGGCACATTCGTTTGGTTTCAGGTCCATTGCCATAAATATCTCTCTGGTGCGTTCTGCATCTACTCTCTCTGCCGCGTCCCGCCTGATACATTCCTCTGCAATCGTCTCTGCCCCGGTGCATACGGTGTTCTGCCCGATGCCCGGGCATGCGTAGACTGAGAGCGTGCCTTCTTCCAGCGCAAACGGGTATGTGCGGCAGATGAGGGGGCGGGCCTGGTAGATGGTGCACCGGTTATTTTTATCCAGAAAGATGCAGGCCTCTTCTGTCCGGCGCAGGCACCAGGCAAGGGTAAACGTCCCGCCTCCTTCTGCCGGCATCATATCGGGATAGGGCTCTGCGATCTCATCCCAGGTCAGTCCCGTGTAGTCCATCATCGCCCGGATTTCCGGGGCACTCACCAGGACGAGCATGCCGTCATCCTCTCCCCTGCTGCAGCATGCACCGCACATCAGACAGGTAAACCCGGTGGGACGGATATCATCAGCGATACGGCGGGTGTCTGTCATGGTAATCAGGCCCGGTCAAGGGTCAGGGCATTGAAATTTTCATACACACGGCATCCATCGACCGAGTGGCTGACTTCCGGGTGCCACTGTATGCCAAAGACGGGTTCTGTCTCATGTGCCATTGCCTCCACACCGCATATCTCTGATGTGGCGAGCACCCTGAACCCTTCCGGCACCTCTGCGACCTCGTCACCGTGGGATGCCCAGACCGATATGGTGTCCGGGTAGCCGGCAAGGATGGTGTCATGGTCGCTGATGGTAACTTCGATGCCGCCGAATCCGCCGGATGCACCGGGGCGGATGGTGCCGCCGCGGGCGGTGGATATGATATGCAGGCCCAGGCAGATGCCCAGAACCGGAAGACCGGTGTCGACATATGCCGGTGCATTGCCTGCACGGCTGATCTCCGGGCCGCCGCCCAGTATGATGCCGCGGCAGGAATCTGCGACCTCTGCTACAGGGACGTCGTTTTTGATCATCTTTGCGTCGATATCGTTATCCCTGAGCATCCTGAGGATGAGGTGGTTAAACTGGCCAAAGTTATTGACCACATATATGGGATGCATTTTATAGTGATTTGTTTTGTGAGGGTATATCTTTTTCAGACAGATGTTATGAAAGGGCCTGCATATCCGGCATTGATAAAAGAGGGGTGATGCCGGTGAGCACCACAAAACCGTGCGGGGCGGGCAGACTCCTTTGTTCAGGAGTAATCCTTCATAAATTCGCGTATCTTTTCCCATATGGCCACCTTCGGGTGGCCCATCATGGATGCCAGCCAGAGGGCGCCGCCGGCACCTGCCCCCTCCTTCACTTCACCGGCACAGTAGCGGGCCAGACCGGGGTGGCCGATATTCCCGAAGTCAGGGTCAACGAACCAAGCGGTGGTGCCTATTTCTGCTGCGGTATTTTCAAAGGTTGCGTCTGCGTCATCCCTGACATATACCGTGGTGGCAAGTCTGGGGGGGGTGCCACCGAGTGCCCTGACAATTGCTGCGACGGCGAGCATCTGGGTGCCACCTGCATAGACGAGGGTGCCCGGATAGGTGGCAGCGATACCGGCACAGACCGGCATCATCGGGTCGCCTGCCGCCCGGACGATGGCAAGCGGGTCAGTGATCCCCTCTTCTTTAATGCGTCCGATGACTGCACGGCAGATCTCCTCTTTTACAGATGCCGGGTGTTCCACGTGGCTGGAACTGACGCTGGCGGTGTAGCCGAGTGCCCGCAGCACACAGAGTGCGGTGGTGGTGCCGCCGGGTACACTCTCTCCTAATAAGAGGAAGTCAGACTGCGCTCCCAGAAAGCTGCCGAGGGTCTTTCCCCGGAGATAGAGTGCCTCAGCGTCAGGGACTGCATCGCCTTCCCGCGGGTCCCCGCCGCATGCTCCATACACATCAATGGCAGGATAGGTGGGAGTCCAGGCGAGACCTGCGTTCACCACAAAGGGCTGAAGGTTGCAGAGTTCGGCCATGGCGCGGGTCAGGGTGGCAGGTGTGGCGCATCCGGTAGGACTGACCGGGATCACCGGCGCGCTTGTGATCTTTCCGTTGACAATTATTTCACCGTCAAGCGCTGATGTGGCAAGCGTGAGCTCCGGTGTCGGACCTGCTGCAGAGATGCCGGGCACCGTTGATATTCTGGTGTTTCCGACCACCACGCCCATCATCGGGCGGGAAAATGGGATGTCAGGTTTCTCTGAAATGATGCTCATTACCTGACTGTTGGGTGAACGACATATTAATACTTACAAATCAGTGTAATTATATCAATTTTATTTGTGTTCGAAACAACCCTGCTTTGCCAGTGAAATGAGGATAAAAAGGCAGTTATAGCCCGATAGTAAATCAAGGAATATACGATGATAATTTTCGAAGCGCTTCGTGCGATGCTCCAGTTTACGACAATTCTCCCGGTGGGCAGACGTGCCGACTATGACGCGTTTGCCCGTCATGCCTACCTCCTGCCCCTCTCCGGCTACCTCGTCGGGGGTATTGCAGGGCTCTCTGCCATGCTCTTTGCAGAACCGCAGATTGCAGGTGCCGTTGCGCTCGCAGTCGCCCTGGTTTTGACCGGTTTTAATCACTTCGACGGTCTCTGTGATCTGGGCGACGGCATGATGGCCCACGGGAGCAGGGAGAAACGTGTGACGGCACTCACGGACCGCACGCTCGGGGCGGGTGCCGTCGGGGCAGCAGTGGTCGTCATGCTGCTTGCCTACGCAGGCATCACCTCGGTCACCTGTATTGCCGGTGCGATTGTCATTGCAGAGGTGATGGGGAAGTTTGTACAGGTGCTTCTCATTGCCACCGGCCGTCCCTTCCGTGACGGTATGTTCTCCTATATCCATACATTTGCGCGCTGGTGGTTCATTCCACTCTCCGGCCTGCTGGTTTTGCCGCTCCTTCTTTTGCCGGTCAGCCTGGTCTTTGCAGGGGCTGCGGTGGCAGCAGCGCTCCTGACAGCAGGTCTGCTCCTGATGGTAACAGGGTGTCTCTTCGGCGGGGTGAACGGGGATATTATCGGCGCGTCCCATGAACTGACGCGCTGTATGGTGCTCCTCGCCCTTGCGGTCACCGGTTTCTGATCCGGGATGCTCACGGGGTTGTGATGATGCCGCGCAGGATGGGAATGCGGTGCGGAATATATGCACGGTTCCCCATCGGGTGTATTACCACCACAGGCACCTCATGGAATGCCCGAAATCGCGCAGGTCCGGCACATAAAAAATGTAAAAATTATTTCGGGAGGGAACTATTGTCAGGAATACAGTGACCGGAACCCTTCGTTTTTGTCGTCACTGCAGAGGAGGGCGCTCCCATCCCTGATGAAGAGATTAAACGTCATTGCGGCATTCTGGAGCTCGTCATCCCCTCCCCTGCCAACTTTCATATCTTCAATTATCTGTTTCTGCGGGTTTGGCATCTCACGGCGCCCGACGACGACACCTTCACAGTGGGCACAGAATGCGCACCTGCTGTACACGGACACTTCTTTCTCTTCGGCACACGTGACCTTCACCATATCGTTCGGGCCGGTTCTGTTCAGTGGCAACGTCTTCATCCTAAGATTTAGGTGGAATTTGATGTCATATCAGGATGCCGGTTGGCAGGGAATCCTTGCTGTACATCCAGTGGCACTTCCACTGAAGAAATCATTTATATACCTACCTATCCTATTAATAATACTCGTATCAAAGCGACCGGGCAGACGTCTAACGAGCCCATCCTTACGATTTGGAGGTTATTGAAATATGGCACCAGCTAAGCCACACATGAATCTTGCCGTGGTCGGCCACATTGACCATGGTAAGTCAACAACTGTCGGGCGACTCCTCTTTGAGACAGGAGCAGTCCCTGCACACATTATTGAGAACTACCGCAAGGAAGCAGAGTCAAAGGGCAAGGGCTCATTTGAGTTCGCATGGGTTATGGACAACCTCAAGGAAGAGCGTGAACGTGGTATTACCATCGATATCGCACACAAGAGGTTCGACACCGACAAGTTCTACTTTACCATTGTAGACTGCCCGGGTCACCGTGACTTTGTCAAGAACATGATCACCGGTGCATCACAGGCTGACGCAGCACTCCTCATTGTTGCAGCACCTGACGGCCCAATGGAGCAGACAAAGGAACACGTCTTCCTGTGCCGTACCCTTGGCATCAACCAGCTCATCATTGGCATCAACAAGATGGATGCATCAAAATACAGTGAAGAGCGCTACAATGAAGTGAAGAAAGATCTCTCCAACCTCATTAAGATGGTCGGTTACAAGCCGGATGACATCCACTTTATCCCGATGTCCTCATTCGTTGGTGACAACATCGCCACCCGCTCTGCAAACACTCCGTGGTACAAGGGAGTGACACTGCTTGAGAGTCTTGACACTCTGGTAGCACCTGAGCTTCCAACCACTCTTCCGTTCCGCCTCCCAATCCAGGATGTATACTCCATCTCCGGTATCGGAACAGTTCCCGTCGGGCGTGTTGAGACCGGTATCATGAAGAAGGGAATGAAAGTCTCTTTCATGCCGGCAAATGTGACAGGAGAAATCAAGTCCATTGAGATGCACCACGAAGAGCATGATCAGGCACTGCCTGGTGACAATGTCGGGTTCAATGTCCGTGGTGTCGGCAAGAACGACATCCGCCGTGGTGACGTCTGTGGTCCTGCAGAGAAGCCTCCGTCAGTTGCAGAGGAATTCATTGCACAGATCGTGGTGCTTCACCACCCGAGTGCAATCACCGTCGGATACACTCCGGTCTTCCACTGCCACACCACGCAGACTGCATGCACATTCATGGAACTTCAGAAGAAACTCGATCCGCGCACCGGTCAGGTCAAAGAAGAGAACCCCACCTTCCTCAAGACCGGCGATGCAGCAATCGTTAAGTTCCGCCCGGTCAGCCCCATGGTCATTGAGAATATCAAAGAGATCCCACAGCTGGGTCGCTTTGCAATCCGTGATATGGGATCAACTATTGCAGCAGGCATGTGCATTGAAGTCATTGCCAAAGATATGAGATAATCTTTATTCTCATACATTTTTGGTGATAAATATGCAGAAAGCCCGAATTCGTCTTTCAGGAACAGACTTCCACCAAGTTGAGATGGTCTGTGATCGTATCAGAGAAATTGCAGAACGTACTGGCGTAAACCTCGCAGGTCCGATTCCTCTGCCCACAAAGCGCATGGTCGTCCCGATTCGCAAGAGTCCGGACGGTGAGGGAACAGCAACCTGGGATCGCTGGCAGATGCGTGTGCATAAACGCCTCATCGACCTTGATGCAGATGAGCGTGCACTGCGCCAGCTGATGCGCATTCAGGTGCCAAAAGACATCGCCATTGAAATCGTTCTGGAGAACTAAGGGTGCGGCGTGGAAGCCGTAGATTCCTCTCCAACATTTCTCGGTAGGCTACGCTTTGAACATCTGTTTATTGTAATCTTCATTATCGCGCTAATTCTGCGCTTTCTTCTTCTTGACCTGAAACTCTTTCATCATGACGAGGCAGTGCATGCCTGGTTCTCGTTTAAACTGCTGACCGAAGGTGTCTATGTATATGATCCGATCTATCACGGGCCGCTTCTGTATTATACGACCGCGGGTATGTTCGCCCTCTTTGGCGATTCTGATCTGATCGGACGGATTATACCCGCGCTCTTAGGATCTCTGATGGTGCTTCTCGTCTGGCCGATACACCGGCTGGGATACCTTGGGAGGCGTAGCGCCCTTATTGCTGCGTTATTCCTTGCCATATCTCCGGATATGGTCTACTTCTCCCGTTTCCTGCGCAATGATATATTCATCGCGTTTTTTTCCCTGCTCCTTGTGGTGGCACTCCTGTACTATCTTGAGTACGGGCAGCGCCGCTATGTCATTGTGGCAGCCCTTGCAGCAGGACTGGGCTGCTGTTCAAAGGAGAATATGCCCCTCATCCTGATGGTCTTCGGGGTCTTCCTCATCGCAGCAGTGCTGCTGAAGTGGGTGCACCTGAAGAAGGGATGGTGGATGGACTTCATCCTTGGTGCTGTGGTGATGCTGGCCGTGGGTTCGCTGTTCTATTCATCGTTCGGTGCACATCCCGAGGTGTTGTGGACAGGTGCGTTCCAGGCCATTGAACACTGGACAGCGATGTCGTCCCAGCAGCGTCTGGGCGGGCCGCCGTATTTCTATATCCTGCTCTTCCTGCTCTATGAGGTGCCCATATACCTCCTGGCACTGGTGGGAACCGTGCAGGCAGCTCTCTGTGCCCTCTTCCTCTGGAAACAGAGACAGCAGTCAGCAGAATCAGAAGTATCTTCCGGGGCAGTGACCGGGGAAGACGATGATACGCTCTGCAAAACCGGTCTCCCGGAGTTTGATGAAGACAGGGCAGAGAGTTGCAGCATGCCTGTTCTGTCGGAAGTGACGGATGTTACGACAACAGAACATGCCGGGATATCATATTATGAATCAGATGCTGAACCTGAATCAGATACGGGATTAAATACAGAATCCGGATCAGAATTCGAATCAAAACCCGCCGAACCTGCAGTCAGTCAGGCAGATGCAGCAGATGAAGTGGCAGCCACTCCGGCCCAAACAGAGAGCAGAGTATCACTTCTCTTCTCCCGGGCGGGTGCCCTCTGCCATGGTGCAGATACTCCGGGATTTGACCGCCACCTTGGCTTTACCCTCTTCTGTATATGGTGGATGTGTGCGTCACTCGGCATCTATGCCATCATCGGTGAGAAGGTGCCGTGGCTGATTTTGCATCAGCTCCTTCCGATGATCTTTGTGGCGGCATTTTTAATGACACGCAAAAAGGCGATACTGGCTCTCGCGCTGTCCGTCTTCCTCATCGTGATGATGGCGCATGTCGCCTTCACTCCTGCCGATATCAATGAACCGATTGTGCAGGTGCAGAACTCTGAGGAGTTGCGGGAACTCTTCCGCCTCATCGACGCAGGGAATAAGTCTGCGGTGACGACAGAGGGTGTATGGCCGCTGCCGTGGTACTACCGTGGCGAGCGTGCGGAGAAAATAACCTATCTCTCGTCTGTGGCCGACAATCCGGATTATTTTGCAGACGGGACGTATGACGTCATCGTATCCGGCAGTCCGGACGGATTTTCTAACGTAACAGGGTATCTGCGAAGAGATGTTATCCGGCAGAGTTACTGGTTCTCCATCTATGACAACGGAGACCGGCTGGCCGCATACTATTTCTTACGCGACGGAAAACTGGGCAGTGTGAACTGGAATATCTTTGTTCCCAAAAACACCATTTCGGGAACGGATATTCCGGTGAATGCTACGGCCTGACGGGTTTTCCTTTTTCACGTTCTCTTTTTTTTCTCCGGTCATTTTGGTTTGAAAATTTTTCAGCAATGTTTCCCCTACTGTCGCATGGTATCACTATTAACTGAAAATGAAATAACTGGTTGAGGATGCATTCTTCTAAAAAAGGATTGATTTAATTGTAAGTCTGGAGTGAATCAGTCCGACAATGAATATTTTTTTAACATTTTATCTATATCATCATCTTTTTCAGGATTTGGCATATAGATTTTTGGTTCAAGTTTACTTTCAAGCGCATATTTCCTCTCAATATAGGAATTCTCAATGGATTTTTGCACGCACCGATTATACTCCTCCAGTGTATAAATTCCACTAAAATAATCTTCAGTTTGAGGTACTGATATCCGGTTTTTTACAAACACCAATAATTGATAGAGCATTTTGTCCTCTGGCGTCAATTCGGCATCAGATCTAATTTTTTCACAAAATGTTTCAACATTTTTTTCACTTTCAAGAACCATAGGTTGAGTTATCTATTTTTATCATATATATTGTGCTCAGATAAAATACGATTCAACTTAAAGATAGAAATGGAGAAAATTATATTGCCATCACTATGCGTCAGATAAAAACACGTTTTCTTAACAGACAATGAAAGAAAAAAAACAGCTTCAAAAAAACAGTAGAATTAACTGAATAAAAAAAATTCGGGACGGTTATCCCAGCTCATCCCATTTGTTGAACCGTCGGTATATGACAAATCCGATGCCTGCAATGACGACAACGACCACAATGATGATGACATATGTCCCGAGTCCGCTGAAGTCAGGAAGCAGCCCGCCTTCGCCGATATCCTCTCTCAGTTCGGTGGACATCGCAAGCGCTTCATTTGCTGTCAGCTGTGCCTCGTTTGCATTCAGGCGCGACTGGTAGTAATCCTTATTGTCACGGAAATCTTTTGCCTGTGACAACTTTGTCTCTGCGAGAGCCACCTTATTCTGGATAGCGGTAACACGGGTGTCGCCTGACATGCTCCGGTTGTTGATGAAATAGCTGACATCACCGTTCACCTTGTCGATGGTCACCTGTGCACCATCAATGAGTTTGCTGGCGTAGGCATCCTCCAGGCTGGCTTCTGCCTGTTCAATGATTGTTCCCGCATCAGCGAGCAGCACATTTGCCTGTGAGTAGCCGGCGGTCTTTGACTGATCGACTTTGTCGTCCGCCTGTTGGTAGAGCTGTTCGGCCTGTGCGACATTCACACCGAGTGCGGTATACTCATCAATCGATGTACGGAGCTCTCTGATCTGCTCTTCGCGGAGATCCCGTGTCTTGTCGACATCCCCGGGGTTGATCACCGTGCGTTCAATGAGCAACTCATTGCCGGGCCAGACTTTGCCGTCCTCATCCAGCTGACGCAGGCGGAAGAGGGCGGTTTCAGAGGTCTGTGTGACTGAAGGCACCTTGCCGGAAAGGGCATAGTCAATCGTCACGTCATTCTCATCCGGGTATGAAAGGTCCCATCCAAGGAGGCGCAGATACCGGCTGCTGGTCTGTTTCGGTATGCCCTGTTTATTCACCAGAACTGTATAATCCCATTCCGGATCCTCAAGTTCGGTGTATGCCTCAAGCTCCTCTTTGGGATTAAAAGTGCCTTTCTCGCCGCTGCCAGTCAGTTTGACGACAACATGGGCAGTGACCTGTTCCCCGGGTGCAAGGTCGCCGGATGCCGGTTTCACTTCTGTAACGATCTCAACAAAATTTGCTGCCGCTGCACCCTGCACAAGGCAGAGTGCGAGTATTAATGAAAGTAGTAGTGTAAATCCCCGTTTCATGGTGTGTCTCACCTGATTTATCTGATTATTATTATTCAAAGAGCGGATCAATCTCGTCTCCGTCGAACATGGATGAACGACGTTCTTTGGACTTGACTACATCCTCCTTTGTTTCTTTTGCAATTTCCATCAGTTCACGGATACGCGGTGCGTCTCCGATAGTGGCAAGCACAACCACCGCAGCCACCTTTGAACTCTCTGTCGGATAGTCGCCACCACGGACTTCAACACCCGCGATGTTCTCTTCCACCCATGATTTGGACTTCTCGACCCCTTTGCGATCCATCTCGCCGGGGGGACCTGCTATCAGCACGAGTGCACGTTCAGCAGTGGTGTAATCACATGGCATGGTCAGGCGGCCCAGCATCGCACGGCGTACAAGCCCAATGATCTTTGCAGATTTGTCTTCGCCGGTGAGTACTTCCTCTGCTGCTTCACGCTTCTTCAGACCCCTCAGCAGGCCACCTGCAAAACCCTGTTTCTGCCTGGTGCTCTTGCTGACGGTTTCAGAGACTGCATATCCGACACTGCTCATTCCACCGCCCCGGAGGGTGTTGATGATCTCACTCGAATCAACAACCATCTCCCCGACACCTGCCTTACTGACCTCGCCTGCACGGAATAACACTCCGAATCTGCGGACGATCTCGTCATTGAGGCGCTGGTAGGCACCGCGGACACTTTCACCCTCATTCTTCCATGCACTGTTGTCAAACAGGAAGGTGTTGTCAGCTTCATTCACCAGTGTTGACAGACTGCGGGCCGCATTGTAGGAGTAGAGCCTCCCCTCCTCAGGTGCAGGAAGAATGCCCAGGGCATAGACCGGTTCACGGTAAATTCGTTTAAGGTGACGTGCCAGCACCGGTGATCCACCTGATCCCGTACCTCCGCCAAGACCGGCACAGATAACAAATGCATCAATGTCGTGGGTGCCGCGGTTGTCGATGATGTTGATGATGCTGTCAATTTCATCTGCGGTGATTTTTGCTCCGGTTACATTGTCAGTGCCGACTCCATGGCCTTTGACCACGGTCTGTCCAATGAGGATGCGGTCTTTGAGCTCGATATTGTCGAGACCCATAAGATCCGTCCGTGCAGTATTCACCACAATCCCCCGGAAGCTCCTTATCGGTGCCTTCTTGTCCTGTTCTATAAACATGTCGACAATTTTTCCGCCTGCCTGGCCGAATCCTATGAAAAAAACTCTCATCTGTGAACACCATCTAATCGAATGAAGATAATCGCTTCTTCAGATTATAAAACATGTTTCTTTCATAACTTCAAAAACTTTCTTATGCCAATTCTTGTTAATAATAGATGTATAATGAGAATCTGCATCATAGGCGGGGGATTAACCGGTCTTTCTGCCGCATATCGTCTCTCCGGTACGCATTCCGTTGATGTACTGGAGGCCTCAGCAGAGGCCGGCGGACTCCTCTCCTCCTCTCCGGTCCGGGATACCTTTATTGAGCAGTATTATCACCACTGTTTCTCCGGTGATGCGCATCTCCTGGCGCTCATGGATGAATTAGGCCTCACAGCAGATCTCACCTGGCTCAGCGGGAGCACCGGTTACTTCAGCGAAGGACACATATATCCGCTGACTACACCCTTTGAGATTCTTCGTTATCCGCTTCTCACGCTGCGTGATAAATTCAGGCTCGGTCTTCTGACACTCAGGGCAGGGAAATATCAGGCCTCATCCTATGATGATATGACGGCAGACGAGTTTATTCTGGACACCTGTGGGCGGCATGCCTATGAATCATTCTTTGCACCTCTGTTGCGCAGCAAATTCGGGGACCGGCGCCATGAGGTATCGGCCGCCTGGCTGATATCACGGATTGCCATCCGTTCAGACCGCGGCCCGCAGGGGGAACGGCTGGGATATCTGCGGCATGGCTACCAGAGTCTGATCACTGCACTCTCTGATGCGGTGCAGAGAAATGGCGGGGCCATTCATACCGGCACACCTGCCCGTTCCCTGGAAAAAACAGAGGACGGGACATGGATGGTCAACGGGACCACCTATGATGCAGTCGTCTCAACGGTCCGGCCCTCCGTTCTCACCGCTCTGGGCGGCCCTTCCCTCCCTGACATACCGTATCAGGGGGCCGCCTGCGTGACACTGGGCCTCTCCCGTGATGTACTGCAGGGCATATACTGGGTCAATGTCAAGGATGAGGCTCCGTATGGTGCTGTCATCGGGCACACCAACTTTGCTCCCATTGAGTGGTACGGAGAACACATCGTCTACCTGGCATCATACTTCCGGGAAGACCTGCCGGAGGATCATGAAGAACGGATGATCACAGATTTCTGTGAACGATTCGGTGTCTCCCGTGACGAGATCCGCTGGCATCATATGACCAGTGATACCGCGGCAGGGCCGGTATACGTCACCGGATACCGGAATATCATCCCTCCGTATGAGGTGGACGGCATATACTGCGCCGGTATGTTCTCCCCCCCGAATTACCCGGAACGGAGTATGGAAGGGTCAGTGGTCGCAGCACAGGCCATTGTGAATCTGATCACGTCCCCGGAGGCGGCCCGTGACTGAATATGAAGTCTGTGCCATCCTCCCGGTATACAATGACCGTGAGGCGCTTGAGACAGCCATTCCCCGTTCCATTGAGGTGCTCAGCGGCATCACGGACTCATTCCTGCTGGCGGTGGCAGAAGACGGCAGCACAGACGGCAGCGCGGAGTTTGTGCATGAATGGGAAGAGAAAGACTCCCGCGTCAGGCTCTTCCATGCAGACGAACGCCTCGGCCGGGGGACTGCCCTTGCCCGTGTCATCCGTGCGGTGGATGCGGAGATTGTCTGTTACTATGATGTGGATCTCGCAACCGACATGGCACATCTGCCCGCACTGGTGCAGGCCATCAGGGACGGCAGTGATGTGGCGACCGGGTCGCGCCTGATGCCGGAGAGTGACATTGTGCGCACACAGGGGCGTGAAGTGGCGAGCCGGGGGTATAATTTTCTGGTGCGGACCGTGCTGAAGAGCAGGCTCTATGACCACCAGTGCGGGTTCAAGGCATTCCGGCGGACCCGCATCCTCCCGCTGCTGGACACCATTGAGGCGCCCCACTGGTTCTGGGACACCGAACTTCTTGTCCGGGCGCAGAAGACGGGATACCAAATAACAGAATTCCCTGTGCGCTGGCGGACCAGTGACAAGACGACGGTCAGATTCAGTGACGTGTACGGGATGGGAACAGCGATATTTCATCTGAGGCGGCACCTGAATGATTAAAAAGGCCGCGGCCATTGTGCTGCCCACCATTCTTGCAGTCGGCATCATTGCATACATGCTCTACCGGGTATGGGATGACCTTCTTGTCGCCGTCCAGAATGCGGTCTGGTCCTATCTTGTTCTTGCAGTAGTCATCTGTGTCGCTGCATGGTTTCTTCGCGGCTTCCGGTACCGTTCCATTCTTGCCAGCCTCGCAGTTTCTGTCTCCATCTGGCTCTCCACGGCCTGTATATATCTCTCGCAGACAGCAAACCTCATCGTCCCGGCACGTCTGGGCGACCTGATCAGGCTCTTTATACTGAAGCATGAGGCAGATGCGACATACACCAGCGGCCTCTCGTCTGTGGTGGTGGAGCGGTTCTTTGACATCGTGACAATCGCTCTTCTGGGTGCGGTGACGCTTCCCTTTGTCTTGAATGTCCCTGACTGGTTTATCACCGTCATATACGTGGCGCTTGCCCTCTGCGGTATCTTTGTGGTGGTGCTCTTCTCGGTGGGAAGGCTCCGGTCCGAGAACAAATATCTTAAAATAGGCATTGACCTGCTCAACCAGGTGAAGCAGGCCTCCCTCTCGGCGAAGGGCATCGTCGGTCTCTCGGCCCTTTCCATCGTGATATGGCTGACCGATGTGGCGATCTGCTATGTGATTGCCCTGATGTTCGGTGCGGCCGTCCCGTTTGTGGTGGTCACGCTTGCGATTGTCATCGGCAACCTCGTCAAGGCGGTGCCGCTGACACCCGGTGGTGTCGGCACCTATGAGGTCGCCGTCGCACTGACGCTCTCGCTTGCGGGTGTGGACCCTGCGGTTGCAACCCTCATCGCCGTCATCGACCACCTTGTGAAGAATGGTGTCACACTTGCAGGTGGTGTGGTCTCGCTCTATGTCTTTGGCGACTGGGCAGTCACTCTCCTGCGCCGTGCCTTCTCGCACTCCCTGGATGTATCGGAGGTAAAATGATCGGGGCGATGGAACAGGCAGCGAGTCTCATTCTCTGGCTGCTTGTCCTGAAGGTGCTTCAGGTCGCGCTCTGGCCGGCCCTTTCCGGTGCGTTCGGCCGGTTTGCCTACCCGGTCTCCTATCCATTGTCATTTCTGCTCTTTGGGGGCATCAGCTGGTATCTGGGTCTTGTCCGTCTCCCGGTGCAGGCGGCAGTGATTCCGTTCCTGTTCATCATCGGCTACTATGCTGCCACCGGGTGGTACACCCGTGAGAGATTTACCGGTGTCTGGAAATGGGACGCAGCATTTCTGCTCTGTTTTGTCTTCATGACCGAGGTCCGGTTCTTCAACCCCATGATCTCCTATGCCGAGAAGTTCATGGATCATGCTTTCCTCGCGTCCGTGATGCGTGCGCCGGTGGTCGCTCCTGCTGACCCGTGGTTTGCAGGGGGGTCGCTCGGTGTCTACTACTACCTCGGACACTGGATGATGGGGGTAACAGGCATCCTCTCCGGCACCCCGTCGCAGGTTGCCTTTAATCTCATGCTGCCGACGGTCTTTGCCAATGCGGCAGTCTCCCTCTACGCCGTGGGTCACCTGCTCCTGACCCGCTTCCGGGCACTCCCGGTGGCGGCACTCTTTCTGGTCAACCCCTCGTTTATCGTTCAGGTAGTCCTGGGTGCCGATGCCCACGGTGTGCTCTGGAACTCCACCCGCACCATCGCTGACACCATCAATGAGTATCCGCTCTTCTCATTTCTCTGGGGCGACCCCCATGCCCATGTCATCTCGCTCTTCGTTCAGGCGCTCTTCATCTTCCTCATGCTCTACATCCTGCATGAATGGGGTGGTCTCTCTGAACGGAGCCGGTGGGTCTGTCTGGGCGCAGCCGCCCTCACGCTGGGCGTGATGCCGGGGACGAATTCCTGGGATGTCCTCGTCTATGCCCCCCTGCTGCTGGCGGTGGGGGCTCTCATCTGGTACCGGGCCAAAGATGCCACGGTGCCGGACCCGTATCCCTGGCGCCTCTTTCTCGTCTGTCCGGTCGTCTCCATCCTCGCGTTTGCCCCCTATTACCTGATGCTCACGACCCAGGGCATCGCAGGCATCGGCATCGTGCCGGTCCCCTCCACAGTGCCGGAGTTCATGCTGGTCTACGGATTTTTCATCGCGGTCTTCTGGTGCGCCATATTCCGTGACATACGGGAGACGCCCTGGCTGCTCCTTGTGCTCGTGCCCTTTGTGCTCACCGGGTATACGGCCGCAGGTCTTGCCGCCGTGCCGCTCATTGCCCTTCTGCTGCGGCGCACCTTCCTTCCCGCAGAGGTGATCTCCGTATTCGGGCTGGGTGTGCTGATCTTCACCGAACTTTTCTATCTTATTGACGGCATGGGGGACGTCTACTACCGGATGAATACCGTATTCAAACTCGGCCTTGTCGCCTGGATGATGATGAGCACCGGTGCCTTCCTCTGGCTGGGGGAGTGGCTGGCGCAGCTCTTCAAAGACCGGCCCGCACCGGCGTGGGCTGTCCGCGCCGGCGCCGGTGCCATCGTTCTCCTCCTGGTCTGTGCGCCGGTGGCCATTCCTGACCTGACATACGGCTATGGCGGAAAGACTTTGGACGGACTTGCCTGGGTGGAGACTGCTCATCCCGGTGATGCTGCCGCGGTGGCATACCTATCAGCCCTGCCGGGAAACGTCACCATCGTTGAGGCCGAGGGCGGGGATTACGCATACTACTCCCGCATGTCGTCGTTCACGGGCATCCCTGCAGTCATCGGCATGCCGTTTCACGAGACGATGTGGCGGGGCCACGATGCTGGTGTTTCGCAGCGCGCGGCCGATGTGCGGATGATCTATGAAGACCCGTCCCGTTCGCCGTCACTGCTTGCCGCCTACGGGGTGGACTATCTGGTGCTGGGGGATACAGAAAACGAGCACTATACTGTCCGGCTTCCTGACGCTGTCCTGGAAGAGGCATTTTCAGAAAACGGGACCACAGTATACCGCGTTCTGACGCCTTCTGCCTGAATTCAGAAGGAATTCTGAGCGGGCGGAAGCCCGTTTCAATAACCTTTATCCCTCACACTGTCGATATGATATGGCTGCATCAATCACGAACTGATGAGTGATGAGGGAGCAATACGCTACCCGATATGCCCTGGTAAGAGACCAGGGGTATTTTGTGCTCCTGAATGAGGTGAGTTATGTCAAAAGTATACGCAACATTTGAAGTTCCTGACGAGATCCAGAACAAAGCTCTTGAAGTGCTTGAGGTCTCCCGGGACACTGGTAAAATTAAGAAAGGATCAAACGAAGCAACAAAGGCTGTCGAGCGCGGAAACGCTGAACTCGTGCTTATTGGCGGCGACGTTGAGCCGGAAGAGATTGTAATGCACCTTCCTGCACTCTGCGACGAAAAGCAGATTCCATATATTATCATCAATAAGCAGAATGATGTTGGCGCAGCAAGCGGACTCGATGTCGGCTCCGCAGCAGCAGCAATTGTCAAAGCAGGAAAGGCAAAAGATCTTCTTGTTGAGGTCGTAGGACAGATCTCAGAACTGAGAGGGTGAGCTGACCTATGGCAGACGCAACGCCGGCAGAAGTCCTTGAGGTCATCGGCAGTACCGGTATGCATGGAGAAGCCATGCAGGTAAAGTGCCGTATCCTCGAAGGAAACAATAAAGGCCGTATCGTCACCCGCAACACGGTTGGACCTATCCGTGACGGTGATGTAATCATGCTCCTTGAAACAGAGCGTGAGGCAAAGAAACTCTCAAGAAGGTGAAGTGAATGGTTGAGCATCATATCTGTACGTTCTGCGGTGAACCGCTGGAACCCGGTACCGGAAAGATGTATGTCCGCAAGGACGGATCCATCTCCTACTACTGCAGCCAGAAATGCCAGAACAACCATCGCCTCGGGCGTGTCCCCCGGCGTGTTGTCTGGACCAAAGCAGGCCGCAAAGCACTCGGCAAGGAGTAATCCCTTATGGATCGCACCTTTTTAATGATCAAGCCCGATGGTGTCCAGCGTGGCCTTGTCGGTGAGATCATTGCCCGGTTTGAGAAGAAAGGCCTGAAGATGGTCGCCGGAAAGTTTGAGACTCTTCCGGAAGACCGTGTGATGGAGCACTACGCCGAACACACCGAAAAACCGTTCTTCGCAGGTCTGAAGACCTATATCACGAGCGGACCCTGTCTCCTCATGGTATGGGAAGGCAAAGATATCGTTGGCATCACCCGGCAGATGATCGGGGCAACGAATCCTGCAGAGGCAGCACCCGGTACCATCCGTGGTGACCGTGCAATGGAAATAGGAATGAATGTCATCCACGGCTCTGACTCCGATGAGACAGCAGCACGCGAGATTGCGATTCATTTTGCGCCGGAAGAACTTAACTCATACAAACGAATTGACGAAGCATTCCTGTACGAGTGAACGTGCAGGCAATCAATTATTCTTTTTTGGGTATCGTGTGGACAGAAAACACGATGCTTTGACAGTGTGTGCCGCTGGTCATACACACAGACAGTGAAATACGGCATACGAATATCGTTATACCTCGCTGACAGCCACCGGCCCTCCTCAGTTCCCGGAAGGCACGAAACAAAAAGCTAAATGGAGGCATGAATGAAATTTACTGTTAATAACCGGAGGGTGTTGTAATATCATGTCTGAATTATTACTACGGGGGGGAATGATTCTTGTCGGGGGATCCATCGTTCTTGCAGGTACGCTGATAGCAGCAGAGATTTTAGGGTATTCCATATCGTTTGGAGGGCCGCTCCTTCTCGTCTGTGGTGCACTCATCATTACCGGAGTGTATATTGTGAACAGGGGTGCTGTCAGTGCGGTATCCGGGGAGTCTGATGAGTGAGGCCGCAGTCCGTACCTGCTGTGTGCAGGCAGAAAGTGTCCCTGACGCTCCTGAAATAAACCTCGCACGGGCAAGAGAATTTGCTTTGGAGGCCCGAAAGCAGGGTGCCTCCCTCATCGCATTTCCCGAACAGTATCCGACCGGCTGGGATCCGCAGGGAACGGCATTCACCGATGACGGGTCGGGTGCCATCTGCAGGTGCTGGTCTGCGGTTGCAGAGGAGGCTGGTATTCATGTGCTGGGTTCATACCGCAAAGAGACGGATACCCTGCCGCAGAATGTCGCTGCGGTCTTCACACCGGACGGCAGATGCATTGCAGAGTATGCCAAGATGCATCTCTTCTCACCGGGGGGAGAGGATGCAGCTTTCCTGCCGGGAGCAAAGCTCAGCATATTCACACTTGGCGGAGTCCGGTTTGGCATTGCCATCTGCTATGACCTGCGGTTTGCCGACCTCTTTGGTGCCTATGCACGGGCGGGCTGTGCAGCGGTGATCGTACCTGCCGCCTGGCCATGCACCCGGCTGAAACACTGGAGCCTCTTTCTGCATGCCCGTGCCCTTGAAAACCAGATGTATGTGCTGGGTATTAATCCTGCAAAAGGTGCTGCAGGAGGAGCATACTGCGGTGGCACCACCATTGCTAACCCGCAGGGAGAGACTGTCGTCCGGGCAGAGGGTACCGGCAGCTGTCTTGTCTGTGCGGATATCGACCCTGCCGCCGTCCGGGCAGCGCGTGCTGCATTCCCGGTAGGTGCAGACCGGCGGGATGAGCTGTATTCCTCTCTCTGAACAGTATGGGAGGGAAGTATCTATACCTACCACGGACACTAATCTGTACACCATGTATCGTCTTGTCTGCATAGGCTGTGGTACTGAATATTCACCAGATGAAATCATCTACCGCTGCCGCGAATGCGGCCACCTGCTTGCGGTAAAATACGACCTCGATGGTTTGAATATCTCCCGTGCCGAGTGGAACCGCCGCCCCCTGAACCTCTGGCGCTATCGTGAACTGCTTCCCGTAACAGGTGTTCCGGTCTCCCTGCAGGAAGGAGGCACCCCGCTCTATCACATGAAGAGACTCGGTGAGGAACTCGGCCTGAAACACCTGTATGCAAAGCATGAGGGAATGAACCCCTCGGGATCGTTCAAGGACCGTGGGATGACCGTCGGTGTCTCCATGGCGATGCAGCTCGGGATGAAGACTGTTGCCTGTGCGTCGACCGGCAATACCTCGGCCTCACTCGCCGCCTATGCGGCAAAGGCCGGAATTCCTGCCGTTGTGCTCCTCCCTGCGGGGAATGTGGCACTCGGCAAGGTGGCACAGGCACTGATGCACGGTGCGAAGGTCATTGCCATTCGTGACAACTTTGACCGTGCCCTTGAGATGGTGCACGATCTCTGCCTCTCCGAAGGCCTCTATCTCTTAAACTCGGTCAACCCCTACCGGCTGGAAGGGCAGAAGACCATCGGGTTTGAGATAGTAGACCAGCTTGGTGACGTGCCGGACCGGATTGTCCTCCCGGTCGGGAATGCAGGCAATATATCTGCTGTGCACAAGGGTCTGGGCGAGTTCATCGAACTTGGCTTCATTGACCGGATGCCGATGATGACCGGCATCCAGGCGGCAGGGTCACAGCCGGTTGTAGAGGCAATCGCAGGCAACCTGCCGGAAGTGATCCCGTTCAAATCGCCGGAGACGGTGGCGACCGCCATCCGTATCGGTGCACCGGTCAATGCGGAGAAGGCACTGCGTGCCATCCGCGAAACGGGCGGTACAGCAGAGTCTGTCACCGATGAGGAGATACTCGCGATGCAGCGCGACCTGGCCCGCAAGGAGGGTATCGGTGTTGAACCTGCTTCGGCAGCGTCGGTTGCGGGCATCAAAAAACTGCTGGAAGAAGGGCGTATCGACCCTGACGAACGGATTGTGTGTGTGGTGACCGGGCACCTCCTGAAAGACCCGGAGACGGTGATCCGCCAATGCAACCCCCCAATAGAGATAGACGCAGATATTCAGTCGCTCTTATCTGTCTTGCGCTGATCCTCTGTGTGGGCAGTGCGTCCGCTCTCTCGGCCAATTATACGGTCAGAGAGAACGGCACTGCATATACCGCAGAGATTGAGGTGCTGCAGGCAGAGAAGTATGCCTTCACCGAGCCCGGGCTGATGGGTGAACCGGTGCGGATTACGGTATCGAATATATCCGTCTTCAATGAGACCGGCCCGGTGAATTTCACCGGCGAGGACTCCGGCACCATAGAATTTCCTGAAGGCAATTACACGATTCGCTATACCGCACCCCTGAAGACGAATGAACTCACGGTGATGCTCTCCGATAAATCAAATATTACCATCTCGCTGCCGGAACACTACCGGGTAGCAAATCCGTTCCTGGGATCTGTGAGCACAGGCGGCACGGTTAATGCGACCGGAAACGGCACGACGATTCTCTGGGAGGATGCACGGAGTGCGCAGGTCCGCTATTATGACGCCTTCCAGGAGCAGGCGCTCATCATCTTCGGGGCATTCTGGATCGGTCTCGTGGTGATCTTTCTGGTCCCGTACCTGATCGCCCGCCGGAAAAAAGAGTAACCCGCCGGACGCATGACGGCACCCTCTTATATCTGGCAGATAATATCTGCCAGATATAAGAGGTGAACAATAATGCGAATACAACTGATTATTTTTGCGTGTCTTATCGGCCTTGTCGGCATCTGTGCGATGCCGGTCGGTGCATCTGTTGCTGATGTCACACAGGGGTCGACCGTTTTTGTCGGTGAAGAGGGGCTGGTTTTGCAGCCGGGTGTTTTGGCGGCCAATGATACCCAGGTGGCATGGTATCCTCCGGGGACCACCGTTACCGCTGCGAGTGTGCCGGAGATCGCCATTACGGTGATCCCATCAGCGTTTGATGCGACACCTGTGCAGTTTAACGGGCGTAGCGGTGCCTGGTATTCCTATCCGAACGGTGTGGCACAAGCAACGCCTCATCTGGCGTTCCTGGTGAATCAGCCGGAAGCAAGTGTAAAACTCTGGGTATATACCCCGGAGGGGGGCAAGGACGGCACCAATTATAAGACCATCCGGGGCGTGAAACTCGGCTTCCGTATGGAGACAAACCTGTATCCGATCTTTAACCGGCCGGGTGTCAGCGCCGGTGAGCCGGGTATTGATCTCTATGTGGTGGCTCCCGGAGGGTTCACCTATTCAGCACTCTATGATGACGCACCCGTGCCGCATTCTGTTTCAATCACCGATCAGCACCCGCAGACTTCCATTGCCTATGTGCCGGTTGAATCCGGTGCCACCTGTGTCTGGGACACCGGCAATGCAGAGTATAATGCCGGCGAGTATACCTACTACGCCTATGCCGATGTGAACGGGCTGAAAAATGTGATGGGAAAGATTCAGGACGACACCTTCACCCTGCTTGCAACAGCAACGGAATCTCCCGGGACAACGCCCACGCCGGAAGCTCCCACCCTGGTGACCGGCACCGGGACGGTCGCCCTTGACACCACCAGCGGCGGCATTGTAGAGACGGACACCCTGCTGCATGACCAGGTAGGTCTGGCATATGTCTCGGTGGAGAAAGGGACACGGGCCTTAAACGAGAAGGCACAGGCACTCACGTCCCTCTCCCTCATCGGGGCGGGCGACTCACAGAATATCGGCCCGTCTCCGGAAGGACAGAATCAACTTTCCGTCTACCGTATCAGCCCGGAGGATTCATTGTTCTTCCCGTCTGCCGAACTGGGTATTCGCATCAGTGATGACTCCCTTTTCCACAACCTCTACTGGTGGAATGAGCAGACCGGCAAATGGTATACGGTTGATGCAGAGACAGACGATAACGACGGGTTCCTGAAGGCAGCGATTACCAAGGGTGGGTTCTATATGATGACATATCCTGCGGGGCCTGTCACAGAACCGACTGCAGAGCCGACCGTCCTGCCAACGGCTCCGGCAACAACGGTGCCAACATCATCTCCCACCCCCACCTCCACCCAGACCCCTCTCGGGTTTATGGGAATTCTGGCCGGGTGCGGGGCATGCGCTCTTCTGAGGAAGATATAACACAATTCAAATATTCCTTTTTTGCAGGATTTTTAAAAAAAGTGGTGAATGTCCACCGGTGGTGGATTATTTGTTCAGATTTATATCGATGCCGTATTTTGCGGCGTTTGCATCGGCGATTGCCTGAATCTTTGCAATCTCTTCTGTGACCGGCTGTGGCTTAAAGAGGTGGCGGAACCGCTTCTGTGCCTTCAGGTAACCGTCAACCGGGACACGGCGCACTTTCTTTGCCTTTGTCAGTTCGCCGTTCTCCATCTCGTAGTTGACCCAGAGACCGCACTCAATTGCCTGTTTGCCGATCTCAATCGTCTTTGAACCGTCAAATCCCCAGCCTGTGCTGCACGGGGCGTGGACCTGCAGATAGGTTGCACCCGGGGTGTTGACGGCTTTTTCGACCTTCTTCATGACGTCCATCGGGTATGCAACCGATGCCGTTGCGACATAGGTTGCCCCGTGGGCGTTGAGGATCTGGGGGAGATCTTTTTTAGGGCGCGAGTTGCCCATTGACATCCTGCCTGCAGGCGATGTCGTGGTGCTCGCGTCATACGGTGTGGCACCGGACCGCTGTATGCCGGTGTTCATGTATGCCTCGTTATCGTAGCAGATGTAGGTGATGTCGTGCCCGCGCTCAAAGGCACCGGAGATGCAGAGCATACCGATGTCAAAGGTGGCGCCGTCACCACAGATGCAGACAACCTTCTCTGTCCGGTTGTTGTGCTTTAAGGAAGCCTCGATACCGGATGCGACTGCTGCTGCGTTCTCGAAGAGCGAGTGAATCCAGGGAACCTTCCATGCGGTCTCGGGGTACGGGGTGGAGAATACCTCCATGCACCCGGTTGACGCGACCACAATGACGTCCTCGCCTGTCCCTTTCAGGATGAAGCGTGCAAGCATTGCAGGGCCGCATCCACCGCAGGCACGGTGGCCGCAGTCAAAGAGTTCCAGTGATTTGTCGACCATTTTAGAGCACCTCCGTTCTGAGGCCATAGAACATATTTCCAACGCCCTTCTCTGCAAGTGCTGCAACGGCACGGATGTCTTTTTTACGGATATCCCTGCCGCCGAGGCCGATGACATAGCTGTATACGTCAATGCCGGTGCCGGTGACTGCATCCTTAACTTCAGGACCGACGGCGCCTTTCATGGCGGAGCCGACGGAGATGTTCTTCTCAAGGACTGCGACTTTGGGGACACCGGCGAGTGCCTGTGCAATCTCTTCTGCCGGGAACGGCCGGAAGGTCCGTATTTTGACGAGGCCTGCCTTGATGCCGTCTGCACGCATCTCGTCGATGGCGTCTTTTACCGTGCCGCATATTGAGCCGAGGGCAACGAATGCAACATCAGCGTCGTCCATGCGGTAGCTCTCGGTGTGGGCGGAGTAGTCGCGGCCGAACATCTCGCCAAACTCCCTGCCTGCTGCGCTGATGGCGTCACCGGCACGCTTCATGGCCTGATCCGTCTCGTACCTGAACTCCATGTAGTAGTCGGGTGTGGCATACATGCCCATGGAGAGCGGTGCTTTTGCATCGAGTTTGTTATAGGGGACATAGGGCGGGAGGAATGCGTCGATCTCTTCCTGTGTCGGGATGTCCACCGGTT
Source organism: Methanogenium sp. MK-MG (assembly GCF_009914725.1). Taxonomy (GTDB): domain Archaea; phylum Halobacteriota; class Methanomicrobia; order Methanomicrobiales; family Methanomicrobiaceae; genus Methanogenium. The sequence goes on from NZ_JAAAWJ010000018.1 coordinate 26,097, forward strand.
CATAGGTGTGCGAGAGGATGAATCCGTCAAAGCAGACGAATCCCGGAAGCAGGACGTCGTGCTGTTCTGCTGCCTTGTATGCGATGAAGTGCTGATCCGTCATCTCCTGGACATCCTCGCCGTAGAGCTGGAACCATCCTGAGTCCCTGAGGGAGATGGAGTCCTGCTGGTCGTTCCATATGGAGAGCGGTGCACCGAGTGCACGGTTGACAATCGACATCACAATCGGCTGGCGCATGCCTGCCACATTGAAGACCACTTCTGCCATGAGCATAAGACCCTGGGATGAGGTGGCCGAGTAGACACGTGAACCTGTGGCGGATGCTCCGAGGCAGACGGAGAGTGCGGAGAGCTCTGACTCCACACACATATATTCTGCGTCCAGTTCGCCGTCGGCGACCATCTCTGCCAGGCGTTCAACGATATGGGTCTGGGGGGTGATTGGGTATGCGGAGACGACCTCGGGCCGGCAGAGTTTTGCTGCTTCTGCAACGGCGTGAGATCCCTCCATTATCTGCAACATCTTATTTTTCCTCCTGAATCATGGTAATAGCATCTCCGGGGCACTCTCTGGCGCAGACGCCGCAGCCCTTGCAGAAGTCAAGATCAAAGAGAATATTTCCGTCCTTTTCACTGACTGATGTCTCCGGGCAGATGAGTATGCATGTGCCGCATAGGGTGCATTTCTCCATGTCTACGACTGGCATGAAGACGCGCCAGGATCCGGTTTTATTGTTCTGTGCTCTGCCGGGTTCAGCAGCGCATCCGATACGGAGTGCCATATTACTGCTCCTCCCTGACAAGTTCGTAGGCGCAGCGTGCGGCTGCGACATTCTTCTCAGCAAGGGAGCCGGAGAAGCGTTCTCTGAGTGCCTCTTCCAGTGCCTCCAGTTCGATTTCACCGGTGGCAGCGGCAAATGCACCCATGAGGGTGGTGTTTGTGATGGGCAGTCCGAGGATCTCAAGTGCGAGGGATGTGGCGTCGATGGTGATGAGTCTCACACCATCAGGCACACCCTCGACACTATCGTTCTCGGTGTTGACGAGCGCAATACCGCCCTCTTTCAGTCCGCTGAAGACGTCGACGTCGGCGATGAGCGAACTGTCCTGCACGACAATATAGTCTGGTTCATATATCTGGCTGCGAAGGCGGACTTTCTCGTCACTGAAGCGGACGAATGCCTGCACCGGTGCTCCACGCCGTTCGACACCAAATGCGGGAAACGCCTGTGAGTAGACGCCGCTTTTGAAGGCAGCGGTTGCAATGAGTTCTGCTGCGGTCACAGACCCCTGCCCTCCTCTTCCATGGATTCGTAGTTCTCTCAAAAAAATCCCCATATAATCTTACATGATTAATAGATAAGAATTTTTGGACGAGGCATACCGGGTATCCCCCACGGGTGGTAATTGCCCGCCTGTTCTTCTTTATTTGTCGAAATCTGAGGAATGGCGCAGGGAGACACGCGGAATTGTTCTGCCGGAGGGACCGTCTGTTTCTGTTGGGTTTCTGCGGTAATGTGATCCGATTCCGGCCGGGTTGTTGGGAGAATCGGGCTGGGATGGGCTGAAATTCCGGAGAACAGTGCCTATATTTCTGGTTCGGCAAAAGGGAACGGGATTGTGTTTCGGATACTCCGGCTGAGTCTGTGAACAAAAAAGGTGATGAGGGGATGCCGGTGGTTATGCCGGTGTTACCGGCGGGGTGATATTGACACAGATGTTGCAGGGTGCTGCCGATGATATCCAGTAGCCTACCCCCGGTTCAAGTAAGGATGCCTGACTGTATACATGCCCCTCGGTGCTGTAGCGGTATGTCTGACCTGAGTGGGCCGCTCCGTGATTGGCACGGATGTTTCCGGTCTGGGTTGCGATGCCGACGCCTCCGATCAGGTTCCATCCTGTGGAGAGATTCTTTTGATACTCGGTCAGGGGAACGCCGGTGAAGGTAATCTCTCCACCTGTGAATGCACCCACCCAGTATCCTTCTCCCGGCACAATATCCGCGAGCGGGACTGTTTCGTACGTACCGGTTGTGGTGTTGTATGCATAGGCGGTTTCATAGAGGAATCCGGAGGTAGTGATGGCGGGGGTGTCTACCGGTGTTGATATGAGGTTCCAGCCGGGGGAAAAGGAGCAGGTGACATCATAGGTCGGCTGCGGGGTGGGATCCGGATTGGGTGCTGCAGGCAGGACGTTGAATATCCGGGTTGCAGTCTGATCTGGCACAATACCTTCTACCCTGACGATGTACTCGTCTGGGATGAATGAAGATGTGTTAACCGTGAAATCCCAGACGTTCACGCCTTCGTTCTCACCTGCGGTAACAAAAACCGTCCCGGATGAACCTATAAATTCACTCGCTGGTGTCGTCTCGGTCGGCCTGAATGAGGATGAGGTAACATCCACAATCAGTCTGTCACCAACGGCGAGATTGGTGGTGCCGGTGAGGTGAAAGATATCTCCGGCATACCGGTCGCCGATTGCATCGATCATGATCCATGGTTCCTCAACCATGAAAGTAAGCCTGAAACAGGTGTCGTCAATCTCCGGGTTGTTCATTGCGTTGACGAGTGCTGTGTATGCGTCAGATCCCTGGAGACTGCCCGGGCCTTCAATGAGGAAGACAGGCGGTAAGAGTCCTGTGTTCGGATTAGCATATTCTGCATCGAGAACCGGGCGGACAACAGCGGTCTGGCCTGCTGCGGGGTTGTCTGCCTGAGGAGTGAGGTCAAACTGGTCGTTGTCCATCGGGTGCTGAACGAGGACGAAATACTGGCCTGCTGCAAGGTTTGTGGTGTTTGCGAGGGTGTACGTGAAGACACCGTTCTCCCCAACTGTCTGAGTTGTCTGGAAAACATAGTTCTTACTGAATATCCAAAGTGCAATGTCTTGGGTAAGATAATTGGATGTGTTACCGGTGATTGACAGATCATCACCCTTTGCAACGACTGAAGAGGATATCATTGCAGTCAGATATGGTTTTTTGAGGGTGACGGACGCAATCGCATAGCTTGCGGAGTGACTGCCAAGGTCATCCCTGTCTGTCGCAGTGGTGACTGCATAAATGGTATATATGCCTGCATCAAGATCCGCTCCCGTGGTGTCCCACCTGCATTCCCAGGTGTTGTCTGCTGCTACGTTCACGCCTTCCCACACCTCATCCGAGTCAAGGTAGCCGTCGGGGTAGAACGAGCTGACAGGAAGACCGTTTGCATTTGTTGCAGAATTCACTCCGTCATTTGGGTTCTCTATTGAGCCACCTTTTGAGGGGAGACTCGAACCGCTCACAAAGAGCCAGGTGGTGTCACTGTCGGTGTTTGTGCCGGAGATGAAAATTTCTTCACCGATGGAGTATGGGCAGTTTCCGGTTGCAGTGATAGTGATGCCATGGTTCTGATCTGCCTGCAGAACGGTGAAGGTCCGGGTTGCCGTCTGTGCTGCTTCAAAACTCTCTACGGTGACGATGTAGTCGTCGGGAGTGAAGGCGGATGTGTCAACCGCAAACTCCCAGACGTTCGCACCCTCTATCTCCCCTGCAATAACCGGGACAGTGCCGGATGCACCGGGGCATGTAGCGTTCAGGGCCGGGGCAACATTCACCATCAGATTGTTTCCGACGGCGAGGTTGGTGGTGCCGCTGATGGTGAAGGTCTCGCCCACATACTTGTCACTGATCGCATTGATCAGAATCAACGGTTCCTGAACCATGAAGGTGAGTTTGTAGTAGGTGTCGTCAATGTCTGCACTGTTCATTGCGTCGACAAGTGCTGTTGCTGCGTTGGCTCCCTGGAGACTCCCGGCGCCTTCAAGGATGAATACCGGGGGTAAGAGCTCACCAGTTGCGAGTTCTGCATCGAGAACCGGACGGACAACAGCGATCTGTCCCATTGCGGGGTTGTTTATCTGGGGCGCAATGTCGAACTGATCATTGGTCATGGGGTGCTGGACGATTGCGAAGTACTGACCGGGTGCAAGGTCTGTCGTGTTTGTGAACGTGTAGCCGAATGTGCTGTTCTCCCCAACACTCTCGGTGACATAAGAGACATAGTTCTTACCGAGGATCCAGACTGCCACACCGGGTGCGGGTTCGCCGGTCGCGCTGCCGGTGATCTGCAGGTCATCCCCCTTTGTAACAGTTGCCGAGGATATGCCTGCCGTAATAAACGGTTGCTTGACGGTGATAGATGCTGTAGCATAGATTGCATCCTGTGTCTCAAGGTCATCCTGATCGGTTGCGGTGCTGACTGCAGAGATAGTATAGCTACCTGCATCGAGGTTCACACCGCTAGTATCCCACCTATACTCCCAGGTATTGTCTGCCGTAACATTCTCGCCCGTCCATACTTCACCGGAGTCAAGGCTGCCGTCAGGGAAGGCAAAATTTCCGACTGCTGCGGTGTTTACTCCATTGCGTGGATCCTCGAGTAAACCACCTTTTCCTGGCAGATTGGGACCGGAGATAAAGAGCCAAGTGGTGTTACTGTCAGTATTCGTTCCGGAAAAAACAATCTCCTCGCCAATGTAGTATGGACTGTTACCGGACGTGGTGATGGAAACATAACTGGTTTGTTCTTCCAGGATGCTGAAGGTCTGGGTTGCCATCGGTGCCGTCCCCATTCCTGTTACCGTGACAGTGTAGTAGTCGGGAGGGTATGCGGATGTGTCAACGGTAAATTCCCAGGTGTTCGCGCCATCAGTGTCACCAGCGACTATAAAAACGGTGCCGGATGAGCCGGACAATGCACCACTCAATGAAGTGACGTCAACACACAGACTGTCACCAACGGCAAGGTTGGTGCTGCCGCTGATAATGAAGGTCTCATTCACATATCTGTCACCGACTGGATTGATCATTATCCAGGGTTCCTGGATCATGAAGGAGAGTTCGTAGAAGGTATCATCGACCTCAGGATCGTTCATTGCGTTGATAAGTGCGGTTGCTGCATTAGATCCCTGGAGACTACCCTGGCCTTCAAGGATGAATATCGGGGGTAAGAGTCCACCCGTTGTGAGTTCTGCATCGAGAACCGGACGGACAACGGCGGCCTGGCCTGGTGCAGGGTTGCCTGCCTGGGGGACAAGATCAAACCGGCCGTCCTGCATCGGGTGCTGCACCACGACGAAGTACTGCCCGGGTGCAAGGTTTGCCGTGTCCCCGAACCGGTACTCAAATGCACCGCTCCCATCAACGGTTTCGGTGGCATAGGATGCACAGTTCCTGCCGAGGATCCAAAGTGCCACGCCTGCAACGGGATTCTCCTCTGCGGTACCGGTGATGGAGAGGTCATCGCCCCTTGCAATGGTTGCAGAGGATGTGGCTGCGGTGATATATTGCTCCCCCGGATTGATCACCGTAGGTTTAATGAGGAACTCATTGCCGGGCCAGACTCTGCCATCTTTATCCAGCTGGCGCAGGCGGAAGAGGGCGGTTTCAGAGGTCTGTGCGACAGTAGGCACCCTTCCGGAAAGGGCATAGTCAACAAGCACCTCATTTTCTTCCGGATATGAGAGATCCCATCCGAGGAGGCGCAGATACCGGCTGCTGGTCTGTTTCGGTATGCCCTGTTTATTCACCAGAATGGTATAATCCCATTCCGGGTCATCAAGCTCGGTGTATGCCTCAAGCTCTTCGGCTGGATTAAAAGTACCTATATCACCGCTGCCGGTCAGTCTGACGATGACGTGCACGGTGACCGGATCACCGGGTGCGAAATCACCCGATGGGTCAACGTCTGCAACGGTCTCAATAAAATCTGCTGCCGCAGCACCCTGCACAAGGCAGAGTGCGAGCATTATGGAAAGTAGTAATATTATTCCCTGTTTCATGGTATATTTCACCTGATTATCTGATTCTCATTCAGAGAGCGACACAATCCCGTCCCCGTCGAACATGGATGAACGACTTTGGACTTGACGACGTCCTCCTTTGTTCCTTTTGCAATTTTTCCATTTGTTCATGGATACGCGGTGCGTCACGAGCGGTTGCCGGAATGAGCAATAGCTACCGCCTTTGCGTATTTGGTCATATCATCACGGGGGACAAGACCCATGATTGATGCAGATGGTCTTCTCCCTCACCAGCACATACAAATCCCGGTAACGGCGATGACTCTCGCTGTTATGGCTGCCACCCCGATGAAAAGAACGGCCATTACCCGCGTGCGGCAGACATTCGTAGTGACGCACGACTGTTGAGACGTACGTGGGAAAAAACAATAAGGTTTACTACCTGAATGTTCCATTTGATGCAAATTTAGCGACCATATCCAAATCTCTGCAAATCTTTATTAGTAAAAAGGAATTCAGGTATTTTTCAAAAACGATTCCGGAATCCCTCACCTGTCAACCCTTAACCCCAGCACCGACGTCACCCCGCCTTCAAACACATCCCGTGCAATCCGTGCACAGCCGCGGGCCGCGACCCAGTCGTCAAAGACCGTGACCGGCGTTGACATGAGACGGGATACTTCCGCAGCGATGGCGGGTGCCTGTGACCCGGCGAGTGCGACCGGTGCGTCGGGGGCAAGCAGGCGCAGGGATGCAATTTCCATTGCCGTCCAGAGAGCGAGGGTTGCCTCCTGCAGGTCTTCAGGGATGGTGTGCCGGACGCCTGCGTGGAGGAATGCCTCGTTTGCTGTCTCCTCTCCCCGGTCAATCCGGCGTATCGCATCCACATCGAGGGCGCCGTGGGTGGTGCCCGGGGCAAAGACACAGGCATCGAAGGCACCGGTGACGGCCCCGTCGGTGACGAGCAGGCTGACGGTGTTGGAACTCACGTCTGATACAATGAAGGTCTCGCCCAGCGCCTGCTGCACTTCATAGGCGATGCCAAGTTTCTCCGGGCTGGTCTGGTGCGAGTATGCCTTAAACCGGGGGTCGGTGGGTGACCCGCGGTGGATGCCGGGCATGACCACTGCGGGAATGCCGGACGCTGCAATCTCGTCATAGACACGTGTCCCGCCGCCGGTGTGTTTTCCGGCCCCCTCACGGGTGATGATGCCGCGGTTTTTTACCTTCCGGATGTCAGTTATGGCAGTGATGGCATCTCCCATCGAGTAACAGACGGCGATGCCTTCAATCTCTTCTGCCGGGCAGATTCGTTCGAGTGCTGCAGTCGTGAATTCAGTCGCCTTCTCACGGGGTATCCTGAATTCTGCGGTATCCGATGCAAACCGCAGTGCCGTTGTGCCGTGGTCAATGCCAATATACATATCAAATCTGTATTAGTATCGGCATGGGGGTGTTATACGGTTTATCACTTGTCACAGGGACTGTATGCGTGGATGACGGGGATAGCGTCTGTCCCGCATCACCTGTCTGCATGGGAAAAATGGCATGGAACAGACTATCAATTGTCTTCATTCCTCACTTTTAATAATCCCGTCCACAAAGCCCTCAAGCTGTGCCAGAGTGGATGGATCGATTCCATTTTCCACGGCAAGAAGTACTCCCGATATATCGAGTATCTTTAATTTGCTGGTTATAAAATGGATGAATTTTGTCAGATTAACGGATGAAATATATATGAGCATACTGTTAACCGAATCCAGAATCACCCATACGTTATCCCCCTCAATATGTTTCAGCAGCTCTGTGACTGCGATACCCATGTCGGTCAGGTTAGAGGGATTGTTAACAAATGTACAGTTAACAGCGCCTTCCGACTCTTTTCCGATTGCGTACTTCGTTATGGCATCGATGAAATGGACGTTCTCGAGGTTTATGCCACCTTTCAGATAATCTTTTCGAAGCACACTATACGGATCGTTCGTGCTGATGACAATCGCGGTAAACCCCTTATCCGTAATCTCCTTTATTACCTCAATATTTTTTTTCCTGAGATTCCGTGGTTCCGAGAGGACCAGATATATCATCCCCTCATTGTCCTCATTAAATGGCAAATCCATACGATCATCTACTCTGATAAAAATCTCTTTAGTTCTGGAGGCATATCTTCAAAAACCAGACTCACCGCTCTGTTCAGTTCATGAAGGTTCTCCACAATCTGTTCGGCATTCTTCGTCTGGATCTTTATCTGCAGGATCAGATCCTCTGTCGTGCATTCGCCTTTCTCCAGTCGTTTAATCATTTCATCCATATTGTATTTTATCACTTCGACAGGATTTTTCAGCCGCATCGCGGATTCGCCGATGTACTCAATCATCTCGGCATGCAGTTTCTTTTCTGTCGTGATGTCGCGCCCGATCATGATATATCCCAGCGTGTTCCCATCGCCGTTTTTAAGCTCCCGGGTATTCCAGGATATGATCTTTTGTGACCGGTCTTTACTGATTATTTTGCTCTCAAAATTCTCAATATCTTTTTTGTTGGCGATGATGTCGAGTATTTTATCTGTCACGGATTTCCTGTATTCGGGGTCTGGATACAGTTTTTTCCAGACATCGTTACTCCCTGTCACCTCATCTGCCGTGTAGCCGCTGATCTCCTCTGCCGCATTGTTCCAGACCTCAATATGGGTCTGTGAATCAAGAAATGCAACCCATACGTTTGCGTTCATCAGCAGGGTTCTGAATTTAGTACCAAGGGATACTATTTCGGAAATATCCCGTCCCATTGCGATATACCCAAGAGTTTCATTGTTTTGGTCAAGAATTTCTCTGGTATTCCATGAGATCTGTTTTTTGACCCTTTCTTTTGAGAGGATGGTGGTTTCAAAGTGTTCCAGTTTTTGCCTGTTTAGAATGGCGTCATTTATCTTTTCTGTAACCACTTTCCGGTATTCCGGGTCAGGATACAGTTTTTTCCATATATCATTGCTTCCTCTGACTTCACCCGCAGTATACCCGCTGATCTCTTCAGCCGCTGTATTCCAGACAACAATGCTGCCTTTCGGGTCAAGAAATGCAATCCATACATTTGCGTTCATTAGCAGGGTTTCAAAAAATTCTGCAGTTAGTGATGCTTTTTCAATTGAAAATTCTCCCGGATTCTCATTTGAATGCTGGTTTTCTTTTTGCATCAGATTGGCCTCATGGGAAAAATGCAGCACCTGTATATATACCTGACTCACGGTTACTTTGGGCAAAATCCCGGCATCGGGGGCCAAATAACAGTTAAATGACACATCCTGTGGATCTTTGCCCCGGAAAAGCGCACCCACACAGAAGCCCGGAGCGGGCCGTTCTCAACCGGAGACAGCCTATACGTCCTCCCAAAATATCCGTCAATAGCGACCCCTCAGTAGTCCGCAACTAATCGTATTTTTAGCAAATAAAAGGCATTACAGCCGTATTTTTCCACCAGAAAAAAAGAGCAAAAAATACGTCCGTTTTGCCCCCCGATTCCCCAGCACAGGGGGTCACAGAGGCTGGAAAAAGAGTTACAAAAAACAGGGGGAGGGATTAACCCCGTCTCCGACATTCATCCGGCCGGATGCATGGGTAGTTCAGCTGATATCCATACCTATGGATTGACAGGAGCCATCCGGCGTTTTGCATACTCCATGAGTACAATAAGGGTGATACCTGCGATGGTGAAGACGACGGCGGATACTCCGAATCCCTCTTCTTCTGTGATGATGCCCATAAGCATCCGCGTAGACCCGAGCATCAGTCCGGTGAGAAATGCCAGCATCACTGCGTGATGGGTGCGGAGGAGATACTGCAGTGTCCGGGAGAAGACGAGAAGCCCGATGACCCCCCCCGTCATATAGGTGATTATTTCCGGGAGGGCAAGGGTGTGAATGGCATTCAGCAGATATTCATACTGGTTGAAGAGGAGCGTGATGTATGCACCGGATATGCCGGGAAGGATCATGGCGCAGAGGGCGATGGCGCCTGTGAAAAAGAGCACCGGGAGGGAATGACCCATGGATACAGGGTTTAACCCTGCAATGATATATCCGATGACCAGCCCCGCGATGAGAAACGCGATGATGTCGGCTCCCCGGCGGTTGATCTCCTGAAATATGAGCGCCGAGGATGCGAGGATGATGCCGAAGAAGAGCGCATAGGTCTCGACCGCGTATCCGTTCAGAAGAAAGAGGATGATCTGGGACATGATGAGGGCCGCCACACCGATGCCCGCTACAAGTGCACCCATAAAGAGGGGGTCAACCGCAAGCAGATCGTCCCGAAGCGCCTTCTTGTCTCTTTGGACAAGGTGCTGCAGGGTATGCAGATGAATATTGCCGATGGCATTGATGAGCCGTTCGTATATGCCGGTGATGAGTGCCATGGTCCCCCCGGAGACGCCGGGGATGATGTCTGAGGCACCCATAACCATTCCTTTGAGAAAAATAAGGATATATTCACGGCTGATTTGGTCAGGTCTCACACTATTTTATGTGAAAAGAGAGTTTTTAATGGTATAGCAGACGAAACCTACGTCAGCTATGAAATCGATCATCACCGGCGGTGCCGGGTTTATCGGCTCCCACTTGGCAGATGCACTGGTCGCCCGGGGGGACGAAGTCATTGTCATCGACAACCTTGCAACAGGTTCAGCGGCACATCTTGCCGGACACATTGCATCAGATTCTCTGCTGCTTCTGACCGATGACCTGCTGGAGGATGGCTGGCAGGATGCGTTTGCCGGTGCACAGCGTGTGTACCACGCCGCAGCAGACCCTGACGTGCGGGCAAGTGCGGGGGCGGCGTACGAGGTCTACCGGCAGAATACCGAAGCCACCATGCGGGTTCTGGAGGCGATGCGGGTGCATGAGGTGCCGGAACTGGTCTTCACCTCGACTTCGACCGTGTATGGTGAAGCGGCGGTCATCCCGACACCTGAGGAGTATGCGCCGATGATCCCGATCTCCATCTATGCTGCCACCAAACTGGCCGACGAGGCGATGATCTCTGCCTACGCTGCCACATACGGCATGAAGGCATGGGTCCTCCGGTTTGCAAACATCATCGGCGAACGGAGCAATCACGGAGTCATCTGGGACTTCATGCACAAGCTGAAGGATAATCCCCGTGAACTTGAGATCCTCGGAGACGGGAAACAAACCAAGTCATACCTTGAGGTCACTGCCTGTGTTGAGGGCATACTGTATGCCGCGGAGCACTCGGATGACACGTTCAATTTCTTTAATGTCGGGTCAGAGGACTGGATCAGCGTGACCGATATTGCAGACATCATCGCAGAGGAGATGGGCCTTGCCGATGTCACGTACCGGTTCACCGGCGGCGACCGCGGCTGGGTCGGTGATGTCCCGAAGATGCAGCTGGATGTTGCAAAGATGAATGCGCTCGGCTGGGTTCCTCCCGTGACGTCTGCAGAGTCCGTGCGCATTGCGGTGCGTGCCCTCTTACAGGAGATGGCATAGTCCGCCCCTCCTTTTGACTGCGGAGACATAAATTTTTGATAAAAACAGCAAAGGAATACCATATGAAATACCTGATTATTCTTGGCGACGGTATGGCTGACTGGCCCTGTGAGGCACTGGACAGCAAGACGCCGCTCGCATACGCAGATATCCCCAACATGGACCGTATCGCTCGGGAAGGGCGGTCCGGCATGCTGAAGACCGTAAAAGACGGGTTTGAACCGGGCAGTGATATTGCAAATCTCTCTGTCCTTGGGTATGATCCGGCCCTCTACTATACCGGGAGAGGAGCCCTTGAGGCCGTCTCGATGGGCATCGACCTCGCACCGGACGACATCGCCTACCGCTGTAACCTGGTGACGGTGGCAGACGGGGTGATGCGTGACTTCTCAGCGGGACATATTTCATCAGAGGAGGGGGCCGCTCTGCTGGCATCCCTTGATGCCGCACTCCCTGACGTATCGCTCTATCCCGGTGTCTCCTACCGCAACCTGCTGGTGGTGCCCGGCGGGGCGGGTGCACAGACAACACCGCCGCATGATATTGTAGACCGGGAGATTGCCGGATACCTGCCATCCGGTGGAGACGCCACCCTGCTTGAGGAGTGTGTGCGGGTGAGCAGTGAGATCTTTGCAGATCACCCGGTGAACCAAAAGCGCATTGCAGACGGTAAAATGCCTGCGACCCGGATCTGGCCGTGGTCAGGCGGGAAAAAACCACAACTTCCGTCGTTTGAAGAGCACTATGGCGTTCGCGGTGCGATGATATCTGCCGTTGACCTGTTGAACGGCATCGCCCGGTGTGCGGGCATGGCGGTCATCACGGTTCCCGGTGCGACAGGCTACCTGGACACGGATTATATGGCAAAGGCGCGCTATGCGGTTGCGGCCCTTGAGACAGCTGACTTTGTCTATATGCATGTGGAGGCGCCCGATGAGGCGGGCCATCTCGGAAGCGTGGAGGAGAAGGTGCGGGCCATTGAACGGCTGGACGAGGCCGTGGGCTACATTCTTGAGCATATGGACGGGGTCATTGCACTCCTGCCT